>JAFAOS010000358.1 GCA_019247515.1 Chloroflexota bacterium | reverse complement strand
CTCACGTCGGAGCACGTGGTATTGGCTGCCAGGACCGGCACGGGCGAGGATTGCACGATTCTGGCCTGGGCATCGATCCGCTGTTCGACGAGCTGCGGATCGGGTGGCGGCGCGGCCGGCACGTTGAAGCCCAGGTACAGCACGAAGTCCACATTCGGATCGTGGGTGACCGTTTCGAGGGTGGCGGTGATCGGTCGCGCGGCCGACGCCTGGTGGGCCAGTCCGTAGCCGGTGGCGTCGACCGGATTTTGTGGAGTGGTGAACGGCGGAAGGATGTCGCGGAGGGTCGCGACGGTCTCTGGAGAAAACTCCGGAATCTGGATGCCCTCGTCGTGCGCGCGGTCGGCAATGATGTCGCAGGCTCCGCCCGAAGCGGTGACGACCCCCATCCGGCGACCTTTGAGGGGTGGACTGGAGCTGAACAGGTCGGCGGTGACCAGCAACTCCTCCAGACTCTGGACGCGGACGATGCCAAACTGGCGCAGTGCGGCATCCACCACCGCGTCGTCGCCGGCAATGGAACCGGTGTGCGCCAGAGCGGCCCGCTGGCCAGCCGGACTGCGCCCCACTTTGAGCGCGACGACCGGCTTGCCAGATTCGACGGCGCGTTGCGCCAGGGCCGTGAAACGCGCCGGCTGACGGATCTCCTCCAGGAACAACGCGATCACGCGAGTGGCAGCATCCTCGATCAGGTACTCGATCACGTCGGCGGTCGTGATCATCGCCTCATTGCCCATCGAGATCAGCAGGCTGAGCCCGATCGCGTGTCCGCGGGCGAAGCCGAGCACGGCGCTGGCCAGCGCGCCGCTCTGCAACACCACGCCCACCGAACCGGCGATCAGCGGTGGCGCGATGTTCAGGCCATACGGCGCGACGCGCGCCGGGGCGTTGATGAAGCCCAGTCCGTTGGGGCCGAGCAACGTGATGTCGTGCGCTCGGGCAAGGTCGACCAGGTCGTGCTGCAACTTGCGTCCGTGCGCGCCCTGTTCGCCGAAACCCGCCGCCAGGATGACCAGGTTGCGAATGCCGACCGCCGCCGCGTCCCGCACCACGCTTTCGACCGCCTCGGTCGGCACCAGGACGAAAGCGAGGTCGACGGGTTGGGCCAGGTCGCACAGGCTGGCTCGTGTCGGCAGTCCGAACGCGGTCGGGTGGCGGGGATGGACCGGCACGAACGTGCCTTCGAACCCGGCCGTTCGGATGCTCTCGTAGACATTGCGGGCCCAGCCCGACGTGTCAGAGGCGCCCACCAACGCGATGCTGGAGGCGTGGAAGAATTCGCGCAGCCGCTGCGGCGATGCCAGACCGCTGGCCGGGCTCACTGGGGCAAACCGAGCACACGCTCAGCGACGGTCGTCCGCTGGATGTCCTGCGTGCCGTTTGCCAGCGCTTCTCCAGGGCTGGACAGCAGCGCGTGCTGCCAGCGGCTGGTGGCGTAGGCTTCGCCGTCCGGCCGCACCATGGCATCGGCGCCCATGATCTCGACCCCGAGCTCGCCGAGGCGCTGGCGGTACTGGCCCCAGAGGAGGCTGGTGGTCTCGGCGTCGGTGTGGAGCTGCAGCGTCCGCATCTGGGCGTAGGCGGCAGCCAGTTGCTGGCGGATGAGGGGGTCGTCGGCACGCCGGTGCCGTTGCGCGGTGGCGACCAGATCCCAGAACTCACGCTCGAGCTCGGTGGCCGACAGCTCGGCGCCTGTCGAAGGCTCGGTCGGGTCCATCTCGCGGGCGACACGCGCGAAGCCGAGTGTGGTCATCGCCACGCGCCAGCCGTTGCCGCGGCCGCCGATGATGTTGTCCGCGGGCGCGCGGGCGCCGTCAAAGACGGCTTCGAAGAACTCGATGTCGCCCGTCATGGTGCGCAGCGGACGCAGCTCGACGTTGTTGTCCTGCAACGGCACCAGCACACACGACAAATTCCGGTAGCGCGACGCCCCAGGCTCCGTGCAGCACAGCACCAGCGCCGCGCTGGCCGCGTCGGCGTGCGCCAGCCAGACCTTGGCACCAGTAACAACAACCTCGTCCCCAGCGATGTCGCCCCGGGTTTCGACCGCCGCCAGGTCCGACCCGTGCGCCGCCTCCGCAAAGCCCATGCAGTACCGCCCAGCGCGCAGCCGAGCCCGCTGTTCATCCGTGCCATGCACGCCGATGGCTTGAGCAACCGGTGATTCCATTGGTGGCTTCACTCCGGGCGGGACTGTGTACCGGTCTTGAGCTCTCGGAACGGGACGTCGGCGTCCAGGCGCGGCTCTTTCGGCAAGCCGAGCACGCGTTCGCCGATGATGTTGTGCTGGATCTCGTCGGTGCCGCCGGCGATGGACGAGCCGGGGCTCGACAGGGCGGCGTGCTGCAGGCGCCCGCCACCCGGGGTGGTCGGTCCGACCAGCATGCCGTTGGCGCCGAGCACCTCCATGCCCACCTCGCGGGTGAGCCGCGACAGGTTGGAGCGCGCGATTTTACCCACGGACCCGCCCGGGCCGGGACCTTCGCCCGTGCGCCGCGCCGAGGTCGAACGCAGTCCACCGAGCCGCAGCACTTCCTCGAGCGCGTGAAGCTGTGCGAGTCGCTGGCGGACGACGGGATCGGTCTCGCGCTCGAGCTCGCGGGCCACGTCGATCACGGTCGGCGTGATGGCCGCCATACCCAACCCCTCGCGCTCGCCGCGTTCACGACCGGCGACGACTTCGCCGACGGTCATGTCGAGCATCGCCAGGCGTTTGCCGGGGTGGGCGCTGGGCACGGCCCCGCCACCCCGCTCGTACATCAACGTCGTGAGGGCGACCGACCAGCCGCCGTTCAACTGGCCGACGATGCGGTCGTTGCCGACCCGCGCATCGGTAAAGAAGGTTTCGTTGAAGCCGTGGGCGTCGTTCATCTGGTGCAGCGGGCGCACTTCGATGCCCGGCTGGTCCATGTCGATGATGAAGTAGGTCAGCCCGTGATGCTTCGGCGCGTCAGGGTCTGTGCGCGCCAGGAGCATGGCCCGATCGGCGTACTGTGCGCCCGAGGTCCACACCTTCTGTCCGTTGACGATCCACTCATCGCCTTCACGCACGGCGCGCGTCTGCAAGCCGGCCAGGTCCGAACCAGCGCCCGGCTCGGAGAAGTACTGGCACCAGTACTCGCGTCCGTAGGCGAGCTCGGGCAGGAATTGCTCGAGGATCTCGCGGCGGGCGTGCGTCAGGAGGGTCGGCCCGCCCAGGCGCTGGCCGAGGCTGCCGGGTGGTCCGATCGCGCCGACCTCGCGGAAAGCGTCGCGCACCGCGGCGGCCTGTTCGGAGCGCAGGCCACGCCCGAACCACTCCCGCGGCCAGGAGGGGAAGCCCCAGCCCGACTCGGCCAGCAGCGTCCACCAGTCGCGAACGCGCAACTCGGGGTTCCAGTGCTCGCGCAGCCATCCCAGCGCTTCGTCGCGGATCGCGTCGTCCTCAGCGGCCATGCGGTCATGTCAGCACCCGTCCAGATGCCTGTCAAGCCAACCGAACGTTCGTTCAGGACGGAACGTCCGCTGCAACAATCGCCCCGTGCACCGCGTCCAACGACGTGAGGTTCGATCAATTCACATGCGCTCGTTTTTCGGTTTTCTTCTGATGCTGTTCGTGCCGCTGGCCCTGGCGTGGGTGCCCGTCCCCGGTCTGGGAGCCGGCATCGGGGGACTGCTCGGCGGCTACGTCGTAGGCCGCCCAGGCCGCGCTTTCGTGCTCGCCCTGCTGCCGGTGTTCCTCGTGGACGCCCTCGCCCTGGTCATCACCACGGGTCTGGGCCTGCCCATGATCGGCGCGGTGGTGGCCGGCGCCGCGTCGATTTTCTTCCTGATCCACAGCGTGGCCCTGCTCGCCGGCGCGATCCTGGGCGGCCTGCTCGGCCAGAATCGCCAGGCGGCACTGAACGTCGCCAACCACCAGGCGGAGCTGTCGACCGGCACGAGCCTCCGCTAAGCGGACGCGCGCGCCTCAGCCGTAGGTGCGTAGCTCGATCAGGTTCTCGTCCGGATCGCGAAAGTAGATCGACAGCGCATCGCCGCGGGCGCCCGAGCGCCGGACCGGTCCGGTCTCGACGGCGACGCCCGCGGCCGACAGCGTCTGCATCGCCTGGTCCAGATTCGGGCTGTCCGTCACCAGACAGAAGTGGGCCAGGTTGCCTCGGGTTGGCGACTGACCGGCAGAGTCACTCACCAGGTCGATGATCGTCCCGTCGCTAACGCGCAGGCTGGGAAACCCGACCTCGCCGCGCCGCCAAGCGTCCACCCGTTCGGCGGCCAACCCGAGGGCGCGTTGATAGAAGTCGAGTGAGCGCTGGACGTCCGCCACGTCCAGGACGATGTGGTCCAGCGCACAGACTGACATGGACGGTTACCTCACGCGTGCTGGATGCCGACGTAGCTGTCCTGGATATTGATCCACGTGCGGTTAGTGAATGCCCCGACCTGGGGCCCAACGGCGAAGTACGTTGGCACCTCCACCAGCTCGACATTCACCCACATGGTGTCGTAGCCGTAATGCATCATGTCCTGCCACAGCTTCTTGGCCTTGGTCTCGTCAAGCTCGGCCGTGGCGGCCTGGTACATCTCATCGGCCTTGGGATCGTTGCTGGTGGTGTGCACACCCTGGGAGGTGAACATGTTGGCCGAGTGGTACACGTTGTTTGGTGCGCCCACGTTGACCCACGGCCAGATGGCGCCGACCTGCTGCGCCGACGCATCCTTGGCCCGTACGAAGACCAACCCGTTGTAGACCGGGGTGTCGACGACCTGGACGTCGACGCTGACGCCGACGGCCTCCCAGTAGCCCTGCAGGATCTGCATCAGGTCGGCCGCCACCGCGGTGGTGTACAGCGTGATGGTCTGCGGATTGAACTTGCCGGGGTAACCGGCATCTTGCAGTAGCTGCTTGGCCTTGTCCACGTCGTAGGCATCGGCCTTGAACGTGTCGTCCCAGCCCCAGGTCGATTCGCTGAAAAACCAGAAGCCGCCAGGTTTGCCCAGCCCCTTGTAGAACGTGTCGCAGATTTCCTGGCGGTTGATGGCGTATGACATGGCTTGCCGCACGCGGATGTCCGACGTCGGACCCTGGGTCATGAACGTGCCCGGGAAGGCGATGTTGGCCAGCGTCGGCAGGCCCACCTCCTGCAGGCGGAAGCCGCTGTTCTTGAGCTGGATGGCGCGGTCGAACGAGAGGTTGCCGATGATATCCACGTCGCCGCGCTGCAATTGCGCGACGCGCGTCGCCTCTTCGGGCACCAGGGTCTCGGTGATGTGCGCCCACTGCGGCTTGGCCGGCCCCCAGTAGTCCGTGTTGGCGTCGTACTCCATGCTGGTTTTGGGTACCAACTTGGAGAACTTGTAGGGACCTGAACCTATAGGCGCAGCGCGAAACGCGTCCTGGCCGACTTTTTCGTAGTAAGCCTTGGGGTATACGGGCGTGGTGGCAAACGGGACCTTCAATGCCCACTCGGGCTTGAGCGCCTTGTAGATGACCGTGTAGTCGTCCTGCGCGGTAATCGACTCGTTGTTCTTCAGGATGTAGGGCGACCACGGGTTGGTCGATTCTTTGGAGCCAAAGTGCTGGATCGAGAAGACGACGTCAGCCGACGTCACCGGGTCGCCGTTGTGGAACTTGATGCCCTTCCGAACGTTGAACGTCCATGTGAGACCGTCGTCGCTCAGGCTGTACGTCTCGACGGCATTGCCGACCACGTTGCCCTGCTGGTCGTACGTCAGCATCGTGTCGAACAGCGTGTTGTACCACTGAGGGCCGACGACGACCGGGTCAACCGATTCGCTCGAGAAGTCCGCGTTAGCGTAGCGCAGGGTGCCGCTGGGCGCGCCGGCGGTCGTCGCGGCTGGCGCTGTCGTGGGTGCCGCCGCCGCCGCTGGGGCCGTGGTTGGCGCGGCTGCCGGCGCGGTCGTCGGCTTGGGGGCCGCGGCGGGCGCTGTCGTCGGCGCGGCCGCCGGTGCGGTGGTTGGCGCGCCGCTGCTGGTCGGCGCGGCCGCCGGGCCGCAGGCGGCCACCAGCGCCGACAAACCCGCCGCGCCGATCACCGTGCCGCCCACTCGGCGCAACAACGAGCGCCTGCGCCACAGCAGGTCGCGATTCGCCAGGCTCAGTTCTTCATTCATGGGTATCTCCCCTATCGTCGGACACACCGCGGCAGGTGCGTGCGTCCCGTTGCTGTGTGCTTCACCACCTGCGAGTAGAGCGCATCATACCCCGGCAGGGCTGCCATCAGGGAGAGGTCGTCATCGAGCGGACGAGATCGAAGAACGCTCGCTTTCGATCGGTGTTGATGCCCCAGTTGACGGGCACCAGCTGGTAGCCGTCCACGTAGTTGCCGTGCGCACTCGCGCCGCCCGCCCCCGCGCCCGGATCGAAGAACCCCCACGAAGCGTGCTCCCTCAGCGCGGTGACGAAGTTGTTTCGGGCCTGGTCGAAGTCGAAATGGTCGTCCTCGTTGAACAGGATGGGCTGGCCGCGGTAGCCGGCGACGTCACGGGTGCGCCTCACCTGGTCGGCGATCAACTCGGGATCGGACGTGCCGTTGCCGTGCAGCAGGACGAAGTCGGCGGTCCTGGCCACCTCCGCCTCGGGTACGCGCCCGCGACCGCCGTAGCTGGTGCTGGTCAGCAAGCGGCCGCCCGAACGCGCCTGCACCCGCTGAATCAGCTCGTGGACGCGAGCTGGCTGAAGGACCGAGTGCTCGTATCGCGTATTGCACTCGTTGTTGATCTCCACCAGCACGTTCCTCCAGCCGCCTTCCAGCACGAAATCCGTGGCGGCATCCACCGCGCGCACGACCGCCGCCTCGTCCGCGAGCCGCTCGTCCTGTCCCTGGTAGAAGTAACCCAGAATGACGACCATTCCGCGGTTGTCGGCCGCCGCGATGGCCCGCCGCATGCGGTCGGCATAGGCGGGCCGCAGCCCGCCATCAGACCCGAAGGCCGAATTCTCCCATGGCTGATCCCGCGAGTAGCCTTCGGGACTGCCGCCTTGAAAGTTCAACGTGATGGCCAGCAACCCGTGCTCGCGATACACCGGCAGCATGCCGACGAACTCGCGTAGATTCCGCTCGGAGTCCCATTCACCCGTATCCGGGTACGCCCAGCGTCCGCGTGTGCGCGGATTGAGGTCGTCGAAGGTAGCCTGGACCATGCGCGAGTTGAGCAGCAAGCCTTCGAGCCGCAAGTCCCTCCAGGTGCGTCCAGCGTAGGTCGGCGCGCTGTCGATCCAGAAGTCATCGCCGTGAATTTCGACGCGTGTCAACGCGGCGATTATGGGGTGAGGCTTGCGTGGTCGGCCAGCCAGTCGTCGCGCAGCAGCTCACCGATCCACACATCCCACCATCGATTCTGGCGGAACTCGTGGTGTCGGTACACGCCCACCGTCGCGTAACCGACTTTCTCCAGCGCGCGTCTGCTGGCAACATTTCCTTCGACAACCTGGGTGATCAGCTTTTCCAGCCCCAGCTCCTCGAACGCGTAGCGGGTTCGCAATGTCATCGCCTCGGTCGCGACTCCACGGCCCCACCAGTTCCGATCGCCGATGAAGATGCCCGTCATCCCGCGTCGACTCCGCCAGTCGATCTGGCTGACGGCGGTTCCGCCAATGTGCCGTCCCTCGACAAAAATGCCCCAGGCAACTTCCGTCTCGCTGCGGGACACCCGGTCGAGCCACTCATGCTCCTGCTGCAAGGTGAACGCCTGGACGTGATTCAGAAAGCGCGTCACCAGCGAATCCGCGAACCAGTCCACGTAGTGCTCGAGATGTTCCGGCTTGATGGGAGCGAGCGTCACGGTCGGACCGGCCAGGGTAGGTCCCAGCATAGTCCACGATTGTAAGGGCGGTCCTCGAGGCCGATGCGACGCCATCGATACTCGCGCTAACCTGTGCGTCGCATGATCTTCCGCCCGACGATCGCTGGACTGCTTGCCGCCACCCTGCTGGCATTCGCACCCATGGCCAAGGCCCAGACCGCCGCGATCCCACCTCAGCCTGGCGTCCGGGTGGGTCAGATGCTCGTCACGGATGCCACCTGGAATTTCTCGACGAACGTACCCAACCTGGGTGGACCCTGGGGCAGCGTCACGATCACCAATACGAACTGCGTAACGCCGTATCGGCCGGGCACCGCCCAGGCCGGCGCCGTCATCTTCACCGCGCCCCTCGAGCCCGGACCTGCCAGTAGCACAAACCTGCAAGCTTTCACCGGCTCCAGCGCGACTGGTCAGGTCAAGCTGCTGCCAATGGCGGACACCGGCGGCGTGAACGTGACCGCCAACCTGAACGGGTTGGAGCCCTTTGTGCAGGGCACCACGCTCGTGGTGTGCCTGACGCTGGGCACGCCGCCGCCGATGCTGGCGTACATCGACGTGGGTGAGCAGCAGGTCGCCGCTAACAATTTCGACGTCACTGGAGTCGCCACCGCGGACACCGACGCCGGACCAACTCTGATTGGCATTTCCGGCACACAGAACACGTCCGCCGGCACGAATCGTCAGTGGGTCTTCTTCTTTCTCAACGACCAGTACGTGGGCACCGACACCGCCAATCCGAGCCTGGCGCCGCTGCAGCTGGTCGGCAGTCCTGGACAGAACCAGCTTGCCGTCAGCTACAACGATCCAGGCGGTGGACCGCCGGTGACGATCACCTACACCCTGTCGAACGGCGCGCTGGGCGCGAGCGACACGCCGCCCGGCCACTGACGCTCACGCATGATTCCGCCGCCAGTTCGACCGGAGCCGATCGACCAGCCCGTGGGGCTGAGCTGGCGTGGCATGTTTGTCACCGGCCTGCTGCTGTGGATTGCGTCGGTCGCCGTAACCGCGTTGACCAGCAATACCAACATGATCCCGACGGTGGTCCTGCTGGGCAGCTTCCTGGTGCCCACCACCGCGGTGATCTGGTATGTCGATCACTACCACAGTCCCGAGCTGACTGGCAGCCTGGTCGTGCGCGCGTTCATCGTCGGCGGCGTCATGGGCGTGCTGGCGGCCTCGATCCTGGAAAGCCTGCTGATCCGGCCGGGTCTGGCGATGTTCTTCGGCGTCGGACTCATCGAGGAGGGCGCCAAGCTCCTGGCGCTGATGTTCATCGCGCGTGGATTGAGCACGCGGACGGTGCGCGATGGCATCGTGCTGGGCGCGGCCGTCGGCTTTGGCTTCGCGGCGCTCGAGTCCAGCGGGTACGCGTTCAATGCGCTGCTGGTCGTCCAGGACGGCCAGCCAATCGGCCTCTCCCTTCCGGACCTCGTCATCAGCGAGCTGCTGCGCGGCGTGCTGGCGCCACTCGGCCACGGCTTGTGGACAGGCATCCTGGGCGGAGTCCTGTTCATGGAGCTGCCGCACGGCGGCTGGCGACCAACACGCAAACTCCTTCTCACCTATCTTTTCGTGTCGTTCCTCCACGGTCTGTTCGATTCCGCCAGCGGCATCGCCGCGATCATTGGCGATATCAGCGGCCTGGCGCCCGTAGCCGTTGGCGTAGGGGTGATCGTCGTCATCTCGATCGTTGCCTTCGTGGTGCTGTTCCGGTTGTGGCACTCAGAAACAGCGGTCACGCAAGCCAGTACGATCACGACTCCTGCCTGGAGACGCTAAAAGTCTGCTGATAAAAAGATTCGATATTCAAACAGAGTTGGCGTACAACCGAAACAGGTTGATGAAACTGGTCGAAGGGCTCCACCGTAGGTGGAATGTCTGAACATGCGTTCGTCAGAGGGCGCTAGCTCGAGTTGGTGGCCGCCAGCTTTCGAAGTGCCAGCAATTCTTTTCTGAAAAGTGTGTAAATGCGGCCCGCTTCAGCAGCCTGCTAGCGGGAGCGCTTCCCCACGGCGGTAGCCGGGCGGGCGCCGACGTAGTCCGCGAGGTGCTGGCCGGTGAGCGTCCGCGCGTCGGCGGCCAGGTCCGCCGGCCGGCCCTCGAACACGACCCCTCCGCCGTCGTGGCCGGCGCCCGGCCCCAGGTCGATGATCCAGTCAGCATGCGCCACAACCGCGAGGTGATGCTCGATGACAATCACCGACTTTCCCGCGTCCACCAGCCGGTCGAGCAGCTCGAGTAGCTGCGCGATGTCGGCAAGGTGCAGACCGCTGGTCGGCTCGTCCAGCACGTAGATGCCGCCTTCGGTGGCCATCTGGATCGCCAGCTTGAGCCGCTGCCGCTCGCCACCGGACAGCGTGGTGAGCTGCTGGCCGAGCGTGAGGTAGCCGAGCCCGACGTCGGCCATTCGGCCGAGGATCTTCTGGGCGGCGGGCGTTTTCGCCGCCCCGCTGCCGAAGAACGCCAGCGCCTCGGCAACCGACATTGTGAGCACCTCGCTGATGTTCCGTCCGGCGAGTCGGTACTCCAGCACGCTGGCCTGGTAACGCTTGCCCTCGCACTCCTCGCACACGGTCTCCACGGTTGCCATCGGTCCCAGGTCGGTGTAGATGACCCCGTTGCCGTCGCAATTCGGGCAGGCCCCGGTCGAATTGGCGCTGAACAGGTCGGCCTTGACGCCGTTCGCCCTGGCAAACGCCGTGCGGATCGGATCGAGGAGGCCGGTGTAGGTGGCCGGGTTGCTGCGCCGCGAGCCGCGGATCGGCGCCTGGTCGATCGCCACGACATCCGCTCCCTTCGGCATCGACCCGTGGATCAGCGAGCTCTTGCCCGAGCCCGCGACGCCGGTGACCACGCACAGCACGCCGAGAGGGATATCCACGCTCACGTCGCGGAGGTTGTGCAGGCTCGCGTTGCGGATTTCCAGCCTGCCGGTCGGCTTGCGAGTGTCGGGCTTGAGCGCGGCCCGGTCGCCGAGGTGGCGTCCGGTCACCGTGTCGCTGGCCCGTAGGCCCTCGACACTGCCCTCGAAGCACACGGCGCCGCCGGCGACGCCGGCTCCGGGACCAAGGTCGACCACGTGGTCGGCGATCGCGATGGTCTGCGGCTTGTGCTCGACGACGAGCACCGTGTTGCTCTTGTCGCGCAGCCGCAGCAGCAGGTCGTTCATCCGCTGGATGTCATGCGGGTGGAGGCCGGCGGTCGGTTCGTCGAAGACGTAGGTCACGTCGGTGAGCGAGGAGCCGAGGTGGCGGATCATCTTGACGCGCTGCGCTTCGCCGCCCGACAGCGTGCCCGACGGCCGGTCGAGACTGAGGTAGCCGAGCCCAATTTCGACGAACGAGTCGAAAATATGCTGCAGGGAAGCGAGCAGCGGCGCCACCGACGGCTCACCGACGCCGCGAACCCATTCAGCCAGGTCGCTGATCTGCATCGCGCACGCGTCGGCGATGTTGATGCCTTTGATCCTCGACGAACGGGCAGCCTCGCTGAGGCGCGTTCCGCCGCACTCCGGGCAAGCCATGAACGTGACCGCGCGGTCGACGAACGCGCGGATATGCGGCTGCAATGCCTCGGGGTCCTTGGAGAGCATCGACTTCTGCAACTTGGGAATCAGCCCCTCGTAGGTGAGGTTGACGCCGTTGACCTTGACCTTGGTGGGCTCCTTGTAGAGGAAGTCGTCGAGCTCTTTCCTGGTGTACTTGCGGATCGGCTTCTTCGGGTCGAGAAAGCCGGACTCGATGAAGATCCCCGTCGTCCACCAGCTGTCCACTTTGTAGCCGGGTACGGTGATCGCGCCCTCGGCCAGCGACCTGGAGTCGTCGTAGAGCTGGGTCAAATCGATGTCCGAGATCGTGCCCCTGCCTTCGCAGCGTGGGCACATTCCGCCGGTGCGGGTGAAGGTCGCCTTCACGGTCTTCGCGTTGCCGCGTTCGACCGTAATGGCGCCGCGTGCTCGAACCGAGGGCACATTGAAAGAAAACGCGTTGGGCGAGCCGACGTGGGGTTGCCCCAGCCGACTGAACAGGATGCGCAGCAGCGCATTGGCGTCCGTGGCGGTGCCGACGGTGGAGCGTGCATCGGCGCCCATCCGCTGCTGGTCGACGATAATCGCGGTCGTCAGCCCTTCGAGGACGTCGACCTCAGGCCGCGCCAGCGTCGGCATGAAGCCCTGGACGAAGGCGCTGTACGTTTCGTTGATCAGTCGCTGCGACTCCGCGGCGATTGTGTTGAACACCAGGGAGCTCTTGCCCGAGCCCGAAACGCCGGTGAACACCGTCAGCCGGCGCTTGGGAATCTCCAGGCTCACGTTCTTCAAGTTGTTCTCGCGGGCACCGTGCACCCGGATGAAATCGTGCGAGTTGGCGGCCTGCACGCCGCTGATCAACCCCAGCGGTCCAATGTGACGATCTGGATGCGGTTGCCGCAGGTGTCGTTGATCATGGCGATGGTCGAGCCGGTGGTTTTGGTCGGCGGCATGATGAACTCCGCGCCCAGCGGCTGCATGCGCTCGTACTCGCGCTGCACGTCGTCGACGTAGAACATCGCCGCGGGCTGGTTCTGCTCGAACAACGCTTGCTGGTACGCCTTGGCGGCCGGATTGTTGTTGAGGGCCAGCTGCAGCTCGGTGCCGTCCGGCTCCTCGGGCGAGGCGACGGTCAGCCAGCGGTACGGTCCGTTCGAGTAGTCGGCTTTCTTCACGAAACCGAGCACGTCGGTGTAGAAGCGCAGCGCTTTGTCCTGGTCGTCGACGTAGACGCTGGTCAGTTTGATCTTCATACTGGTTCCTCCTGTCACTTCAGTCTGGTCTGGTGCGTCAGAGTCATCAGGTTCCTGAAAAAGTCTGCTTCTCTCCAGAGAAGTACTCCGGCACTTCGAAACGTGGCGGCCACAAACGTGAGCTAGCGCCCTCTGAGGAACGCAGGTTCAGTGATTCCCACCACGGTAGAGCCCTTCGAGAGGTTTTTCATCACCTGTTATGACGTAATACACCGAAACAATGTGACCGATGCCCACTGAGCATGATTGGCTCGCCGAACAATTCGAGGCAAACCGCGGCCACCTGAGCGCGGTTGCCTTTCGCATGCTGGGCTCCGCCGCCGAGGCCGACGATGCGGTGCAGGAGGCCTGGCTGCGCTTTAGCGGCGCCGATACGCGCCAGGTCGAGAACCTGGGTGGCTGGCTAACGACGGTCGTCGCGCGCGTGTGCCTGGACATGCTGCGCCGGCGCAATTCCCGGCGCGAGCAGTCGCTCGAAGACGCGCCGCGGCTGACGGCGGACACCGGCCTCGACCCGGAGCACGAAGCGATGCTGGGCGAGTCAGTAGGACTGGCGCTGCTGATAGTCCTGCAGCAGCTCGCCCCCTCCGAACGCGTGGCCTTCGTGCTGCACGACATGTTCGGGTTGCCCTTCGAGGAGATTGCGCCGATTGTCGGCCGCACGCCGACGACCACCCGTCAGCTCGCCAGCCGTGCGCGGCGGCGGGTGCAGGCGGCGGGCAAGGACGAGGACGCGGACGTGAGCGCCCAGCGCCTTATCGTCGACGCCTTCCGGTCGGCCGCCTGGGACGGCGACTTCCAGGCGCTGCTCGATCCCCAGGCGGTGCTGCGCGCCGACGCGGCCGGCGTGGCCATGGGCGGACCCGCGCTGGTCAGCGGCCCCGAAGCGGTGGCCGAATTCGTCGCCGCGCGGCGCGCCCGAGCGGCGCGGCCGGCGCTGCTGAACGGCGCCCCCGGCCTGGTGTGGGCCACCGCCGGCGAGCCGCGCGTAGCTTTCTGCTTCACCTTGAACGGCAATAAGATCGCTGCTATCGACCTGATTGCCGACGCGGACGGCATTCGCATGCTCCATCCGGTCCTGCTGAGAGCCGATTGGACCACGCCCTGACTGGAGACGTGCCGCGGTAGGTGCGGCCTCAACCGATCTGGATCGCGCTCTGCGCCCTCCAGCCGGAGGTTGCACAGCAGCAGCGCGGCAAGAACGCTGGCGCAGATCCACCCGAAGAGTCGCATCCGACCCGCCCAGGTGACCATACCACCGCCGCGAACACGCCGCGGCCGTGTCATCGGCCCGCGCGCAGCCGCGGGCCGCTACGCTCTGTACTGCCATGGCGGAAGTGACCTGGGCGCTCGACTCGACGACGATGTACGCCACGCTCCTGGCGCCCTCGCGGCCGGGGCGCGCACCCGGGGTGGTTCTGGTCGCCGGCAGCGGGCCAACCGACCGCGACTGGAATTCGCCGCTCCTCCCAGGCTCCAACGGCAGCGCCCGCTTGATCGCACAGTCACTCCAGACGCTCGGCTTCGCCTCGCTGCGCTACGACAAGCGCGCCTCCGGGCCGCACGTGCGGGAGAACATGCGCGTGCTGATGGGCAAGCTCGACATGCAAAGCCATGTTGACGAGCTTGCCGGTGCCGTCCGCACACTGGCGTCACAGGAATTCGTTCGGACCGACCGCATCTTCGCGCTCGCCAACAGTGAAGGCACGCTGCATGCCCTGAACTACCAGCTACACGCGCCGGCGATTCCGCTGGCAGGCCTGGTGTTGATCGGTCCGCCTGGACGCTCCGTGGGGGTGGTAGCTCGCGCGCAACTGGCCGAACAGGCGCGCGCGTTACCCGATCGGGAGGCGCTGCTGGCGCTGTACGACCGGGCGATTGACCGTTTTCTGGCAGGCCAGCCGATGGCTCCCGATCCCGCCCTGCCGGAGGGGGTGCAGACGCTGCTTCAGGCTCTGGAAACTCCAGCCAATCAACCGTTCGCTCGCGAGCTCTGGACCGTGAACGCGTCCAGCCTTCTGGCGCAAGTGGACGTACCGGTGCTGGTGGTCATCGGCAAGAAGGACGTCCAGGTGGACTGGCAGGCAGATGGCGAACCACTGCAGCGCGCCGCCGCGGGCCGGACCGACGTCACCTTTCTGTTTCCGGACGACGCCAATCACGTCCTCAAACACGAGTCGAGACCGCGCGCCGAGCTCGCGGCGGCCGAAGTCGTCGCGAGCTACAACGCGTCAGACGCCTATCTGGACGGGGCGTCCATGGCCAGCATTCAGAACTGGCTGCTGGAGCACCTGCGCGATCAATCCTGATCTTTGCCGGGGCTCACGAACACCCTGACCCCATTGCCCGCGAGCGGGACGAGGATCTGATTGGTGCGGCTCTGGTAGGCCGCGACGGAGTGCGACCCCGCCTGGGTGGGCAGCGTGGTCACGAACCTGTCTCTTTCAGCGTCCACGACGCCCAGCTGTCCGGTTCCAGACATCGCAAAGTACGCATTTCCGTCGCCAGGGTTGAACCAGACCTCGTCAGCGCCCCCGACCTGGCGGATGATCGTGATGACGTGGCCATTGTGCACGTCCATTACCAGCCCGCCGTTGCCGCACGCACCGATCAACTGATCAATGTCGGTCAGCACCAACCCGGTTGGGCCACCGTCGCAACCATCGGCTTTGAAGCTTCTGACGAAGGTGCCGCCTGGAGTGAACACGTCGACGCGGCCCGTCGTCGCAGGCCCCGGCGTCTTTGGCGTGCCAGGGATCGCCTGGTAGAAGCGTCCCGTCTTGTTATCCCAGACGGGCTGCTCGATGCCGTTGCCGGCCGTCGACTCGGCGGCCGTGCCAGGTGCGGACGCACCCTTACCGACGTCGTTGTCCTTGTAGTAGAAGGTGGAGGCGAGCCCCTCGCCGCCGGGCACGGTGCTGACGAAGCTGAGGAAACCGTCCGCGTCGCTGGCAATCTCGATGACCTGATCGTTCGGATCGTACGCCAGCTCATCCGCGCGCAACGTGCCGCCGAGTGGAATGGACTTGGTGACGCTCTGGCTTACGGGCAGGTCGATCATTTTGATGCTATTGGTGCCGTTCACCGGGCCGTCGCCGGCCCAGACGCGGTGCTGCTTGTCGGTTACGACCCCGTTGGGGCCACCGCACGCGTGCGACGCGATGCACGAAGCGGTCTGGGGCCCGGGCCCCACAAACTGGCCCTTCCCGAGAGAGGCCGCGAAGGCGTCCCCGTTCACGTCGCCGGCCAGACTGAACCACTGGACTGCCGCGTTGGTCCGATCCGCCAGGAAATAGCGGCCCGTGGACTGCTCGACCCAGCTTATGTCGAATGCTCCGCTATCGGTCGGCAACACGTGCAGCGTTCTGCCGCTCTCGGAGACCCTGTCCGAGTCGGCCGTGGCCAGGCCGACGCCCGAAATCACCCAGACGGCGCCCGCCGCCACGGTTACCAGAAGGCCAGCCCGTACCAGGCGGGACCTGACCATGCCCACACCACCGGCATGTCGTGCTACACCTGCAAGCACACATACCTCCCCGATGTCGTCTCGGGTGTCCGGATCCGCGGTACCACCGAACTCCCGGTACTTCTTACGATATCAGGGAATTCAGGTCGAGGCGACGTCACCGGCAAGCCCTTCGATTTTCCTGATATGACGCGCCGGATGGTCCACAACCTCGGCTTGGGACATATCCGGAGAAATAGCACCGCGGTCCGGTGCCTGGCAGCCGCGACCCTGCAACCGAGCGCGACTGGCGTTCACATATGTACTGATCCAGCCGACCTTCGTGTGCTAACGTGGCGCGGTGAGCCCCAGCGGTCGGCGCGGCAATCGGCCGCGACTGGGTGGCCGCATCCAGCTGCGGGGGACACGGGGACACTCGCGGGGCGCGGCCAGCGCAGACGCGCCCGTCTCGACCCCACGCTTGCCAGGTGGCACGATCACCTTCCTGCTCACGGACGTCGAGGGCAGCACGGGTGGCTGGGAGCGGGCGCCAGACGCCATGCGTGCCGCTCTGGCTCGCCACGATGAACTGATCGAAAGGCTCGTCGTCGATCACGGGGGTGTGGTCGTCCGGTCGCGTGGCGAGGGCGACAGCCGCTTCGCGGTGTTCGTGCGCGCATCGGATGCGGCCGCGGCCGCGTACGCGGTGCAGCGCGCCCTGGTTCGTGAGCCGTGGCCGACTCCGACCCCACTCCGCGTCCGGATAGCCCTGCACACCGGCGAAGCCCAACTGCGCGCGGGTGACTATTACGGGTCAGCAGTCAACCGATGCGCCCGATTGCGTGCCCTCGCGCATGGCGGACAGGTATTGCTCTCGGGCGTGACTGCCGAGCTTGTGCGCGACAGCTTGCCCCAGGGATGCAGCCTGCGTGATCTCGGCCAGCACTATTTGAAGGACCTGAGCGCACCGGAAAGAATCTGGCAGCTGACACATTGCGATTTGCCGGCTGAATTTCTGCCACTCGCGTCCGCGGAAGCACAGGGGCGCCACCTCCCCGCCCAGTTGACCAGTTTTGTTGGACGCGAGGTTGACATCGAAGGTGTCTTACGTTTGTTGCGGTCCGCGCGTTTGGTCACGCTGACGGGGGCTGGCGGGATCGGCAAAACTCGCCTGGCGCTCGAAGCCGCCGCCGATGTGGAAGCGGACTTCGGCGACGGTGTGTGGCTCGTCGAGCTCGCGTCCCTCGCCGATTCATCACTGGTAACCCAGACGGTGGCGGCCAGTCTTGGAGTGCACGAACAGCCGCAGCAAGCCCTGATCACGAGTCTGATCAATGCGATCGGCGGGCGCCGAGTGCTGCTCATTCTCGACAACTGCGAGCACCTCATCGAACGTTGCGCCGAGCTCGCCGACACACTGCTGCGCGGCTGCCCGTCCCTCACAATTCTCGCTACCAGTCGAGAGCCGATGGGCATTGACGGAGAAGTCGCCTGGCGCGTGCCGCCGCTTGCAGTGCCCGCGGCGCAAGCGCCTGATGCCACGCGACTGATTGCCGACTCAGCAGCCGTGCGTTTGTTCGTCGAACGGGCTCGGGCAGTCCGACCAGGATTCAGCGTATCGGAGCACAATGCGGAGTCCATCGCCAATCTCTGCCGGCGGTTGGACGGCATTCCGTTGGCACTGGAGTTAGCTGCAGCATGGGTGGCAGTCCTCTCCGTCGACCAGATCGTTGCCCGGCTCGACCACACCCTCACACTACTGGTCACCGGTAACCGCCGCGCACCCGCGCGGCATCAAACGTTGCGCGCGACGCTCGACTGGAGTTACGCGCTACTCCCCGCGACAGAGCAAGCGCTGTTTCAATGCCTGTCTGTCTTTGCCGGCGGTTGGACGCTTGCAAGCGCTGAAAGCGTGTGCGGTGAAGCCGTCGTGCCTCGCGAGTCTGTTCTGGACCTGCTTGCGCAGCTAGTGAAGAAGTCTCTGGCGCTGGCCGAGCCGGACTCCGATGGCATGCTGCGGTATCGGCTGCTGGAGCCCGTGCGCCAGTACGCGCAGGAACAATTGCTCAACGCAACGTTTGCGGAGGAGGTCCGACGTCGGCACGCGCTGCACTATCTCGAGCTTGCCCAACTTGCGGAGCCGGCGCTTCACGGAGCTGACCGGGCCATCTGGTTGGACCGACTGGAAAGCGAACACGACAACCTCCGCGCCGCCCTGGCCTGGAGTGAGTCGATTCGCGACGTGAACCTGTCGCTTCGACTGGCTGGATCCTTGTCGGGATTCTGGGCGATTGCGGGGCATTTGCGCGAAGGCCTCCGCTGGCTCGACGCCGCCCTGGCAGCCGGCGGCGGTTCGGCCGCGGAGCGTGCCAGAGCTCGCGGCGGCGCAGGCCGGCTGGCGCTGCTGCTCGGGGATCTGACACGCGCGCGAGAGGACCTCGAAACCAGCCTCGTGCTGGTTCGTCAGGTTCGCGATACCTCAGGCATAGTCGACACGCTGAATAATCTGGGGCGCGTGGCGCTCGACGAGGGCGACATCGACTCGGCGCGCGCCTGCTTCGACGAAAGCCTCGCGCTTGCGCGCGCGATTGGCGACCGCTGGGGAACGGCCTTCATACTGACCGGACTCGCGCAGATCGGTGTCGTGGAAGCTGATTATGAACGCGCGCGTGGCCTGTTTTCGCAGGCTCTGACGCTGTACCGCAATCTCGATTCGCGCCGGCACATGGCCGTGACGATGTCGAATCTGGCGTGTGTTCTTCTTCAGCTGGATCAGGTCCAGGCCGCGTGCAACACCGCCGCCGAGGCCCTCGATCTCGTGAGCCACCAGGACGATCTCACGGGTCTGACACTCATCCTCGAGAGTATCGCCGTCCTCGCCGATGCGCGCTCACGGCCGGGGCGAGCCCAGGGGCTCCGAAGTACTGCCGCGCGGCTGCGCTCGAGCGGACACTATCAAGTCCCGGCGTCGGAGCACGCCTGGCCGGCGGTTGCGCTCGCACTCCAGAGCGACGGCGCGACGAGCGCGCGGGACGAGCCCAGATTGGAATGGTCCTACGACGAGGCGCTGACCGAAGCGCTGGCGGAGGTGCGCGCGACCAGTTGATCGTGTCGCGCTCAGACCGTCTGACGGGCGCAGATTCAGGCGGTGGCACTCCGTCGCGCGCCCATGCCGCTGACTGGCTGGCGGCCCCACGTCTTCAGCACGGGCATCACCTCTTTCGCATACAGGTCCAGCGAGGTGCGCGAGACTTCGGTCGACATGCCCGCCAGGCGGTGCAGCAACCCGAAATGCGTGACCCGGCTGTCTTTCAGCTGAGGCTCCAATCGACGCAGGACGTCCTCGGGCGTTCCGACCAGTTCGGGTGGATTGGTCTCTTTGCGGAGGTCATCCGGCGAGGGCGGGACGTAGCGTTTGGTGCCGGTGATGGACCGCCCGGTAGTGTAGAAGTCGCGGTACCAGTAGACGCCTTCCTGGGCTGCGTCCCAGGCCTGGTCGCGCGTTGCGCCGAGGTGACCGGGATAGAACACCTGGTAGTTGAAGTCGTGTTCGTCGTAACCGCTGGACTCCAGTCCGTCCATGTAGGTTTGAATACCCTCGCGGCCGCCCTGCAAATGATAGCCCTCGCGGCCAGCCCGCTCCAGCAGCTTCGGTCCAAAGCCGCCGACCCACAGTGGAAAGGGGTTCTGAACAGGTTTGGTGGTCATGCGCACGTTCGGAAACTGGAAGTATTTGCCGTGATGGTCGTACTGCTCGCGCGCAAACGCTTCGCGAATGAAGCGCAAGCCCTCGAAGAGTCGGCCCCAGCGCTCCTTCGGGTCCAGTCCATAGGACTCGAATTCGCCCGCGTCGGACCCCGAGCCACACGCAAACCCCGTGAAGCGTCCATTCGACAGGAGGTCGATGGTGGCAACGTCCTCGGCGACGCGCAGCGGGTTGTGAAACGGCAGCAGGAACAGACACGTGCCCAACTGCAGGCGCGAGGTACGCGCCGCAATGAAGGACAGGACCGGTAGCTGCGCTGGCATCCAGCCGTCGGCCGCGAAGTGGTGCTCGGTCGTCCAGACGAAGTCCAGGCCGAGGTCTTCGGCCAGAACCGCTTCGTCCACAAAATTGCGATACGTATCCGCAAGTCGTTCGGGTCGACCTGGCAGGAAGCGGATCGCCTGCACCAACCCTACGTCCATGCCGCGACCTCTCGGTTCGTGCCCGTGTTCGTCGCGTTTGCCGCCGGCGACTCGCCGATGCCCCGAATACGCGGCAGCACTTCACGCCCGAGTAGCTCCAGCCCGCGCTGGATTGCGTCGTGCGGCGTGTTGCCGGCCGTCAAGATGAAATCCAGTATGCCCACGCCAGTGGCTTCGTGGAACGCGCGGATACGTTCGACGATGGTGTCGGGGGTCCCCGCGAACAGCAGTCGGCCGAGGCCGAAGCCTACCGGCCCCTGGTCTGGTTGAGCCGCTCCACCGCGTGCCCAGTCCTCCGGTAGCGCTTGCGCGGCGGCGCCGTTCGTACCCGTCAACTGATACCGCTTGTTCGCGGCAATGCTTTCGGCGAACCGCGGCGGAACGAAACTCTGTTCCAAGCGGGCGGCCTCCGCTTCGGTGTCGGCCACGACGATGAATCCGCGGTACAGCAAGTGCTCGGGCGTCGGCTCCCAACCTGCTCGCGCCGCCGCTTCACGATACTGCGCGACTTTCGCCGCGACCGTTTCAGTCGGGTGGAACGAGAAACATATCCCCAGATGGTTCGCGGCGGCAAACATCGCCGAGTCGGAGCTATTGCCGGAGAAGTACATCGGTGGAAACGGGCGCTGCACGGGCTGCGGCCACACGGAGACGCACGGATACTGGAAGAATTCGCCCTCCCAGGCGAAAGGCTCCGGCTCGCTCAACGCCTTCTGGATCAGACGCGTGGCTTCCTGCGTCATGCCCTTCGTTTTGGCCGGATCGATCGGCGCGTAACAGCTGAACTCGTTGATGGTGCCTCGCAGCGGCAGCACGATCAGTCGTCCGTGAGTGAGGTGGTCGAGCATGGCGATCTCCTCGGCCGTGCGCACGGGGTTGTTGACCGGCGCGAGCGGTCCGAGCAGGGCGATCCTGGCCCGCCGCACCACCTGGCTGAGGGCGCCCGCCATGACTCCAGTCGATGGCGCGATGATCAATGGCGCGTAATGATGCTCGGAAACACTGACCCAGTCGAAGCCGAGATCGTCCGCCATTGCCGACCACTCGAGAAAGTCGTCGTACGTGCGTTGGCCCGTCGCCGTGTCGAACAACCGCGGCGGCACGGGCCACCCGCCGGCGTAATGATGAGCTGCCGGATCCTGATACGTCATGCTGCACATGAACGAAGCTTTCATGAGCCAACCTCCAGTTGCCCTGGCGTCATTGAGCGAGTCCCATTTGCTGCGCGGCCTTTTCGATATACGAATTATCCACGTGGCTTGCGAGGTCCGCCGCGTGTTCTTCGAGGCCGATCTTGACGAAATAGTTTTGCAGCACCTCCCAGGACTGCGTGTCCATCCTCGGCACGACGTCCACGCTGGCGAGACCAATCGTGTCGTACAGCGCGGGGTCTTTGATGGGAGTGTGGTTGATCAGGATCTGGACGATTGGGCCCTTGTCCACATCCTTGGCAATGAACGCGTGGTAGTAGTCGAGATGGCCGCGCATCGTGGCATACACGAATCGATACGCAACCTCGGGTTGTTGCGTGCCGAAGTTGGGGCTCATCGCCAGTGTTGCGCCGACGGCGCCCGGAAAGAGATCGCCGGTGCGATAGACGACCTTGGCGAGGCCCTGTTGCTCGATCTGGGTGACGGTTGGATCGGCGGTCCAACCGGCGTCGATCGATTTGCTGGCAAACGCCGCGATGATGTCGGCCGGCTGTTGAAACTGTTTGATGTCGACGTCGCTGGCGCTCAGCCCGTCTTTCTGCATGACCAGGTCCACGTAGAACTGCGACTGCAGCGCCGGGATGCCGACTGGTTTGCCGACCAGGTCCTTGGGCGAGTGGTACTGGCCACCGTCCATGAGTTCGGAACGCACCAGGAACGAGGCAGGGTGATCTCCGGGCTTGTTGCGCGTGATGGCGGCGAGCATCTTCATGTCGAGGTTGCGGTCGAAGGCGTTGAACAGGCTCGGATCCGGGTTGGCGATGGCGAAATTAATCTGTCCGGTCGCCAGCGCCTGGATCGTGACCTGCGGTGGACCCAGCTGCGGCAGGTCCACCTGGAGTCCTTCTTGCTGGTAGTAGCCGCGGTCCAGCGCGATGTAGACGTCCGCGACGCCAAGCGTCTGGTTGTCGCCGACGATGAGGTGCGCGGGCGGGTTCAGCGGCGGTCCTGAGGGGTTGGTGGTCATCGGCGCGCTCGCCGCCGGTGATTCCACCGCCGAAGCCGAAGGCGAGGGCGAGGCCGCCGCGGCCGCGGGCGAGGGCGAGGGCGAAACAGAAGCAGAGGGGCTTGCCGCCGCCGCCGCTGGACTGCTGGCGGGCGAGGCGGCCGCGGGACTGGGTGCGCTTGCGGGACTCGGCGCGCTTGCCACGGCTGAGGTCGCCGCCACGGGCGCGTTTGTCGGCGCGGCCGGTGCCGCTGAAGTGCAACCGACCAGCAGCAGGAGCAGGAGCACCACCAGTCGGACCGCGTGCAAGCGTGGCTTCATTTCTTGCAACTCCCCACGGGCGGTGGATCAGGCAACCGTCCCATACCAGGCATGGTACCGCCCGATCAGACCCCAGCAGGTTCATGAAAAACCTCTCGAGGGAAAATTTCACCATGGCCGGCGTTTGGAACCAGGAGGAGTGCTTGTCATGTCGTCCGATCAGATCGCCGCCCAGCCCCGGACCGGCGTCGCCGCGCCACGCGTGTGGCGCATGCTGCTGGCTGCTCGGTACCCGAGTGCGGTCTTCAGCATGCTCCAGCGCGTCACCGCTGGCCTCAGGCGGCCGCCGCAGACGTACCCACCCGATCCGTTTGCGACCGAGATGCCGTTCCTGGATGCCTCGTGGCCGCGCGAGCAGGCGCGCTGACTACGCGGGATCGCGAAATACTCTGCGCTCCCCGGCAGCATCGGAGGGCGATACCCTGGACCCACGATGCGTATCGAGGACGTCCGCCTGCGCTACGTCAGCGGCCGTATGCCGTTCGACGGCACGTTCTGGGAAGAGCGGCTCATCCGACCCGTGGATGTCTATCCCGAGTATGGCCGTCGCGGTCCCGACTCTCTGGCAAAGCTCGATGACGGCAGCTACCGCGTCGAGGCGTTCTTCATAGAACTGGAGTCCGATGAGGGCGTCGTCGGCATCGGCGGGCCGGTCCCGCGCGAGCTGGCGTTCGTCGTCGATAACGAGCTTCGCCCGTACCTGCTGGGCTCCGATCCGATCGCTCACGAACGCCTGTGGGACACCCTCTATCGTGCGAGCGTTCACGGACGCAAAGGCGCGACGATGATGGCCATCAGCGCCGTCGATTGCGCGGTCTGGGACCTCAAAGGACGCTACTTCGACACGCCCGTGTACCGACTGCTCGGGGGTCCGACACGCACCGAGATTCCCGCGTACGCCAGCATGTTGGGCTACTCGATCGAACCCGATCGCGCCGCCGAGCGAGCCCGCGAAATGGTTGGCAAGGGCTATCGTGCCATGAAATGGTTCTTTCGCAACGGACCCCAGCACGGAAGCGATGGCATGGTCCGCAACAGTCAACTGGTCAGCGCGGTACGCGGAGCGGTTGGCGCCGACGTGGACATCATGCTGGACTGCTGGATGAGCTGGAATGTGCCGTATGCGGTCGCCATGGCCGAACGCCTCGAGGACTATGAGCCGCGGTGGCTCGAAGAACCGGTGCTCCCGGACAAGATCGAGAGCTACGCCGCGATTCGCCGCCAGGTGAGCATTCCAATCGCCGGTGGCGAGCACGAATACACTCGCTGGGGCCTGAAGCAATACATGGACGCCGAGGCTGTCGACGTGCTCCAACCAGACATCTACTGGGCCGGCGGCATCACCGAAATGTTGAAGATTTGCGCCCTGGCCTCCACGTACGACCTGCCGGTGGTTCCGCATGGGCATTCCACTCCTGCCTCAGCCCACCTGATCGCCTCGCAGCCGGCGGCGACGTGTCCACTGCTGGAATACCTGATCAAGTGGAATGAGATCCACCAGTTCTTCTTGAAGCATCCGCTCAAACCGAGCGGCGGCGTGGTGCGGCTGCCCGAGACGCCGGGCCTTGGGATGGACCTGGATGAGTCGCGCATCGAGGTGCAGAAAGTAGTCAGCTGGGTGGAATAGCGGAATGAAGCCCGAGCAGCGCGCGCGCATTGCCGAGCATGATCTTCTGCCGGACCTCCGGCTTGATCGACAGTTGCTCGAATTCCGTCAGCCATCGCTCCACGCCCATCACCGGCCAATCCGAGCCGAACAGAACCCGGTCTTGCAGGATCGAGCCGGCGTACTGCACCAGCTGGGGTGGAAAATACCGCGGCGCCCACCCGGATAAGTCGATGAAGAAGTTCGTCTTGTGGCGTGCGACTGCCAGAGCCTCCTCCTGCCAGGGCCACGCCGGATGAGCGCCAATGATGCGCAAGTCGGGGAAATCGGCGGCAATGTCGTCGATGTATGGGATGGGACGGCCATATTTGAGTTTGTAGCCCATGCCGCCTGGCGTTCCCGCGCCGGCGCCCATCATGCCGCCGTGGAACAACAGGACGAGCCGGTGACGCGAGGCCTCCTCCCATAGCGGATAGAAGCGCTCATCGTTGGGATAGAACGCCTGTCGGCCCGGGTTGAGCTCCCCCAGGCCTGCCAGGCCGAGGTCCTCCGCGCAGCGCCGGATCTCGTTCCGCGCCACCTCGCCAAGCTGCGGCTCGATGACTCCGAAGCCGATGAACACGTCGGGATGCTCTTTGACCGCTCTGGCGATGACGTCGTTGGGCACGCCCGGTCGACCGGAGGTCGTCTCATCGGTCGTGTTCAACAGCACCGCCATCATCTTGCGTTCGCGGTACTGATCGGCGAGCGCGGCAAACGAGACCGGCTGCCGCTCCGAGCGGCCGAAGTACGCTGCCATCTGAGCCGCGCGCGGACCCATGGCCGTGATGAATTCCTCGGTCTGGGGGTGGACGTGAATGTCGATGGCGACGACCTGGTCAGGCGCGAGTGGCATCAGTTGTTGTGCTCCTCCAGCGTCACCACGCCCGTGGTGCGCAAGCTTTCGATTTCCTCCGGCGTGTAGCCGAGGTCCGCCAGAATCGGCGCGGTGTGTTGGCCCAGCCGCGGAGGCGCCGCCGGCGCCGCCGACGGCGTCGCCGAATACTCCAGGGGCGAACGCACCGTGCGGATCGAGGTGGCTTTCGTGCGTGGGATGCTCGTTTGTAATCCAAGGTGCTCGACCTGTGGGTCACTGAACACATCGCGCAGGTCGTACACCGGCGCGCATGGCACGTCGTGCGCGGTCAGGCGTGCGAGCCATTCGTCACGTGGTCGCGTGCGGAACACGACCGCGAGTTCGTCGCGGAGCTCCGCATAATGCGCGCGACGGGCCTGTCGCGTCCGAAAACGTGGATCCTCGATCAGGTCGGCCCGCTCGATCGCTCGGGCCAGTCCTTCCCAGAACTTGGGTGGCGACGACAGGTGCACGGTGAGCGGCAGTCCATCACTGGCCAGCCAGGCATACGTCTGCGACGCCGCGGGCCGTGTGAGTGGACCGGGTAGTGGGCCGCCTGACAGCGTCTCGGTCGCCGGGCCGACCAGGAACGCAAGAGTTGCCGCAAGCAGGCTCGTGTCGACACGCTGGCCGGCGCCGGTCTGGCCGCGGCGTACGAGCGCCGCGAGCGTGCCGTACGCCGCGAACAGACCGGTCAGACTGTCCGAGAAATTGGGTCCGACCGGTTGCGCCGATGAGCGTTCGGAGAGCAAGCTCAACAGGCCGCTGAGCGCCTGGCCAATGCCGTCGAAGGCGGGGCGATCGCGATACGGGCCACTGGAGCCAAAGCCCGTGATCGAGGTGTACACCAGGCGCGGATTGATGGCCGAAGCTCGCGTGTAGCCGAGACCCAGACGGTCCATGGCGCCGGGCCGCATGTTCTCTAGAAGCACATCCACGCGGCGAATCAGTCGAGTCAAGATGTCGACTCCAGCGGGCTCGCGCAGGTTCACGGTGAGGCTGTGTTTGCCGCGGTTGTAGGCCCAGAATGCCGGCGCGTCGTCGCCAGCCTCCCAGGCTCTGAATGGGTCTCCACCACCTGGAACTTCGATTTTGATAACGCGCGCGCCAAGGTCCGCCAGCAGCATCCCGGCGTACGGGCCGGCAATGTAGCTGGCGACTTCGGCGACGGTGATCCCCTCGAGCGGACCTGGCACGATCAACCATTGTGCCACCCGCCCATCGACGGCCTCGCCGCTGGACGCCCCGCGCGCGACCCTCGCGAAGGGTAGCCTGTTGGCATGACCATCGTTCTGGTCCATGGCAACCCCGAGACCGCCGCGATCTGGGACGACCTGCGCACGCATCTCGGACCTGTCGAGTCGGTGACGCTGTCGCCGCCAGGCTTCGGCGCGGCGGTACCCGACCACTTCGCCGCGACTGCCGACGACTACGTCGCCTGGCTCGCCGATGCGCTGCGCGACGTTCCCTCGCCCATCGACCTGGTCGGCCACGACTGGGGTGGCGGACACGTCGTGGGCCTCGTGCGGGCGCAGCCCCAGCTGGTGCGCTCCTGGGTTACGGATATTGCCGGTTGCTTCGATCCGGAGTACGTCTGGCATGATCTTGCGCAGGTGTGGCAAACGCCTGGCGCCGGCGAGGAGGCCATCGAGCGACAGCTCGGCCTGAGCGCCGAGCAGCGCGCGGCGGCATACCAGCAATTGGGAATGTCGGCGGCCGCCGCCGAGAGCTGCGCGCGGGCGTTCACCCTGGACATGGGGCGGTGCATCCTGGCGCTGTACCGCTCGGCGGCGCAGCCGCGCATGCGCGAGTGGGGCGCGGACCTGAGCAGTCTCCGATCGCGTCCGGGCCTGGTGATCGTGGCCACCGAAGACCACTACACGGGTGGTGCGCGTCTCGCCCGCCGCACGGCCGAGCGGGCCGGAGCCGGAGTGACCGTGCTGGAAGGCCTGGGCCACTGGTGGATGTGCCAGGACCCGGCGCGCGGCGCCGAAGCACTGAGAACGTTCGTGGAGTCGCTGCCGCGGGCCTGAGCCAGGCTCAGGTTCCCTTCGCATCTGGCGCGGGCCGCGGATGGTGCAAGTGGCTCCACACCAGCGCGCGCCAGGCGGATCGCGTGACGAGTGCGCCGCACGCCTTCAGATACAGCGCTGGACTCGCCATGTCAGTGAACTGTTTCACTGCCCAGCGGCGCCCGTCGGTTTGCGGCAAATGGCGCAAGCGCTACCCTGGCGTGGGAGCGCATACGAGTCCTCTGCGCGCAAGCTTTGTCGGACGCGAACGCGAGTTCGAGGAAGTACGCCGGTTGCTCGCGACGACGCGGCTGCTGACCCTGACTGGCAGCGGCGGCATCGGTAAGACGCGCCTCGCGTTGCATGTCTCGGCAGACCGTGCGGCGACTGGCGAGGAGGTCGCCGTGGTCGAGCTCGCGCCAGTGCTGGACCCGGGCCTGGTCGGCCGGAGCGTGGCAACCGCACTCCGCATCACCGAGCCTCCCGACCGCGCCGTCCTCGACGTCCTCGTCGACCTGCTCGGCGGCCGAAGGATGCTGCTGCTAATGGACAACTGCGAGCACGTGCTGTCGGGCTGCGCCGATGTGCTCGAGGGCCTGCGACTCAGCCGCTCGATCGGCGATCGAGTCGCCGAGGATCGGGCGCTCGAGCACTTATCAGAGCTGGAGTCCAGACGCATAGGCGAGCGGGACCATGCGAGCGGCCCGCGTCGGGGTGGCCTGAGCCCGCGCGAAATTCAGGTGCTGTGCCTGGCAGCGCGTGGGCAGACGAATCGCGAGATCGCGGAGCAGCTCGTGCTCGGCGACAAGACCGTCAAACGCCATCTCGACAACGTCTACGCGAAGCTCGGCATTCGCTCCCGCGCGGCCGCGGCAGCGTACGCGGTCCGCGCTGGACTTGCCGTTTGATGCGGATGCGTGGGCCGTTTGGTCCATCCCAGCGCGGCTGAGAATGGACCGTCTGGAGGAAGTCGAGCACACCGGCCGCGGCTAGCCTGCGGCCATGATTGATTTCGGAACGCGCTGCTGCATCGTCGGCGCCGGACCTGCGGGCGCCGTACTGGGACTGCTCCTGGCCCGCCAGGGCGTGGACGTGACGTCACCCTGCTGGAGGCACACCAGGATTTCGAGCGAGATTTCCGCGGTGACACGGTGCACCCGTCGACGCTCCTGGTCATGGAGCAGCTGGGATTGATCGAGAAACTGCTGGCTCTGCCACACGGGATAATTCGCGACATGCCGTTGCACACGCGGAACGGCAAAGTGCCGTTCGGCGGCTCTGGATGACTCGCGTGCAAGTATCCCTATAGCCTGCAGGTCGGCCAGGTCCAGTTTCTGGAACTTGTGGTCGCTGAGGCGCGGCGCTATCCGTCATTTTCATATGCACCTCAGCGCGCGTGCTGAGGAGCTCCTCCTCGAGGGTGGGACCGTCCGCGGCCTGGTCTACCGCGACAGTACCTCAGCGCGAGTCTCCGTCGCCGCGGACCTGGTCGTCGGTGCGGACGGACGCTTCTCGCGTATTCGACGGTTGGCGGGTCTGATCCCGTCACGCGCTCCGCAACCGGTCGAGTACCTGTAGTTCCGTTTGCCATGTCTTGATGGTGATCCGCGGGACTGCGCTGGATTGCATGTGGGCGGAGGCCAGGTCATTGTCGTGGTGCCGCGGCAAGCAGAATGGCAGATTTCTTGCTGGCTGCCGCGTGGAACGTTCTCGCGCCTGCGAGTCGCTGGACTTGAACCGGTCCAAGTCACGGTGCACGCGCTGCTTCCCTGGCTGGCGGACCGCATCGATTTGCTCCAGGACCGTGTCCAGACGGCATAGCTGCCGCTCGAGGCCAGCCGCGTCCCGCGCTGGTACCGGCCAGGCCTGTTGTTGCTGGGAGATGCGGCGCACGTGATGCTGCCGGTCGGTGGTGTCGGCATCAATTTGGCCGTCCAGGACGCCGTTGCCGCGGCAAACATTCTTGGTCCCCCGCCTGCGCGCGACGGGCGTGCGCATCGCGGACCTCCGCGCGGTCCAACACCGACGCGAGTTGCCGACGCGGTTGGATTCAGCAATTGCAGGACGTCCGCCAGCGACAAGTCCTCGCCGCGGCGGAGTTCACCTCGACCGAGGTCCCCCTGGGTTGGCGCATAGCCCGCAGCCGGGTCCCGTCCGAACCCTGGAACAACGCCTGTTCGCCTACGGCGGCCTGTGGCCCGAGCGCCTGGCCGCGTGACCTGATACCCACTTGCACCGCTGGTTGAGCAATCCACCTCATGCCTGTCCTCGCCTGCTGCGCCGTCAATGCAGCGGGTGTTCCGCGCGACGGGCGGACGCGTATCATCACACCACCTGCATGGTCCGCCTACCACCGCCTGATCGCAATGGCCTCCCGCCCGAAGACCAGGCCGTCTGGGACCGCATCGCCGCCGTGCGGGGCGGGGTCCGCGGTCCGTTCGGCGTGCTGATGCACGTGCCCCAGCTTGCCGATCGTGTTCGCGCCCTGGAGGACTATTTCCGTTTCGATGGCGAACTGCCAGCCGCCGACCGCGAGTTGGTGATCCTGGTCACGGCGCGGGAGATGGAGGCGCGCTATGCCTGGGCACGCCACGAGCACCGCGCACAGGAGGAGGGAACCCCGAACGAGGCAGTCGCTGCCGTGCGTGCGAACGGCCCGCTCGACGCGCTGACCAAACGCGATCGATTGCTCGTCGACATCACGCGGGCTCTGCTGCGTACGCGACGACTCACCGACGCGCAGTACGCCGAGGCGGTGGCCGAACTCGGCAGGCGGCAACTGATCGAACTGGTCGCGTTGGCCGGGCATTACAGCCTCATAGGTTTGACCGTTGGCGCATTCGAGGTCCCGCAGCCAGACGACCTGCCAGCGAGCTACACGTTTTAGAGGGCCGGTGCGCTCGTGGGCAGCTGGCCTTCGAGACGAAGCGTCAGCGGCTGTTGGCTTCGTGCGAAGCGTGATGACTACCGCAATTTGCAGATCATGCTTCAAATCTAGGCGCCGGGCGTCGGGCATGCTGTCCTGCGCGGTTTCTGTCTGGCGGACCGACCGGTCCGAAGGGGATTGTGGGCTGGATCAGCTGGGAGCGGATTGTGGGCTGGATCAGTTGAGTGTTTGCAGCCTCGCAACAAAGTCTGCATAGGGTCTTGCGCGCCACGGGACTTGGTGCTATAAATGCCTCAGGCGTCCCGACGTGTATTCGTCGTGGGCGTTTTTTTGTCCCAGTTTCACCGAGGAACCCATGAAGCTCCATTCGCTA
>JAFAOS010000340.1 GCA_019247515.1 Chloroflexota bacterium | reverse complement strand
TTCCGACAACGCGAGCTACATTACTGGCCAGACGCTGAATGTCGCCGGTGGACTCCTTATGCAGTAACGACACGCTGGAGGGGCGATGAAGCGACCTCGGAACGCACATCCTGGACGCCGTGCGCGACGATGTCAAGTGAGCCATAGCCCTACCTGATGACGGCGACGGTTTCAAGCCGGACCTCGTGCTCATCCGGGGTGACGACCAGTACGAGTAACTCCGCGACGACGGCGTGCCCGCATTTTCCGTGCTGGCCTGGGAGCGTTTCGACGCGCGCCCCCGGGGCAACGGCCGCCCGAACATATGGAACGAGCCCGCCGATACCGAGTTCCACTTCAACGGCCACCGCACCGCCGGGAAGTATCTCGCCACGCGCTTGCTCGAAGACAGCTTCGACTTGAGCTACGCGTACCAGCCACGCCGCGAGGGTGTTCCGCACGCCTTCCCCAATACGGCCCTGTACCTGGATTGGGATCGCCGCGGTTTTGGCTACCCGATGCTGCCAATCGCGATCAACTGCTACGGTCGCGCGCTGATCCATTCGCACGGGCGGGGAGCGCTAATCGCGTCGTCGAAGCCAGTGGACACCAGGAGCTGCTGAACTGATTCTGACTGATGGGAGCGAGGTCGCAGCTGGAGCGACGGCCGTCGGAGGCGCGGTTCATCGAGTCCTGGTTGTGTAACTTGGACAAGGTGTTTGCGGTGTATCGCCCAGTCGACTGAGCCTGTCGTTTCGGGCTAGCGGCGCGCCGCTGAGGTCGGCGAGGCGCCGCTCACGTGTCCAGCCAGGCGTCGTTGGCCTGGAGCATCTCGTCCAGGTTGTAGTGCAGGCCGTGCACGTTGCGTGTGGCGATGGTATGTGGCGACGACGCGCCAAGTGTCACGGCCCATGATTCGTCGAGCAAATAGTCGCTCCACGCCGCGTACGCCTGCGGCTGCTTCGCCGGATCGGTCTCGTGCACGATGGCGTTGGTCAGCTGCGTGAGCTCGTCGCTTTTGAAGTTGGCCCAGCTGACCAGGTCGCTGAAGTTGGGATTGCCTTCCATGAAGCTGGGGTGCAGCTGACCGTACAGGCTGCGGCCGAGGAACAGGCCGGGGTAGGCCGCCTGAAACTCGGTGGTCGTGGCCGTTACGGAGTCAAGCGGCTTGAGATTCAATGTGACGCCAATGGTTGCCAGATCGGACTTCAGGATCTGCGCGATCAGCGCAAACTCGGTGTTGGTTGACGCGTAGTTGATGTCGAGCTCCGGGTTGGCGAGACCGGAGCTGGCGATGAGCGCCCTGGCTCGGTCCAGGTCGAAGCTATAGCGGTGCTCTCGGTCCACGTCGTAGGCGGGTGAGCTGGGAGCAAACGGCAGGTCTCCCGGGCTGCCCATCCCCAGGAACACCATGTCGATGACGCGCTGGCGGTTGACCGCGTACTGGAGCGCCTGGCGGAACTGTTTGTTGCTGGTTGGCCCATCGGTCTTGATCTGCTGCAGGATCACCACGCGCTGGCCGGTGTTGTCGTTAATCAGGACCTGATACTGGGGATCCTGCCGCAAACGCGCGGTGTCACGGAACGGCGGATCGTACGCAACGTCCAGGGCGCCGGCCTCGAGCTGCGTGACCAGCGCTTGGGGGTCCGTGAAGATCTGGAAACGCAGTCCGTCCAGGTAGGGCTTGCCAGTCTGCCAGTAGCTGGGGTTCTTCTTCAGCGTGACGTGGTCGCCCTGCACGTACTCCACGAACGTGAACGGGCCGGTCCCGACCGGATGTTGCACGCCGTCCGGCTGCTGCATGGTGACAGGGTCGATCATGTTGAGCAGCGAGAACAGGTCGAACGCACCCGGCCAGGGTGCATCGGCCTTGACGATGAGCGTGTTGGGGTCCGGCTTCTCCATACTGGACAGTGGGGCAATCAGGTCCTGAAAGCCACCGCCGTTGATCTTGGGATCGGTCTTGACGCGGTTGAAGTTCCACTCCACGTCGTCGCTGGTGAACTGGCGGCCGGTGTGCCACTGGACGCCCTTGCGCAGGTTGAGCTTGAGCTGGGTCCAGTCCTTGTTGACGTCCCAGCTTTCGGCCAGCATTGGGATCGGGTTCAGCTTGGGGTCGTACTCCACCAGGCGGTCGTAGATATGAGCGGTGGTGTTCGCGCCTGCGACCCACGAGCCGTCGAGGGTGGGCAGGTCGCCGAGCGTGCCAGCCCGCAACGTGCCGCCACTCCGCGGCTGGCTGGCGGGCGCAGCGGTCGCGGTGGACGCCGGCGACGTGCCAGTGGACGCCGGCGCCGTGCCAGTGCTCGCGTTGGTGGCGGCCGGTGAACTGGCCGGAGCCGGCGCCGAGCATGCCGCCAGCAGCGCGGCTCCGCCACCCAGTGCCAACAGTTTGAGCGCTACGCGTCTATCCAGGCGTGCGTGTCTCGCATGCCACACCTTTTTGACCCTCCCCACCATCTCAAATTAGAAAAAGATTGAAAGCGAACGCGGCAGCACATTGTGGTCCAGCAGGACCGTGCGGCGTGCGATCCGCCAGCTGCCGTCAACCCGACGCAGACGGTCCTGACGCCGTCCGACGAACAGGAACTCCGCGGTCTCACGTCGGCTCTGGAACAACATGAAGTTGGAGCGCACACTCAGCTCATCGCCCTCGCTGGCCGTGAGGCGGATGTTGCCGATCACCCGCCGCGTTCGCGACGGCGGCCACTCCGAGTGCTGGAGTCCGCTTTCAAGCCGGCTCAGGCGCATCTGGAGCGCGCGCTTGTCGTCGTTGATGTGCGCGACGCGCAGCTCATCTGCAGGTGGGACGCCATCCGGCTGCTCGGTGGTCGTCTCGCGGATGGGCACCAGGTAGCGCACGTCATCGGTGAACAGGTCGAGCCATTCGCGGTAGCGGTGCTCGTCCAGCAGGTCGGCCTCTTCGAACAGGAACTGTTCGACCTCGTACTGGAGGTCGCGATCGGCGGCAATCACGCCGGCGTTCCCTCCAACCCCATTTGCCTGGCCCAGTAGCGGTAGAAACCGCGCTGGTTCACCTCGGAGAAGTGGGCACGGCTGGGCGTGCCAGGCAGACCCTGGATTTGCCAGTCGTCGCGCGTCTTACCACCCGCGTCCAGACCTTCGTTGTCGCGGCGGAGCGCCATGCCGTAGTGGAAGGTCAGCTCGCTGGTCATCGGTGTGCGGGTGTTCTCCGCGATGCGCTCGAAGTTCTCCCCATCGTCGCTGCCCACCAGCCCCGCCGCCGACTGGCGCCGCGCCGTCCAGGCGGCCGCGTACTGGCGCACGATCGTGGGGGCATCGCGCTCGAACAGCAGCCACTGCCACACCTCGTGGTAGTTCGGCCCACGCGGATGCGCCAACGCCAGCAGCTCGCCTTCGAACGCGCCGCTACCTTGAAAGGTCATGTTCGGAAACGTCGCGCCGGCGACGAAGCCATCCGGTTTGGCCGGACCCGGCACACGCGCCTTCAGCCTGGCCGCCCGCTCCTTGACCCACTCGACCGCCTCTGGCCCGAGGAATTGCGCGATGCCCAGGTCCCGCTGGAGCTGGCGATCGTCCGTCGCCACTGCCCCCACACCATGCGCTGGCTCCAGCGCGAAATTGAACGAGCCGGTGGGCGAGCCCCTGTACGCCTCGTCGCTCATGCGACCGAAGAGCCGCAGGAACGAGGCGTGCGTGATGGGCACGTGGTAGAAGTCGCCAATGAAGTTGTCGGCGGTCAGCTTCCAGTTGCCGGGCATGCGGTACTTCTGGGCGCTGGGGATGCACTGCATGCCCCCAAAGTCCTGGTGGCCGATAAAGACGTCCAGCCACCAGCGCAGCTCGCCCAGGTAGGCGTCCAGCGACGGCACCGACGGATCCCAACTGGCGAAGATCAGCCCGCTGTAGGTTGCGACCTTCGCCGTCTTGAGCCCATTGGCCTCGTGGTCGAGGGCGTCGTCGTAGGCCAGGCGCTCGAAGGGCACCCCGGTAAGCTTGCCCTCGGTGTTGAACGTCCAGCCGTGATAGCTGCAGGTCAGCGCCGGCGCGTTGCCCCTGTCGAACAGGCACAGCTTGTTGCCGCGGTGCGGGCAGGTATTCAGGAACACCTGCGGCAGACCGCTCCGTCCGCGCCAGACGATGACCGGGTCCTCGCCCATGTAGTTGCTGATGAAGTCACCCGTACTGGGCAGCATCGACTCGTGACCGACGAACAGCCAGCAGTGGCGGAAAATGCAGTCCTGCTCGCGTTCATAGATGTCGGGGTCCGCGAAAATCTTGCGGCTGACCACTCCGGTGTCCGGGTCCACCAGCAAGCGAGCTTTCGATTCGGTCAGCATGACGATGCGGTCCTTCCTACCACACGCGTGTTTCGGGGGCGAGCCACTGCTCGATCGGATAGCCATGTTCGGTCAGCCACGCGGCGGCGACCCAGATTTTGGCCGTGTTGCCACTGCGCGCGTCCTGCTCGGCGAGAAAGCAGCCTAGCGGCTGCACGTGATTGGGGTGATACGGGATCGGTCCGCGGTGACCGGTTGTCTTTTCGCGTGCGTCGGCCCATTCTTCGAAGCCGGTGCTGCGCGTGTGCAGCGGCACAAATGCGTTGACGGCCACGTTCTGTTCGCGCAGCTCGTCGCCGAGATAGCACATGATGTTGGCCACCGCCGACTTTGCGGACATATACGGCTGCTCGCGGCTATTGGGCCGCCAGAGCGTGTACGCACCGCCGTCGCTGCGCATGAGCGCGCCGCTGCTGATGACACTGAAGATGCTGCCGCGTTTGTTTTCGAGCATGGGACGCACGAACGCGCGTGTGACCAGCAGCGTGCCGAAGACCGTGACCTCGTACATCTTGTGGAAGTCGGCGTTGCTCGTTTCGAGGATGGTGATCGGCCCACCCGGTGGGAACAGGTGGCGCTGGAGCATTCCCGCGTTGTTACACAGCGCGTCGACTGTTCCGAACCTTTCGAGTGTCGCTTGTAGCGCAGTCTCCACCTGGGCCGCGTCAGTGATGTCGCAGGTGAGCGCCAGGGTGTCATCGCGCGCCTGGAACTGGCGCATCCACGTGTCGTCGACGTCGTTTGAGGCGCCGCTCGGTTGCCAGCTGAGGTCGATTGCGACGACGCGTGCGCCGGCCCGCAAGTAGCCGTCGACGAAGGCGCGGCCCATACCGCGCGCGCCGCCGGTGACCACGATGACGCGATCAGCGAGGCTCACGCGGCGGTCAGGTTCCAGAAGCCGACGCCCATGCCCATAATTCCGCGATAGAACGGCTCGTACACCAGCACTTCGGGTGGGACGTCGCCGATGGCGCCGAGCATGGTGATCCAACTGCGCAATTCGATTTCTCCGTTTTCGAGGAGCTCCTGGCTGGTGAGTTTTGCCAGCTCGCTGCCGCGGCCGGCGCGCAATTTCTCGAGCAGCATGTGATCGTAGTCTTCGATGATGCCCCCGAATGGAAAATCGCCCTTCGGATAGCCCGGGTAGCTGGCTGGAAAGTGCGACAGTCCCCCGCTGCCATAGATCGCGGCCGTGCGGATGCCACCGCACTTCTCGATCGCCGCGGCGATGGTCTGACCCAGGTAGTAGCACCGCGCGGGTGACGGCGCCGGCAGGTGGATGCAGTTGACGAAGACCGGCACCACCGGGATCTGGCCTTCCGGGTCGATCGTGCGTAACACCGGACCGAACGCGTGCGCCAGCAGCACGTTCTCGGGGAGCGTCCCCACCGCCGCCATGTCGATGTCGCGCTCGACGCACTCGGTGAGGATCGCCCGCGCCAGCTCGGGATGGCCTCTCGCTCGCCATTCGGCGGCCTGATGGCGACCTCGGCAGATGAACTCTTTGCCCAGATACACCGCAATCTGGGGGTACGTGTCCTCGGTGAAGGTCTCGTCTTGATCGTCGGCGACCAGCACCAGCACGTCTGGACGGGAAGCGGCAAGCTGCTCGCGAATGTGGCCGAGCGCATTGCGCAACTTGGCATAACGACGCTGAACGTCCTCGTCAGTTTCCTGAGCCAGGCGTGGTTGCTCGGGCGGCGGCGCTCCGAAGCGACGGATGTAGACGTCGCGTACCCTGCCGCGGACGGTATCCCAGGCACTCGGGTCCTCGAGTGCGAATGCATGTGATGAGGCTGCGCCGGCAATCAGCTGTCCCATGCTGCGGGATAGTAATCCCATCTTCACAGAAACGCGAGGGCTGGGGCAGCATAGGCGCAAAGGAGTTGACAATGCCTGATGCCATCCTGAACGGCCACAAGCATCACTGGGAAGAGGCCGGCGCCGGCGAGCCACTGATCATGCTCCATGGGGCGGCTTCGTCGAGCCGTAGCCTGGTGATGCACCTGCCAGCCCTGGCGGAGGGACTGCGGGTGCTGGTCGTCGACCTGCGGGGCATGGGTCGGAGCTCGCACGCGTCGTCGATGCCCCGCGACTGGGTTGCCGACGTCGTCGCCCTGGAGGACCACCTCGGCCTGAGCTCCGCGCACCTGTACGGATCGAGCCTGGGCGCGCGCATCGCCCTGCGCACCGCCATCGACCACCCCCAGCGCGTCAAAAGTCTGATCCTGGATCACCCGATCATTGCCGTCGAAGGCGAGACTGGCGCGCGCCTCGGTCGCGGGCTGAACATGGGCGCGGTCAACGAGGAGCGCGCCCGCAGCTATCGCCAGCTGCACGGCGAGGACTGGCAGATCGTCGTGCAGCAGTACTTCACCAACCGCCTGCAGCCCGAGTTCCAGGAGTACCTGAACCTGCGCGAGCCCTCCAGGAGCGTCACACTCCCAACCCTGATCGTGCGCGGCGATCAGCCCGACACGGCCCATCCGCTGGCGCACGCCTGCGAGCTGGCTCAGAACGTCCAGGGTGCCTGGCTGTGGATTCGACCCAACACCGATGTGCGCGTGCTGAACGCCGCGCCCGAAGAGACGTACGCGGTCATCCGCCGCTTCATCGCCCAGGTGGCAGGCCAGCGCGAGCCAGTTGCCGCCTCGCCGATGCCGCTCATCTGAACCGGAGCCCGCCCAAGCTAGAACGACGATTGGACCGTGCCGAGGCGATCCAGAGCGTATTGAATGTAGGTGGGATCCAAACAATGCATTGACATCGAATCGCTGCTTCTGGCTGCCGATCTGGATGTAGTACTCCTGCCACATGTTCAGCGCATTGGGATTTTCCGGCGCCACCGCACATCAGCCACGTGCGCAATTTGAGCACGGTGGCGTAACCTGAGCAACGGAGTCTGACAGGACTCGCACAGCATCACCGCGATGCCCGACAATCCGCGGGTCCTGGTGGCCACGTCCGGTGGCGGCGGGCGGAGGGCTCGGCGACGGCCTTTTATCGAAGCGAAGACCAGGGTGACTCCTGGGAGGTGTTGCGCGCTGGTGGCTTGCCCGAGGCGTTTCGTCCGCTTCACGCGCCGTGTGCGGCGACCCTGCCGACCCCGACGTGTTCGCCGTTGGCATGATCGATGGCAGTGTGTGGATGACCGAAGACGGTGGCCAACACTTCGATCAGATTGTGCACGGCCTGGGAAGGCTGGGTGCGGCACATGCTCATCGGCGATTAGGCAGGCGCGCACGTCAGTCGAGTCGCCAGAACTGCTCGATCGGGCGCGTGCCGAGGCGCTCGGCGCCGGAGGCAGTGACCACCACGGTGTCACCGACATGCCCGGCGTCGCGGTGGCCACGGTATATGGTGTTGGGCTTCACGAGAAAAACGTTGTTTTCCTCCAATGCGACCCGGTCCAGCTCGCCGCCGCCGGGCTGGCGTGGAAGCGCCAGAGGGCCGTCGTCGCCGAGGCCGCGCCCATGCATGATCAGCTCGCCTTCGACGCCCGGTGAGCGGCTCACTTTGCGAGCAGCCTCCCGCAGCTCGCCCAGGGTTACGCCCGGGCGCATCGCCTGGACCACGTCCCAGAAACTCTGGACCGCCGCCTGGTGGGCGTCGTGCGCCCACTCCGGCACCTTACCCACGACCACGGATTGATCGAGTTGCCCGATATAGCCAGCCCAGCGCCCCTCGAGCTCGACCATGAGATAGTCGCCGCTCTGCATGAGTCTGTGCGTGGGTTGCTCGAGACGGTGGTTTGCCGCGCCAAACGGGCCCGAGATCCAGCCCAGCATGATGGGCAGTGTGCCGCCGGCGGCAACTTCCGCCTGCAGGATGTTGGCCATGATCAGCGGCTCGAACACACCCACACGCGCGGTTTGCAGCAGCGCGTGGAGCCCGCGTTCGGCGAGCTGTGTTGCGCATCGCAGGAACTGGACCTCCTCCGCGCTCTTGACGAAGCGTGCGCGGCCGAGCAGGTCGGCGGCGTTCACGAAGCGTGCGTCGGGTAAGTTCTCCGCCAGCCTCCGCAGTGCGGTGTGCGGAAAGTACCCGTCCGGCTGGCGGACCGTGCCGAAGACGCCGCCCGCCAGGCCACACACGCCGATGGTGGCGCGTGCGAAATGAGGCTTCAGGGCCTCGAGCAGCACACGGCTGCCACCGCCCGGCAGGGTGGCGCCTATCCAGTTACCGTTCGGCCACTCGCCGGGCGGATTCGTCCACACTCGCACGTCGCCCTCGCGCGGAAAAAGCAGCGTAACCTCCTCCGAGTTATGCCCAAGCTGCGTCAGGTACTTCACGTCGGCGGCGTTCCGGTAGTGCTGTCCCGTCGGACCACTGGCGATCAGACAGTCCACATTGGCTTCGGCCATGAGCTCCCGCGCACGCGCCCAACGACGATCACGCTCGGCAAGCGACAGACTGGGCAAGCGCCAGTCACTCTCGGCAATCATCGAGCCAACCATAGTACAGTCCCGCACCGATGACGGCCTCGGACTCGACGCGGCTGGAGCGCGTCCGCCAGGAGCTGCTGATCCGCGCGCGCGTGCCGCGTCACCCGCTCCAGTATCTCACCGTGGACCAGATTGCGCCCGTACTGGCGCGGTTGGAGTCGCTGGACCGCGAGCACTGGGCCGAGACGTTCAGAGACGGTGCCGAGCCATACGAACGTGCTGCCGCGGAAGCGGAGGCCGCCAACGATGCGGCCGCCGCGGCGCGTCAGTATCTGGTTGCCTACGACCTGTATCACATGGCGCGTTTCCCGGCGCCCAACTCGCCGGGCAAACTCGGCGCGTATCGTCGCGCGCAGCAGATGCACCGCCAGGCGGTGCGCTGGTTGAAGGTCGACATGGAGCGAGTCGAAATCCCGTTCGGTGGTCGGCCCGGCGAAGGTCGCATGTGCGTGGCGCTGCTACGCAAGCCATCGGAGGTCCAGCGCCCCGCGGTGCTGATCACCTGGGGCGGCATCGACACGTTCAAGGAGGAGCGCGAGCGCGGCGCCGATCCGTTTCTCGCCGCCGGTCTGGCGGTGCTGGCGATCGACATGCCCGGTGTCGGCGATGCACCACTGTCCGGCTCGACAGATGCCGAACGGCTGTGGGATCCGGTGTTCGACTGGATTGAATCCAGATCGGACCTGGACGCGGCGCGCGTCGGCGTGCTGGGTCTGAGCACGGGTGGCTACTGGGCGACCAAGCTTGCCCACACGCGGCGCGAGCGCATCCGCTGCGCCATCAACCACGGTGGTCCGGCGCATTTTGCCTTCCAACCGGACTGGATCGCCCGGGCCGAGGATGGTGAGTATCTGATGGAGCTGTCCGCGACACTTGCCTCGGCTTTCGGCGGCGCGACGTACGACGACTGGGTCCGTATTGCCCCGACACTCTCGCTGCTCGACCTTGGCATTCTCGACCAACCCTGTGCGCCACTGCTGCTGTGGAACGGTGTCGACGACACCGTCTTTCCCATCCAGGACATGCACCTGCTGCTGGAGCACGGCGATCCCAAGCTTGTGCGCTTCGCGCCCGGCGGACACATGGGCTACGTTGCGGAAACCTTGCCGACGATGCTCGCCTTCCTGGGCTTGCACCTGGGCTGAACGACACGCGCACCGCGAAACTTTCGCGCACCCACTTGCCTGGCTTAGCGAACCAACCAGCGCAGGAGCTGACCGACCGGTGGCACCAGCTCCGATAACAGGCGACCACCCACCGCGAACTCACTCGGTCGGTACGAGTGAAAGCGGATGTTGATGCCATCCCAACCTGCGCGTGGCACGCGAAACACGTCGGCGACAACCGGGGTCAGGCCCCGCGCCAGTCGCCGCCGCTGGCGAGCCGACAGTCCCCAGTCCGAGAGCTCGATAGTAATGTCGGTGGCATTGCGCGCCTCGGGTGTCTGCCCACCGATGAACAACTCCTCCGGCGCATACGGCGTGAAGTGCACGGTGGTCCGCTCGCGCAGTTCCTGTGGCGTGATTCGCCCGCGCGGGTCGTACAGCAAGGTATCGATGGTCTCTGTCAAGCGCGTAGCGACGGTTTGTCGGCGTCCGCTCTCGAGCTCGGGGCAGGTGATCCGCAGGTAGGGCACGGCCCAAAGTATGCGACAGGTGGCATTAGCCGCCGGGTTTGACCGACGCGCCCTGGATTGCGCCCTGTTCCACCGTTGCTCGTCGCACTCCCCAGATCGTTAAACCAACGCCAATGGCGACGGTCAGGATCGTGAAGATCGGCAGCCCCAACGCGGCAATCAGCGGGACGGAAAGCGCCGAGATGAACCCACCGCCGACCAGGGGACGAGTAAACAGTTGCCGGTAGCTATAGCCTCGAGCGACGCCAGTCTGCCGCGCCGGATCGACCATGTCCAGCATCATGAACCCCGTGGCGACGTTGCCTTGCCCTTCGCCAAACTCGGCGATCGAATGCTCGAACCAGTCTCGGTCGAAGACTCGCCTGCCAATGACGAACACGAGGACGATGCTCCATGCGACAGACGCCGCGGCAAGAATCACCAACGGGCCAATGTTGCTGCCAAGCGCGCTCAACGAAAGTGTGCCAATCGCGCAGATGACGATCCCATCGATCGAGAGCCCTCCGAGACCCTCGACCGCTCGGCGGTTCACGGCCCAGCCGAAGCCGTAGCGGACGGCCACAAGCTGAACGATCACCCCGCCGATGATCGTGAATGGAAAGAGTGGAAACTTCTCAAAGAAGTCCGAACCGAGCAGGCCGAAGATCCAGCGGAGAAACTCGAGGAGCACGATTCCGACGGCGATCGAGACGCCAAGTGCAACCGTCGCTCCCGTCACCTGGCTCATGCCCTGCCACTCGTCCATTGGCTCCTGGCCAGGACGTGGGAGGTGGTGATCAATGTCCAGGTCCTCGTCTGGAGTGGTCGGATTCTGGCGGGCGATCGGAATTGAGGGGGAACTAATCGCGTAGTTGATGAGGATTGTGCCGATTACAACACCGGTGACCAGGCCGATGGTCGCCAGGCCAAGTCCGACCTCGACCAGGTCCCCGGCGCCGTACGCTTCAAGCACCGGGCCCAAGCCGGCAAGTGTGCCGTGCCCACCTGCGAAGGAAAGCTCGATGAGCGCGCCGCCTTTGTCGCTGAAACCGAAGGCAGGTTCGAGCAAGACCAACACGATCACGCCCGCGACGGCGAACTGACCGGCCGACATGATCCCCGCCATGATGACGTGTGGACCCGCAACGCTCCAGATCTTGCCGGGCGCTGGCAGTTGCTCGCCCAGCAAGAGAGAAGCGGCCATGACGTTGATAAGCAAGCCCGGCAACGCCTGCCAGACCTGGAACGTCTGATCGGGAAAGATGCCGCTCGAGCCTGTCAGGCGACCAACACCCTCTGGACCGAGCGCGAGTGCGAGAAATCCACCGATTACGGCCGTAGGCAAAAAGAGCGCGCGAAGGTGGCTCGACCATTTCCGAATCAGCGCCGCTCCAAGAAAAACGAGCGCCAGCAGAACCAATGATTCTCCGACGTCATTCGCCGTCCACATCCGTCACTACCAGAGAACCAGGATACTCACTTGGGGAAAGTCCCCCCTCGTGGCATTGTGCAGCCGGCGCATGACGCCTACGCTGTCTGTAGTAACTTTGTTCTCATCTGGTCAGAGCCAACTGCACTGGCGCCACATCGAAGGGACGCAAGCACGCCATGCCCAACGGCTACTTCGATCGTATTCTGCACGTCGATCTGAGCGCGGACACCACGCGCGGTGGTTGCCGATGACCGAGCAGCCCTCCCCTGCGCAAGCTGGGCCCGACGGCTTCGGCCCCCGCGGGCAGACAGTCGCGGCGCCGGTGCATCGCCCACTCGAGCCCGACCAGCTCAGGTGGTTCTGTGATCCGGCTCAGCTGCCGTTCGAGACTACCGAAGAGCTCGAACCCCTGGACGGTACGATTGGCCAGGATCGCGCGGTTCGGGCGCTTACCTTCGGCCTGGAAATGCGTGGCGACGGGTTCAACCTGTTCGTCGCGGGACCGCGCGGCAGCGGCCGCAGCAGTACGGTCGATGCCTACGTCAGGCGGCTGGCCGAGTCCCAGCCGCCGCCTGGAGATTGGTGCTACGTCCACAACTTCAAGGATGCGGCATGCCCGAGCGCGCTGAGGCTGCCAAGCGGTCGCGCCGCGGCGCTGGCGCAGGACATGCGCACGCTGATGGACGCGGTGCGCCGCGATCTGCGGCGTGTCTTCGAGAGTCGTGAGTATCGGCAGCAACAACAGGAAACGCACCGCACAGTGGTGGACACCCGCGATCGGCTGATCCGCGAGTTGAACGAGCGCGCGCAACAACACGGCCTGGCGCTGTCGATGACACCGGCCGGGCCGATGATCGTGCCCCTGAGCGACGGGCGGCCGATGTCTCAGGAGGAGCTGCTGCGACTGCCGGAGCAAGAGCGCGACCGCATCGGCCGGCTGGGCGAGGAGCTGGGGAGGGCGCTGCGCGAGATGGGTGAGCAGGTACGCCAGCTCGAGCGTGAGACGCACCTGCGCATGATCGAGCAGGACGCGCAGGTGGCGCGGTCCACCATCGAACCGTTGGTTCATGAGCTCGAAGCGAAGTACTCCGAGCTGACGCCCGTTCAGGAGTACCTGAGGCAGGTGCAGGAGGACCTGATTGCTCGGGCGGAGGAGATCCACCGGGCTGCGCAGGCGACCGCGGAGCCTGATCGGGAGGGGCAGCAGCCGATGCCATATCCGCTGGCCCACCTCCAACAACAGCGTGAAGAGGCAATCTTCGAGCGTTATCGCGTTGCGGTGCTCGTCGACAACGGCGCTAGCCGCGGCGCGCCCGTGGTCGTGGAAACCAATCCGACGTATTACAACCTGCTCGGTCGCATGGAGTATCGCTCCGAGCTCGGCAGCATGGTCACCGATTTCTCGATGATCAAGGCCGGTGCGCTGCACCGCGCGAACGGCGGGTACCTGGTGCTGAATGCCATCGACGTGCTCAGCAGCCCGGGCGCATGGGACGTGCTCAAGCGGACCTTGAAAACGGGCCTCATCCGCATCGAGAATATCGGCGAGCAATTCACTCCCATTCCCGCGGCGACGCTGCGACCCGAGCCAATTCCGCTCAACGTAAAGGTGGTCCTGATCGGTCCGCCGAATGTCTATTACCTCCTCCAATTCCAGGACGAGGACTTCTCCAGGCTGTTTCGCGTGCGGGCCGATTTCGATACAGAAATTACCCGGACGGATGAACATCTGGCTCGCTACGCCGCGTTCGTGGCCAGGCAGGTCCGAGACGGAGGCTTGCGTCACTTCCACCGCAGCGCGGTTGCAAAAATCGCGGAATACGGCGCTCGTTTGGACGACCATCAGGCGAAGTTGAGCGCCCGGTTTCAGCAGATTGGAGATATCGTCGCCGAGGCAAGCTTCTGGGCGGCAAAAGCCCAGAGCCCCCTGGTCATGGCCGAGCACGTTGAGCAGGCGATCGAAGAGAAGACCTACCGCTCGAACATGGTAGAAGACAAAATCCGCGAGCTCATCCAGGATGGCACCCTTCTCATCGACGTGACCGGCGAGTGTCAGGGCCAGGTGAATGGGTTGTCGGTACTGGACCTGGGCGATTATACGTTTGGTCGCCCGATGCGGATCACCGCGCAAATAGCGCTCGGCGCGGACGGATTCACGAATCTCGACCGCGAGACCCGGCTCAGCGGACGCATCCACAGCAAGGGATTTCTCATCCTGACGAGCTTTCTCCAGTCACGCTATGCGCAGGACAAGCCCCTGGCGATCTCGGCACGCATCACGTTCGAGCAATCTTATGGCGAGGTGGAGGGGGATAGCGCATCCAGCACGGAGGTCTATGCGCTGCTGTCCGCACTCAGCGGCATTCCGCTGCGCCAGGGAGTTGCCGTGACGGGATCGGTCAATCAGCGCGGTGAGGTCCAATCGGTCGGCGGCGTAACCCGCAAGATCGAAGGCTTTTACGACGTGTGCCGTGTACGTGGGCTGACAGGCGAACAGGGAGTGTTGATCCCACCGTCGAACATCAAGAATCTGATGCTGCGCGAGGATGTTGTGGACGCGGTCCGCCAGGGACGCTTTCACATCTGGGCGGTGACCTCCGTCGACGAGGGCATGGAAATTCTGACCGGGGTAAGAGCCGGCACACAGCGTGATGGGCAATGGGAACCTGGCACGGTGAACGAGCGAGCGGATAAACGGCTGCGGGACTACGCGGAGCGACTCAAGGGCTTTGGCCGACCAGTCGGACCAGCTGAGGTGCCGGAGCGCTCGCCCGCCGAAGTTGACGAGCGGACGCCGCGATTGCGCCATTCGTGAGCGCCGGTGGCCGGGCTACCTGCGCAGTCGGCGCAACGCCTGTGCCACGACTGGCTGTGATATCCAGCCGAAGACCAGCGCGCCCAACATGGGTACGAGCGGAACGCGCTGGCCGATGCCCAGTTGCGGGACGACCTGGTTCCCCAATACCGACAGTGCGGTGTGGAAGCCACGCGCGGCGCCACCATCCGTCGAAGTTGCTGGCGGGTCGCTGATGACGCTCAGAGCACCGTGCTCGATGCGAAAGCTGGCAGGCGTCTGGCCAATGAGCTTCGGTCCAACCGACACCGGCAGTGGTTCCGCGGTCCAGATGTCAAGCTCGGCCGCACGCAGCTGTTGGACGTTCGCAGGCGCGGACAGCGGCAAGGGCCCAAACGCGGACGACGCCACGTCGCCCAGGACCGCTTGCGTATCCGAGCCTTCGAAAATGTTGATGTCGAAGAGGCCGTCGTCCATCCGCGCGCGTGGCGCCAGCTGCAAGCCTGCGCCAGAGCGCGGAGAGATGGAAACCGTCACCAGCAGAGAACGCACCGACATCGCTTCGCGGCCATCGAGTCGGACGCGCATCGGAACCGACGTTATCTCGACGGCGGTTGGCACCTCCGCCACCGCGGCCGCCCAACGGCCTTTCTGAATGTCCTGGCCAATCTTGCCTGCAATCGCCCCAAGGCCGACCGTGCTGATCTCGAGAAACGGACGCTCGTTCTTATGATCGGCCGTGCGAGCGAGGCCCACGTCGACTGGATGTGTCGCGCCAGTCGCAATCAACCTGCATGCCTTCCGAACATCCGTTGGAATACGCAGCGAGGTCGCCACATTGTTGAAGGTCCCGAGCGGAATGATGCCGAGCGGGACCTCGGTCTCGAGTAGCCCGCGCGCGACCGCCTCGACGGTACCGTCCCCGCCGGCGGCGATAACCAGGTCATAGTTGCCCGATCTGGCGGCGGCGCGTGTCTGTTCGCGGGCCTGCTTTTTCCCAAGTTTTACGCGGACGTCGGCGCGAATCTGGAACTCCTCGAGCACACCAACTAGCTCGTGGACGCGAAGCAGACTGTCGCGGTTTGGCCCCGACTTGCTATTGATGACCAGGAGCGCCCGTCGTCTTTGCCGGCGATCGTTCATCCGGACCAGTGCCTTCGAGTATCGCCCATCGACATATCAACGCGAACCGCAGCCCGCGTGCCGGGCGCTGCCTGCCACCGCCCGGCCCGCCTGCCATATCATCTGGTCTCAGCCGGCAATGCGGCGATAGCCGATGGATGAGCTGGAAGAAGTCTGGTCGGGGCTGGTCACCTTCACCGCCAGCCACGGCCTGCTGAGTGTTGCCGCCATCCAGTTCGTGAAATCGGCCGGCGTGCCGTTGCCGGTACCGATCGCACTGTTCATGGTTCTGCTCGGCGTGCAGGCCAGCGAAGGCACGGTTTCGCTCTGGCTCGCGTGGCTGGTGCTGACGGCGGCAAGCACCCTCGGGGCCAGCCTGCTCTTTGCCTTCGTGCGCTGGATCAGCCCCGCCGACCTTCTCCGCTACGGCCGTTTCATTGGTTTGACCGAGCAGCTCCTCCAGCGCGCCGAGGCTGAACTGAACGAGCGCGGCCAACCGGCCATCTTCGTCGCGCGGCTCATTCCTGGCCTGGGTCTGGCGATCGTCGCCGTCTGCGCCGTCCTGGGCTTGCCGTTCCGCAAGTTCTGGCCGGCAGTGACCGTGGCGGCCCTGGTCTACACCGGCGCGTCACTCGCATTGGGGTTCTTATTCGGCCCCGCGGTTATCGACACGCTCGAGCAAATTGTGGTTCCAGTCGGGCTGCTGCTACGTGTGACCGCGATCGCCATCTTGCTGGTCTGGCTGGTGCGCGCCCGCAAAGCTGTGGTTGCGCGAGCAGCGCGGCCACCCTCCAGTCCCGCACGCCGCCTGCGCGCGGGGGCGCTGGCTGGTGTCCTGGCGGTCGGCGGCGCCACGACCATTGTCAATGCACTCATCTATCTCGCGGGACCGGTCGCCGAGCGACTGCTGACCCCGTCCGGCACGGTCATCGCGCTCGTGTCGCGGTTTCCGGCCGAGCTGCTGTACCTCCTGACGCTGATCGTCGTGGTGACCGCGCTCGGGATTGCATGGGGCGTGCTGTATGGCGGTTTCGAGGACCGCTTCGCCGCAAGCTTGCCCGACTGGCAGCACGGCCTGGTCTTTGCCGTCGTGCCGCTGGCGATGTCCTTGCTGGCGGTGGTCCCCGTGGTGGTCGTCTCGGGTGCGGTGGGAGCGTCGCGCTGGTTGGCTGCCGCCGGTGCCGAAGCAGTGCTGTGGGGCATCTACGGCACGCTGCTGGGGTTGACGTATCCGATCTTCAACACGCCGGCTCCAATCAAAGACGTCCAGGTCAGCGGGTAACCGGCACTCCCTTCTCGAAAATGCCCACCGGTTCGAGACGTGGATGCTTTTCCGCGGTCACGGCGCCCGTTGCCAGCGCCGCGGCGTTGATCAACCCGAACGCCGCCATGCCGATGCTGAGCGCCACGAACACGAAGCTGAGATCACCCGTCAAGCGGAGCGCCAGCCAGCCGCCACCGACGGCGATCGTCAGTCGCGTGAAATTGGCGACGACAGCCCAGCGCAGGCGACCGAAGCCCTGGAAGGCGAAGTACAGTCCCAGTCCCAGGCCAAAGAATCCATAGAACGGACCCACGCGCTGCAGGTACTGGGACCCCGGGGCGAGCATCGCGGCGTCGCTGTCGAACATGCCCAGCCACACTCGCGGATAGACCGCGGCGAGCGCTCCGATGAACGCACACATGGCCGCGGCCACAAACGCGCCGATCCATGCCACGCGTACCGCGCGCGCGTGCCGGCCGGCGCCGACGTTGGTGCCCACCAGCGCCACCAGCGGGGCGCCGAGTCCGAAGACGAGCGGCACCAGAACATACTCCAGTCGCGATCCGACCCCGTACCCGGCGATTGCCGCCGGACCGAAGGTTCCGACGAGACCCGTCACGCTGGCGACCGTGACATTCGTGCCAATCGTCACCAGGGCTGACACGCCGCCCACACGCAGAATGTCCGCAAACAAGTCCCCGCGCAGGCGGAGGTTTGAAAAACTCAAACGAACCGGGATGCGACCGGACTTGATGTAGGCCGCCAGCACGACGCACCCCACCGCGTAGTACGCCAGCAGCGCCGTTCCGCCACCGGCTACGCCAAGTTGTGGAAACGGACCCAGGCCAAAGATCAGGCACGGAGACAGCGGGACGACCGCGACGACACCGACGCACGTGACCAGCGCCGGCACATGCATGTTGCCGGTACCGCGGATCACGCTAGCCAGCGAGTTGAAAACCCAGATCAGGATGGCGCCGGCGAAGATCACATTCGAGTACGTGACCGCCGCCGCCAGCGATGCTCCGCGTCCGCCAAGCGCGCCGTACAGCCACGGACCAGCCGCCAGCGCCAGTACGGTAAAGGCGAGGCCGAACACGAGGCCGACCGCCAGTGAGTGAAGTGCCAGATCGTCCGCATCACGACGACGTTGGCCACCCAACGCTCGAGCGACCGCGGACGAGATGCCGCCACCCACCGCGCCGGCGGACATCATCTGCGTCAGCATCACCACCGGAAAGACGAGGGCAACACCGGCGAGCGCATCGGTGCCGAGTCTGCCGACGAAATAGGTCTCGATCAGGCCGATGGAGGACTGGGCGATATTGACCAGGATGTTGGGCGCCGCAAGCTTGACCAGCGTGGGAGCAATGGGCGCCTCGAGCAGAAGCAGCGTGCGCGCGTCGAGGCGCGGCGGCAGTGGGTTGCTCACAGAAACTGAGTCTAGCAGAGAGGGTTTTCCTCAGCAACCCACTGTGCTAGACTTGTGGTGGATGCCGGCGTACCCCGAATTCGACCCCTCGGCCTGCTCCGTCGCGCGCACGCTGGACGTGCTGGGCGACACCTGGAGCATCCTCGTGCTGCGCGACGTCTTCCTGGGCGCGCATCGGTTCGACCAGATCCAGGAGCACCTCGGCATCGCTCGCAACGTGCTCGCGGCTCGGCTGAAGCGGCTGGTCGAACATCGTGTGCTCGAAAAGCGTCTCTATGAAGAGCACCCGCCCCGCTTCGAGTACCACCTCACTCGCAAGGGCCTCGACCTTCAGCCGGTGCTGCTCGGACTCATGCAGTGGGGCGATCGCTACGCCGCCGACGCGAGCGGCGGCCCGGTCGTGCTCGAGCACCGCGCCTGCGGCCACCCCGTGCGGGCAGTCGCCATGTGCGAGGCGTGCCACGAGGCGGTCAGTCCGCGCCAGACCGCGGCGCAGGCGCGCAACCAGCCACGCTGACGGCCTGGAGCAGCGATCACGTGCCACGTGATTCGCGTGGCGCTCACTTGACAGACCCTTTACAAACGGGCACGATGCGGCCGAAGACTCCGTAGGAAGAGGGGGCTCATCTGGCACATGCGCCAGGGCGTCAGACCGACCGCCGTTTGAGTCGACGGCAGCTTCTGGTTGAGGTCGGTGCTCCAGTCGTCGGAGGTTTGCTCGCGGTGTCGATGGCACCCGCGGGTGGGGCACTCGCGGCGCCAGCGCGTGTCGCGCCGTTGGCCCAAACCACCTCCAGACCGCTCACGCCCACGTTCTACCAGTGGATCATCGACCTGCATCCATCCGTTCCGCAGGTGAACGACGCGTTCAAGGCCACCGCGCCACTGAACTTCCAGATCGCGCCAGTCCAGGGTTTCGGCATCGACCGCTTCGTTGCCGAGGCGCGCGACAAGAACAGCACCTGGGACGTCTACGTTGGTATGACACCTTTTGTCGAGATGTCATCGCTGATCGCGGCCGACGTGATCGAACCGTGGGACAACTACATTCCGCAAGACGTTCTGAACGATCTCATTCCGTCCATTCGCAACGAGTGCACGGTCGACGGCCACCTGTACAGCTGGCCCTTCCTGCTCGACATCATCATCATGGGCTGGAACGCCGGCCAGAGCAGCCAGGCCGGCATCAGCTCGATGCCGATGACCTGGGACGACGTCCTCGCCGACTCGCAGCAAGTTGTCACCAGCGGGGCCGCACCCTACGGCGTCGTTTTCGACGCGCACGGCTGGCGCTCGCTCGCGCCGATCACGCACAGCATCAGCACCAACGTCTATACGCCCGACCTGTTTTTCGACTTCACCAGTGACCCGGCCATCCAGGCGCTGGATGTCATGAAGAAGATGAAGGCGCTGTCTGCACCCAACGTGCTGAATCCGGGTACCACGGACGCCGGCGTCAACGACACTCCAGACGAGAATGCGTTCGCCGCCCAACAGGCGACGTACTACGTGAAGTATCAAAATGCTCCACTTCGCTTCGCCGCGACGTGGCCCGATCCGAATCAGCTGCAGCTTGGACCACTTCCGAAGCCACAGGGTGGCGAGGGCGCGACGGTGTTCTGGACGACGGGCGCCTGCCTGTTCAAATACGGGCAGAACAAGGACCAGGCCGCCGCGTACATGAAAACGCTCTCTTATGACCCTGGCATCTGGAAGGACTCGATCAGCGGCACGCCGACGGCGCACCCCGGCCAACTGCCGCCGTATCAGTCGATCTACGCCGGCTGGAACGCATCGCCTCCGGACTGGATGCAGAATTGGGTGCCGCTGGTGTTCAGCCAGCTGCAGGTTGCCAGGGCGATACCCAATCAGAAGTTCGGTCTGACGCAGTTCAATATCGGTCAGCCGTACTGGGAGAAATACATCACCGGCGAAGAGTCGGATCCGCACGTGGCCATGCAAGCCGCGTTCGACGCGGTCCAGGCGCAGGCCAAGCAGAGCGGCTAGAAGTGTAGTGCTGGTCCGCGGAGGCTCTTGAGTGGCCTCGACGACCACCCTCGGGTTGCGCTCCGGAGTCGCGACCGGGCGGGCGGCGGCGCTCGCCCGGCGCAACACGGGTTGGGTCTTTCTCATCCCCACGCTCGTGTTCTTCATCGGCTGGCAGGTCTACCCCATCCTGCGCGTGCTGTGGATGAGCTTCACCGACTTCCACTTCCTGCGCAATCAACCCGCCAACTGGGTCGGCTTGCAGAATTATGCTGCCGCGCTGGCGGACCCGGTCATGTGGACCGGCCTCTGGCGCGCGGTCATCTTCACCGCGCTCTTTCTGCCAGGCATGATTTTCCTCCCGATGCTCCTGGCGATCCTGGTCGACCGCGTGACCCAGCCGGTGCTCGCGACGACGTATCGACTGATCCTGCTGATCCCCGCGGTCATTCCCGGGCCCCTGATCTTCGTGCTCTGGAAGTGGCTGTACAACTTCAACATCGGGCCGATCGACTACTTGCTCGTGCAAACTGGGCTCGTAACGGCCCAGACCGCGCCTCAGTGGCTGGGCGATCCACGCTTGATCTTGCCGGCGATCGCCATCATGGAAGTGTGGTGGGGCCTTGGCTACCACACGATGTTTTACCTCGCCGGACTGGCGGGCATCCCCCATGAGCTTTTCGAAGCGGCGCGAGTAGACGGCTCCAATGAATGGAACCTCTTCTGGCACGTCACGCTGCCCCGCTTGCGGCCCATCTTGCTGGTCCTGGTGGTCTTGCGTTTTGGGACCGCCATGGCGGTCATCGACGAGTACCTGATCCTGGGCGGATTCAATCGCGCATTGCCAACCTACACCTGGACGGTCTACATGTGGGACACCGCGTTCCAGCTTGGCGACTGGTTCCAGGGTTATGCAGCGGCCATTGGATGGATCGGGGCGGCGGCGATGCTGGTCGTCGTCGCCGGACTGTTCTGGGTGTTTCGATCACGTGATTAGCGTCGGAGCGCGCCGCTATCAGCGGCTGAGTATCGGCACCGTGCTCCGCCACGCGGTGCTCATCGCCTTCATGCTCATCATCTTGCTGCCACTGGCGTGGGTCTTGCTGCTGTCGATCAAGTCGATACCGGATGCCTACCGCCCTGGTTTCTGGCCGCAGCACTTCGACTTCAGCCACTACGCGTTCGCACTGACGAACATCCCGACGCTGGGGCGCAACATGCTCAACAGCGTCCTGGTCACGACTGGCACGATTGCGATCACCACCGCCTGCGCGGTCCTGGGTGGTTACGCACTGGTGCATCTGGCTTTGCCTGGACGGGCGCTTGTCCTCGGATTGCTCGTGGCATCCATGTTCTTCCCAACCCGCGTCACGTCGTTGATCGCCATTTTCGAGATCCAGCGCGGGCTGGGACTCATCAATACCACCGCCGGACTCATCCTGCCGTACGTGACGCTCAACCTGGCGCTGAGCGTGTTCATCATGCGTGGCGTATTCGAGCAGATCTCGCATGAGCTGGTGGACGCGGCGTGCATCGATGGTGCTGGAGCATGGCGCACCCTGTTTGCGATCCTTCTGCCGCTGACGCGCAATGGCATCGTCGTGGTAATAATCGTGAACTTCGTAACTGCCTGGGGCGAATACTTGCTGGCGCTCACGCTGACAAACGACCAGGAGGTCCGCACTCTGCCCGTGGTGCTCGCCAGCGCGTTCGGCGGCATGGGCCAGTGGGCCTGGCCCCGCATCGCGGCGGTCTACGTCATTGCCGTGGCCCCCGGTCTGGCGGCCTTCGCCTTCACCCAGCGCTGGTACATGCGCGGTCTGCAAGAGGGTGCGCTGAAGTACTGAGCAGCAGAGTCACACACAGGTCGAATTCTGGTTGTGAAGTGTGTGAAGTGGGTAATTCTCGTGATTCTGTCCTGAACTCGCGTGTATTGTACGCGTCTATGATTTTGAAGAGACGAGCCGCTGGCTTCATTGCCCCTTCCATCATCGCCGTTGCCAGCGTGATGGTTTCTGCCGCGCCGGTGCTGGCCGATCTCAGTGGTCCAGCCGCGTACGAAATCGAATCTAAAGAGCAGTACTGCGCGGATGCCACCACGCGCTGCATCACCCCCAACCAGCGCCCGGACCTCGGTAGCCTGCGCTTCGCGTTGTTCGAGGCCTACCGCATCACCACCCCGAGCGGCAACCTGGAAAGGACGGCGCATGCATCTGTTGCCACCCCGGAGGCGCTGCTTGCGAAGTGCGCCGGACCGCACAGCATGGACTCCCGCGGCAACATTCACAGCACGACCATGTCGGTCATGGTCGGCCCGGGCGGGCAGAATCTGGACCCTGGCACGATCAGCGGATCGGTTTCATTGCGCCACGGGCTGGAGTCGGACACGGTCTCGACCGCGACCGTTGCGCTCGAAGTGGCTGACTCGGTGACCCGGGACTCGGCGGTGATCACTGGCACGCAGGTCGCCAATAACGCCAGGGACACGCTGGTGAGCGGCGGGTTCAACATTGCGATCACGGGCGCACAGTACGACGAAATCGTCGCTGGCCCGGACGCCAACGAGTCTGCCCCACCGACCCCAACGGGTACGACAGGCACCATGTGGTGCTCGACAGGCAATCCGTCGGTGTCGACGCCCGGCGCACCGGCTCCCTATTTCGAGAGCGAGCTCAACGACGTCATCGATTCAGCCTCCTGAGCAGAACGGGGCGAGCTCAGGACTCGCGGGGTAGTGCCGCACTACCCCGAGGGCGCCGCGTCGCGACCGACCGATGCGCAGGCTGTGATACGCTCCGCGGTTGTCACCCTGACTGGACGGGAAAGGCGCTGAACGACGCCGCGGTCGGCTGGCCGACGTAACTCTGTTTGTAGAGGAGTTGACTCCGTGTCGAAAGGACCATCTCGACTGCTCACCTGGCTTAGCCTGAGCAGCGTGTTGGCGCTACTGGCGGTCGGAGCGCTGAGCGCTCCCGCCGGAGCGCAGACGACTCCGTCCACGCCATCGGATTGCCCGTCGCTGTCGTTAGGCAATCCCCATCCTGGCGATCTCCTGTCGGCCGGGGGCTACGTGGTTACGGGCGCGGCATACGTCCCCTCGTTCCTGAATGGCTTGAGCGGCTCGGGCATTAGCCACGTCGACTTCTTCCTGGGCGCACGTGACGCGGGTGGGACTTTGCTCGGCCGCGCTTACCCCGGCACCGCCAGCTCCCCCCGCGAGTTCTCTATCGAGGTCACCCTGCCGTCGATCGATCGCGGCGCGGACTTCGTGGCCTATGCGTATTCCGCCGCCTCCAACGCGGTGACCACCGTCTCGGTGCCCGTCCACATCGGAGCCCGTCCGACGCCCGGCCCAGAGGCCGCCGGCGCCACGCCCACCCCCACCCCGCAGGCGATCATCACCTGCGTGGGGGCGAGCCAGACGGGTGCGCCTGCCGCGCCGATGGCCCAGCCGGGTCAGGCTACGCCCGTGCCGGGCCTGAGCCAGCCATCCATCCTCGCGGGAAGCAGTCAGGGACCGGTCCTGTCGCTCGGTAACCCGGCGGCCAACGACGTGCTGGCGCATGGCGCCTACTCCGTTACAGGGCTCGCTTACGATCCCGCGGCGACCAGCGGCTCGGGCATCTCGCAGGTGTCGTTCTTCATCGGCAATCGCGACGCGGGCGGCATCGCGTTGGGCAGCGTCGAGGTTGGCGCGCCTGGCGTCTTCCGGGCCCAGGTGACCATTCCAGACTCGATTGCCGGTGGCCACGATTTCTACGCGTACGCGCAGTCGTCGGTAACCGGCCGTGAGACAGCGGTCTCCGTGCCGGTGTTCATCGGCGCGGCGCCGACGCCAACGCCGCGGCCATAAACTCCGGTCACACCCGCCTCGTCGGGCCCACTGGACAGCCCAGGAATCAAGCGTATAGTGGTGCCCTTCGGACGACTACCGTGACCAGTACCCGCACGCCTGCAACATCCAGCGCTGACCGCGCGCCGCAGTCGGTGGTGAAACAGCCACTCGTCGAGCGAGGCATACCTACCGCCGTCGAAGCCGTCTTGCAGCTTCAAGGCGAGATCGGCAACCACGCCGTTCAGCGATTATTGTGCGGCCGCGCGGCAAGTCACGTTCAGCGGCAGCCGGCGCCAGCCTCCGCGCCGCCGGGGACTGCCGCGGCTCCGCCGGATCAGGCCACGCCCCAGCAGATCGACTACGACAGCATGAGCGTCGCCGATCTACGCATGGAGTACGTGGTCCTGGATTACATGCTGAGGTTCCCCATCGGGCCGCTTCGCGGGCTGGCGCCAGCGTTGCGCGTGGAGCTCGAGAAGCTGACGCAGGCTCTGGTTGGGAAGATCACCGCCGAGCAGGTGAGCTCGCTGCTCACGCAATTCCAAACGATCTCGGTCTTTGTTCCCGGCACATCCCAGCCCCTGCCGGCCGGCCAGGTGGGCCCGCCAGCGCCGAAGCAGGTCACGTTTCACGCGGCGTACTACATCAATACCGACGCCGCAAAAGCGCACGTCCAGAGCGCGCGTGATGCCTCACAGTTCTCGAAGATTGTCAAGGCTGTCAATGCAAGCGGTTCGCCGAGCACAATCCAGTCGGGAGGTAAGGCGTACGGGGGTGGTTCGGCGGCGCTCGTCGGCAAATCTACTCCTGACAATGTCCGTCAATTCACACAGGAGGCTCTCAACAATGGCGCAGTGCGCAAGTACGCGCTGCAGCAGGGCACGCTGCCCGCGAGCAAGCAATTGAGCGATCTGAGCGACGGTGACGCCGCGGCGGTCGTCCAGAGCTGGGTGCTGGACAACGGCGTTGGCGTGGATTGCTCGGGCTTCGTCCTGCAAGCGGCTATCAAAGCCCGGGATGAGGTGCGCAAGGAATTGCGGGCCCTGGGCGTGCCGGAGGGCAAGCTGCCCAAGGCGCTGAGCCACGAGGAGCGCAACGCCAAGAGCTTCGAGAGTGGACCTCTGGTGGCCCACCCGACGGACTTACAACCTGGTGACGCGTGGGTGCTCAATAGCGGCAAACACGTCAAAATCGTCACGGCCGTCCGCCGCGCGAGCAACGCCGGCGGCGATCCCGTGATCGAGATTGATACCGCGGAATCCGCCGGGGATTCGACGCATACCGCGAAGGGACCGGTGGCCGGGACCAGGCAAACCAGGAGTCTCACCGTCTTTGGTTTGGGTGGCTCGTTTCATCGCATCTGACCGGCGCACGCGTCCCTAACGCTACGCTAAGGTTGGTGTCCAGGCGCACTGGCGGTCTGCAGATGCAGGCCGTGCTGTGACGCCCAGACCGCCACCTGCGAGCGCGATCTGAACGCCAACTTGCTCAGAATGTGCTTGACGTGGACCTCCACAGTCCCTTCCGAGATCACGAGCTCCCTGGCGATCTCGCGATTGCTGCGCCCCGCGGCGATCAAGCCGGCGACGTCGCCTTCGCGACGAGTGAGCCCGCCGGCCCTGAGTTCCGCCGGCATACCGTCTCGGTCTGCTTCGAGCCGCGCGTCGGCACGCGCCACGAACGGCTGCATCCGCATCGCCCGGAACTCCGATGCAGCCGACTCGAGATGCGCACGGGCGACATGCCGCTCATCCGGGTAGTAATCCAGCAGCAGTTCGGCGAGCTCTAGTTGAGTCAGAGCGACCTCCGGTCGGTAGCCGATGCGCTGCGAACCGACAAGTGCGAGCTGGAAGTCAGCGCGTGCGCGGTCGAAGTCACCCTGCAATCGCAGCACACTGCCGACGAGCCTGGCAACTGACTGGGTACAGCCATCGACGGTCGTCAGATGAACTACCGGCGCAAGGCGTTCGGCGAGCTCGCGTGCCGCGGCGGCATCGCCGGTGCAGAGCGCTAGCTCGAGCCGTAAGACCAGTTCCAACAAGGGTCGATCGTCCAGACTATCGACGCCAGTCGCTTCTCCGCCGGCGATCGCTTCCTGCACTCGTCCGCTCCCAGACAGTCCGAGCGCAAGCAGTAGCGCAGCCTCCACCCGAGGCGTGCCCGCGGCTGCCTGGTAGGCTCGCACCACGTCGACGTAGCGCTCAGTGTCGCCCAAATACATGAGCGGCAACCGCAAGTGGAACATTGCCCCCAACAACCCCAACACGCGCGGACCGCCGTCAGTGGCGCGATCAATAGCCAGTTGACAGAGAGCAATCGCCTCGTTCAAACGCCCATCCAGCAGGCACTGGATCGAGTCGCGGTAAGGCCCCATCACTTGTGTGCCTACGTGGTATCCGCGCGCGTGCGCTTCGACCGCGACGTCGCGCACCTCGGTGCCCGCCTCAAATTTCCCAACCTCGTCGTTCTGGCGCCGCGCCTGAGTCAGAGCACGTGACCAGAGATAGAGCGCTTCATCACGGCGTCCGCGGACCGACCTCGCCGCGGCGAGAACCACGTCAGCCCGAATTCGTTCACCGGTGTCTGGTTCCGCATAGCTATCCGCGCGTTCGGCCCAGAGGAGCCAGCTCGGCAACGTTTCAGCTGATGCGCTGCCCAGCACCTGAAGCGCGTCGAGCGCCAGACTGCATGCCCGGAACGCACGGTGCCGATCTGACACATCAGTCGCGAGCTCGAAGGCAGCTGGCGCGACTTCCTTGGCCGCCCTGCGAGCGACGCCGGCAAACACGAGAACCTCGGCGATTCCGAGCAACAGGTCGCAATGCCTAGCCGCATCCCGCCCGTCCAGTGTTGCGTGAATTTCGACGGCGCACTCCAGGTGATGCGCCGCATCGTGGTAGGCGTAGACCCGCGCGGCACGAGCAGCCGCGAGCTGCTCGTCCGGACTGTCAGCCGGCAGGTCGAGCACCGCCGCAAGTTCGGGCAGGAGGCGCGCGACAGCAAATGCGCTGTTCCCGGCTTTCGCACGCAGGGTGGAAGGGTCGAGGTTCGCTACGATGTTCCCGATCGCCTCCGCAAACGCGCGATATGGAACCGGCGAGTCCGCGCTATAACAATGCCCAACGGCCACTCGCGCGCCGCGCCCGCGGGCGTACGCCGCAAGCTGCTCGCACAGGGCGGTCTTGCCGATACCTGGCTCTCCCATGAGCATGAGCAGCGAACCCCGGCCGCCCTCGGCGGCCGCGAAGGCGCCCCGCAACCGGTCCAGCTCCCATCGCCGGCCGACGAATGCGGGCACGTCTACCCCAACGAACGCTCAAACGTCAGGCCCATTGCCGCTGGCGCGAAGTTACCCGTTTCCAGGTAGTCCCGATCACGAGCGAACGCCGTGGAAATCCCTGCTTACAGAGTCGCGTTAAGCTCGTCGCTCGGTCGACGATTGGCGTGCCCACGCGCGATGGCTTGGCTGCGGCGCTGGCATGGCAGCTCAGATCGCGGCATCCCGTGGCGCACACGTATGGGGTATCGATGCCGCCGATGAGCTGCTGGCCATCGCTCGTACCCGCACGCCCGCGGGCGACTTCCGCCGGGGCGATCTCGAGGAATTACCTCTTCAAGACCGGTCTTTCGACCTTGTCACCGGCTTTAACTCCATCCAGTACGCGGGCAACCCGGTGCTGGCCTTGCGAGAGGCTCGTCGCGTGGCCAGAGTCGATGCCAATGTCGTCGTCGTCACGTGGGGTGATCCGGAAAAAATGGACGCAGCGGCTGTGGTGGCAGCCCTTCGTCCATTTCTGCCACCACCTCCACGGGGCGCTCCGGGACCCTTTGCATTATCGAATGAAGCGGCTCTCCGTCAGCTGGCAGCCGAAGCCGATCTGAATCCCGTCGACGTCTTTGAGGTTGACAGCCCATTTATCTATCCCGATGAAGAGACCGCGGTGCGAGGGCTCAACTCGTCGGGCGTCTCAGCGCGCCATTCAAAACACGACTGAGCGAGCTGTTTCTGAAGCGCAGGCCAACGCGATTGCTCCCTTCCGTAACGCTAACGGGAGCTATCACATCGGCGCGTCATTTTTGTGCCTTCTGGCACGACCCTCGTAGCCGAGTCAGGCGTGGGCCGCCGCGGACATCGCCGTGATACTCCGATGCGCGGCTGGCGCCGTACACTGCATTGATGGCTGGCAAAGCTGATTTCACCGAGGCCGAGTGGCAAACGCTGGAGAAGGGCGTGACCGGGGCGGGGATGCTGGTGGCGCTGGCGGACCCCGGCTTTTTCGACTCGTTCAAAGAGACGGGTGCCCTGGCGGGGCATCTCAACGAGGCTCGTCAGACAAGTTCCAGTCAGCTGGTCCGCGACCTGGGTGCAACGCATAGCGGCGGGTTCGGGATCGGTACGTCACCCCAGGCGTTAGAGACGGGCACGCTCGAAGCCCTGCGCTCCGCGGTAGCGCTCTTGCGGGCGAAGGCGCCTGATGAAACCTCGGCCTACAGCGACCTTGTGCTCGGAGTCGCGGACTCCGTGGCGAAGGCGGTATCCGGCGTGGCGCCCTCCGAAACCGCTGCCATCGACAAGATCAAGTCGGCCCTCCAGACCACCTGACCGGCGTACCAGCCGCCGCCTACCGACGACATGAACGTCAGACTGGCGCAGCGCCGCAACTCGGTACTCACAAAGCGCAAGGCGTGTTGACCGAGGCGGAATCCAGCCGCGTCGTCGGCCCCTCGTTTCGCGATCCAGGTTCTTTCAGCCGAACACCATCGTTTCGAGAAACGTGTTTCGAAACGTCCCCTTCGGGTCGAAGGACTCGAGCAGCGCGCGGAAGTCCGGGAGGCGCGCGTAGCATGCTTGCAGTGTCGGCGCAGGCATCGTGAACAACTTCCCCCAATGCGGGCGCGGGTCGAACGGCGCCAGCCGCTTCTCGATGCGCGGAAGCAGCAGCTTCAGGTTTTCCCAGTCGTAGCGCCAGGTGAAGTGCAGCGCGACGGAGTCGCGTCGGTAGAACGGACTCATCCACAGGTCGTCCGCCGCGATCGTCCGCACCTCCGACATTTGCAGCAGCGGCGCCACGTCGCCGCGTATGTCGGCGATCGCCCGCAGCGCAGCACCCGCCTGCGCGCGCGGCACGAAGTACTCGCTCTGCAGCTCCTCGCCGTAGCTCGGCTCGAACTCCGCAAGGAAGTGTGGGAGGCGCTCGTGCCATGGGCCGACGACGCCCATCTGCGGCGTACAGGCCGCCGCGTCGAGCGTGGGCAGCGGGTGCACGTCGGTCGTGGCGAGCGTCGCCCCATAAAACGTCGGCGCGGCCTCCGCCGCGTCCCCGCTTGCCGCGACCGTCTTGATCCACACCTGATTGAACCGGCGCTCGCGCCAGTCCGTGAAGAGGCTGACGCTGTACCCGCTGGACATAATCGCGTCGAAATGCCCGTCGACCTCGGCGAGTGGCAGGTTCTCGTACACCAGCTGAGACATGTCGAACGTCGGCGAGACGTCGAGCGTGAGCCGGGTGACCACACCCAGACCGCCGAGTCCGACCACCACGCCGCCAAAGCGATCACCGTCCTCAGCACGGGACATCGTTCTGACCGAGCCGTCGCCGGTGACGATCTGCATCGCTGCAACCCGCGAGCCGAGGATGCCATTTGCACTGCCAGAGCCGTGCGTCGCGGTTGCGCAGGCGCCGGCTACGGTGATATGCGGCAGCGAGGCGGTGTTATGCAAGGCGAAGCCCGCTTCGCACACGCGCGGCGCCAGTTGACCGTATGTCACACCGCCGTCGATCGTGATCTGCCGCCGCGGTTCGTCGATCTCCAGCACCGGCTCCAGGCGGTCGAGTGAGATCAGGTCACCGGTCGAATCGGCAATGGCGTTGAATGAATGGCGCGAGCCAAGCACGCGCACCTGACGGCTCGTGCGAACGATCTCCTGCACCTGATCGACCGTTTCGGGATGGTGCACGCGATCGGTGCTGAAGCGGATGTTACCGGCCCAGTTACGAAGCTCCATGGTCGAACGTCCCATGTTCTAGGCTACGGCAATTACGGTCGAGCGTCCCCATCCACGATGTCAACGCAAGCGCGCGGTCCGAGGCTGGTACCGCATGCTTAATCCATGCTGCTCAGCCTCGGCATGTCACCCAGCACCACCTGCTTCATCATTCTGGCGGCCGCCGTGGTGCTGTTCGTCTGGAACCGGCTGCCTGTCGGGATCGTAGCCTTCGCGGTCACGTTGTCGCTGTGGGCCACCGGCCTCGTAGACCTGAACCAGGCGTTTGCTGGTTTCGGCGATCCGGTGATCATCTTCATCGCCTCGCTGTTCGTGGTGAGCGAGGCGCTCGACGCCACCGGCGTGACCACATGGGTTGGGCAGCAGCTCATCACCCGCATCGGCAGCAGCCAGGTCCGGTTGCTGGTGCTCACGATGCTGCTGGCGGCGACGCTGAGCGCATTCATCACTCCCAACGGTTCAGTGGCGGCACTGATGCCGATGGTCGTCGTTCTGGGCCTCCGACTGGAGCGGCCGCCCTCGCTGTTGCTGATGCCCCTTGCATTTGGGGCCCACGCGGGATCGTTGCTGCTGCTGACGGGAACGGGTATCAACGTGATCGTGTCGGAAGCGGCGGCGGATGCTGGACTGGGCGGTTTCGGGTTCTTCGAGTTCGCGCTCGCCGGCGTGCCGCTGGTGCTGGGCTCGGTAGCTATCGTCGTGCTGTTTGGCGAGCGGTTGTTGCCCAGGCGGACACCGAACTCCATTCCCCCGAACCTCGGGGATTACGCGCGGACGATGGTCAAGCAGTACCACCTGGCTGGCGGTCTTGCCCGGCTGCGAGTCGAGCACGGCTCGCCGCTGGTGGGTACGCCGCGCTCGGCGTTGGACATCGCGGCCTATCCCGACACGGAAATGGTCGGCGTATACACCTCCGAAGGCGCGGCGACCGAGGGCGCTTTTCACCCGAATGACGTACTCGTGGTGCGCGGGGCCACCGTCAGTATCCGTCAGCTCGCCACTACGCAGGCCCTGGCGCCGTATGCGGAGCCACTTGCCTTCAACGGTGACGGGCAACGAGATTGGGCTGACTCGCTGCTGAGCAGCGAGGTCGGCGTGGCCGAACTGATCATTCCGCCACGCTCGGCGGCAATCGGCATGCGGGTGTTTCCAGGTATGGCGGCCCGCAATGGCAATCTGCTGATCCTTGCCATCCAGCGTGGAGGTGAGACGCTTGCGCCACGCGAAACCGCGCTGGCTGCCGGTGACGCGCTGTTGGTCCAGGGCACCTGGGAGGCCCTCAGAGCAAATGAGGACGACGCCGATGTTCTGGTCGTCGATTCGCCGGACATGGTTCGCCGCCAGGCCGCGCCGATGGGTCCGGGCGCCAGGCGGACCATCGGCGTGCTCATTGTGATGGTGGTGCTGCTGGCGAGCGGCGTGGTGCCCGCCGCTATCGGCAGTTTGTTGGCTGCCTGCGCGCTGATCGTCCTCGGCGTGCTCAGTCCCAACCAGGCCTACCGCGCGATTTCGTGGACCGTAATCGTGCTCGTCGGTGGCATGGTGCCGCTGTCTCATGCGCTGCAGTCCACCGGCGCGGCGGAACTCATCGCCCAGGGGCTGGTCCGCGCGTTGGGTGATGCTGGACCTTACGGGCTGCTGCTGGGATTGATCCTGATCACCGCGGTGCTCGGGCAGCTGATCAGCAATACAGCCACCGCGCTGATGGTGATTCCGATTGCACTGTCGGCCGCGGCGGCTTTCGGCGTGTCTGGCCGACCAATGCTGATGGCCGTCAACGTGATGTCCGCCGCCGCGTTTCTCACGCCGGTGGCGATGCCAGCCAACATGCTCATCATGGGACCTGGGGGGTATCAGTTCAATGATTACTGGAAGCTAGGCCTACCAACGCTCGTGTGGTTTTCGATCATCGCGCTGGTGTGGGTGCCGCTCATCTGGCGCTTCTGAGCTTTGCAAATGCGCCGATGGCGACCGCTCATTCACGCTTGACGGGCCCATCAGACCCAGCCGGATACTCTTCCAGTGGCACCACGTCTTGTGACCAGGCCGCCATCACTGGCTCCACGATGCGCCAGGACTCTTCCGCTTCGTCACCACGAATCGAGAGCGCCGGATTGCGGTTGAGGATATCGAGCAGGAGTGTTCCGTAGACCGGCAACGCCGGCGGGTCCAGGCGTGCGTGCAGTGTCAGCGGACTCAGACGGAACGCGTGTCCGGACCCGCGCCCGGTCAGCTCCAGGCTGATCGTCTCCGGGTCGAGACCGAAGCGCAGGATGTTCGGAGTTGGAACACCGGTGTCTCCGAAGGGCAGGTGGGGAACCGGCCGGAACCTGATGGCCACCTGCCAACGATCTCTGCCGAGCGCCTTGCCTGTACGGAGCTTGAAGCGGGTGCCCTTCCAGCGCCAGCTGTCAATCTCCAGCTCGAGCTCGGCGAAGGTCTCGGTCCGACGGGCAGGATCGACGCCTGGCTCGTCAGCGTAGGAGGGCACGGACCGTTCGCCGATCCGGCCGGCGGAATACCGCGCCCGGCGGCTCCGCTGGACGATGTTCTCCTCCGCTAGCGGGCGGACCGAGCGGAGCACGTCGACTTTCCGATCGCGCAGGTCGCGCTCGCCGGCGCGAACCGGCGGTTCCATCGCCACCAGGCAGAGCAGCTGAAGAAGATGGTTCTGGACCATATCCTTCAGTGCACCCACCCAGTCGTAGTAGCCCGCCCTGCCCTCCAGGGCAACGGTCTCGTCCCAGACGATGTCGACCGAGTCGATGTGGGCGCTGTTCCAGATTGGCTCGAGCAGGCGGTTCGCCAACCGCGTCCCGAGTATGTTCTGCACGGTGGACATAGCAAGAAAGTGGTCGACCCGGAAGACCGCTTCTTCCGGCAGCGTCTGGGCGATCAGCCGGTTCAATTCCACCGCGTCCTGAAGGCTCTGACCGAAGGGTTTCTCCAGGGCGATCGTGCTGCCGGAAGGGAGACCCGCCGCGTGTAGCGCCGAGACGGTGGCCGGGAAGACAGCCGGCGGAAGAGCCAGATAGGCAGCGATTGGACTCCCGCCGGCGATGAGCCGGCCGACCGCTGTGCCGTCGGTCGCATCTGCCCTGCTGTACCGAGCGGAGGCCAGAACCGCGTCGACGGCGTTGGGCGGCAGTGCGTCGCCGTGGCGTGAGAGCTGCTCGGCTGCCCACCGCCGGAACTCCGCATCGCTCCAGTCATGACGGCTGGCCGCGATAAGCTGGAAACCCGGCGGGAGCAGGCCGGCGGCCTGCAGCGCGGCCAGGCCAGGCAGCAAGTAGCGACCGCTGAGATCGCCGTTGGCGCCGAAGAGCACAAGTCGGTCGATCATGCGCGTGCCTGGGCCGCCGCCAGCGTCACGCCACTGAAGATGACGCCGATGTGGCTGAAGGCCTGCGGAAAGTTGCCCATGAATTCACCGGTCGAGGGATTGATTTGCTCGGGCAGCAGGCCGGTCGGACTGGCGCGAGCGCACAGGGACGCGTAGAGCTCCGCGGCTTCGTCCAGCCGACCCTGGTGGGCCAGGTTGTCGACGAGCCAGAAGCTGCAGAGCAGGAAGGCACCCTCGTCCCCGGCAATGCCGTCCGGAGAATCGGTATGCAGGTAGCGGTACAGGAGCCCACCACCAGCCGACAGGCGCTCCGCGACCGCCCGGGTGGTGGCGACCATGCGCGGATGGTCGAACGCGACGACCCGTCGCAGGGGCAGCGCCAGCAGGCTTGCATCGAGGCTTCCCCCGCCCCCGAGATGCTCGCTGAACGTCTGTCTGTCCTCATCCCAGGACTCATTCACAATCAGCGACTGCAGCTTGCTCGCTTCGGCGCGCCATTGCTCCATCGGTCCCGGTAGTCCCATGCGCTCGGCGATGGCAACCGCTCGATCCAGCGCCACCTGGCACATCGCCGCCGAGTACGTGAACACGCGACCTTCGCTGCGCACCTCCCACAGGCCCTGATCGGGCTGCTGCCAGGCGCCCTGGGCCGTGGTCGCCAGCCCGGCGAGCCCTGTCCACAGGTGCGGCTCGATGCGACCGCCACTCCGACACCATTGATCCGCACAGTCCAGGATCTCGCCGTAGAGGTCGTGCTGCAGCTGGTCGGCCGCGCCGTTGCCCCAGCGGACCGGCGCGGAGCCCTGATAGCCCTCCAGCTCGGGATCCTCCTGCTCGTCGGGCACCGGCTCGCCCTGGAGGGTGTACATGATCCTGACCCTCGGCGACGCCACTCGCTCGAAGGCGTCCAGCACCCAACCCAGGAAGGCGTCGGCCTCCTGCGTGAATCCGATGCGACGCATGGCGAAGACGGTGAACGCCGCGTCTCGGATCCACGTGTAGCGGTAGTCCCAGTTCCGCACACCGCCGATCGGCGCCGGCAAGGAAGACGTTGCGGCCGCCACCGCGGAACCCTCCACGAAACTGTCGAGAAGCTTCAGCGTGATCGCGGCTCTGCGCACCAGTGATTCCTGGGGGCCGGCGTAACGGAAACCTCGCATCCACCGACGCCACGAATCGGCGGTCGCGTGCAGCATGGCTTCTGCGTTCAGGCCCTGGTGGCGATGCGTCCGTCCCCAGGACAGCACGACGTCGAGCCGCTCCCCCTGCTTGAAATCGTGCACCGTTCGGAGCCCCTCCAGCTGGCGGTTCGAGCGCAGGTGCAGGCGCAGGTCGGGGCGGCGAACCGCGCGGACATTGAGGGCGCTCCACGCGGCCCGCGTTTCAGCTCCTCCCCGCGGCTCGACCTCCACCCGCAGCCGAACCGCCCCCTCCAGCACGATGGCAGAACGAACGAGCTCGGCGCGGTCCGAGGCAACGGTGTCCCAGATCTCGGCGCCGGCACGAAACGCGAGCGCATCGACGAGTTGGACGACGCCCGTCCGGCAGCGTAGCTCGGTCTTGAGCACCGCGGTGTCGGGCTCGTAGAGCTGCCTCGCCTCCACGACGTCTTCGGGGGCGATCGTGAAATGCCCGCCGCGCGTGCGATCCAGCAGGCCGCAGAAGAGCGGTTCTGAATCGAAGCGTGGCACGCACATCCAGGGAATGCTGCCGTCACGTCCGACCAGTGCACACGTCGCCCCATCTCCAATGAGGCTGAAATCCTCGATTGGTAGATAGCCGCCACGGTACTCGAGGCGGCGGAAACCGGGATCCTGATCGAGCACTAGACGACCTGCTGCTCTGGCGGCGCCATGAACTCCGGACCGACCGGATCACGCACTGTCTCGCGAATGATGCCGTCGATGTCGACAAGCGCATTCGGGTCGAGGCGCCACCCCATAACATCCTTCAGGGCGTCGAGGTGGCCTGGTCGGCGGGCTCCCCAGAGTGCCACCGATACGCCCGGCTGATCGAGTACCCATCGGACCGCCAGTGCGAGGATCGATTTGCCATAGCTTTCGCGAGCGAATGCAGCAAGTCGTCTTACGGCTTCGATATATTGAGCAAAACGTGGTGGTAGAAACTTTGGATCAGTATTGCGGAGGTCGTCGCCTTCAAACCGCGAGATCTCGTCGATGGACCCAGTCAGCAGTCCACGGCACAGCGCGCCATACGTCAACGTGGCGACCTGGTTCGTGCGGCACCACGGAATAATGTCCGTGAGGGCTTGCTGCTCGAAGAGGTTGAGTGGGGGCTGCGCGGATGCCAGGGACGCCACGCCGCGGATTCGTTCCATGGCTTCGATCGTGTAGTTGGACACACCAATCGCACGGATCTTTCCGGCGGCTTGCAGGTCTGCCAGGGCCCGCGCGGTCTCCTCGTAGGGCGTCGCATCGTCCGGCCAGTGGACCTGGTAGAGGTCGATGTAGTCGGTGCGGAGTCGGCGCAACGAGTCCTCGACCTGCCTGAACATGTGGTCGCGCGACGAGTCGCGGACCACTCCGTCTCCAACGCGTTCGAGTCCGCCTTTGGTGGCGATGATGACGCGATCCCGGCCCCCGTGCTCGGCGAGCGCTCGGCCAATGACTTCCTCGGAATGGCCGAAGCCGTAAGCGAAGGCCGTATCGATCAGCGACACGCCCATGTCCAGTGCGGCGTGGATGGTCCGCACCGACGCGTCGTCGTCCGCGCCGCCCCACTGCATCCCGCCCATGGCCCAGGTGCCGAGGCCAACACGGCTCGCGGTAATCCCGATATCTGGGATGGATACGTGCTCGATCGCGGGTTCCGTTGGAGGCGAGACTGCCGCTTGCGGAACGATATTCACGGGCGAATGCGGCGCCAGTCCGCTCAACACGCGCACCGCCTCCTCAGCCGCGATCCGGCGTACCAATCCGATTGACTCTTCTGAGTAGTAGGCGGCGTGTGGCGTCACGACCACGTTGGGCAGCCCCAGCAGCGGGTTCTCCGGGCGCCAGTCGCGCTGCTTGGCCGGCTCCTCCTCCAGATCGTCGAGTCCGGCTCCGGCGATCCACCCATTTGCCAGTGCTTCGTACAACGCGGCGTCTTCCACGATTGGACCACGTGCCGTGTTGATGAGGATCGCCGTGGGTTTCATCCGCCGCAGCGTCTGTCGATTGAACAGGTGGTACGTCCGGTCCGTGAGCGGCGCCTGGATGATCAGGTAATCGGAGCCCTCGACAAGTTCGTCAAACGAGACGGGCCGCACGTTCTGCTGCTCCATGGCCCGCATAGTCGACGCACGGGTCGCGTTGGCCCAGATGTCGACGCCAAATGGCCTGACGCGTTGAGCAATCGCTCGGGCGATGACACCGAACGAAAGGATGCCAAGGACGCGACCGCGCAAGCGCCAGATCGGCTGTCCGGTCTGCCAGCGCCACTCGCCCTGTCGCGTCGCGCGATCGTACTGAGGGAGCTTGCGGAGCGCCGCCAACCAGAGCGCAACGGCGTGGTCGGCGACCTCTTCCGCGCACCAATCGTTCGGGGCATTCGTGACCTGGATGCCTTTGCGGGTCGCCGCGTCGACGTCGACAATGTCGACACCAGTTCCATAACGGGCGATCACGCGGCATCGCGTGAACGCCGCAATCGCGTTAGCGCCGACGCGTGCGTACTGTGCGATCACCCCGTCCGCATCTCGCCCCTGCGCGATGACTTCGTCTTCGCTCTTGCACTGGGCGGCGACCAGAGCGAAACCCGCACCCTCGATAATGTTTCGCTCGATGTCGACATCGCCGAAATCGTAATCCGTGATGAAAATCGTTCCTCGTGGCTGACCGTTGCCACTCTGGGCGGCCTGAACATCAATACTCATGGATGTGGTGCCTCAATGAGAATGGCGCGGGAGGCCTTTGGTGTGAACGAGGTCCTGGTACTGCAAGGCGAGCTCCATGCAGCCACCGGTATCGAGTTGCCCGACCGTGGCACGGTAGATTTCCTGCCAGGGTGTCTGGTTTTCCAGTTGTGGCGCGGACAGCACGCTTCGGCGGGCGGCAATCTCTTCGTCCGAGATCAGGACGTCGGCCCGCCCTTGTCTGAGATCGATGCGGACTCTATCGCCCGTCCTCAAGATGGCAAGGTTTCCGCCGGCGGCTGCCTCGGGACTCGCGTTCAAGATGGATGGCGCGTCGGCGGTGCCGCTCTGGCGTCCATCGCCGATCGTCGGCAGCGCATTAATGCCGCGCTTGATGAGCGCGGCGGGGGGTTGCATATTGACCACTTCGGCTGAGCCCGGGTACGCCTGCGTACCCACGTAGCGTATCACCAGAATGCAGTTCTCATCGATGTCGAGCTGCGGATCGTCGATGCGAGCGTGGTAGTCCTCCGGCCCCTCGAAAACAATCGCGCGTCCCTCGAAGGCGTCCGGATCGTTCGGCTTCGACAGATACCGGCCGCGGAATTCCTCAGTGATGACCGAGGTCTTCATGATCGCGGCGTCGAACAGGTTGCCGGTGATGACCATGAGCCCGCCCCGGTCCGCGAGCGGGTCAGTGTACGGCCGGATGACCGCCAGGTCCGTCGGCGCGGAATGAGAGACATTGGTAGCCACCGTGCCACCCGAAACAGTCAACCGGTCGCCATGCAGCTTGCCGGCCTCCAGAAGCACGTGCATCACCGCGGGCACCCCACCGGCGTGATAAAAGTCCTCCCCGAGGAACTCCCCGGCGGGCTGCACATTGGCAAGGAGCGGAATATCACCTCCCAATCGCTGCCAGTCGTAGTTCGTAAGCTCCACACCGGCGTGCCGAGCCATGGCGTCCATGTGGATGGGTACGTTCGTGGACGCGCCAATTGCCGATGCAACCACGATCGCGTTCTCGAACGCCTGTTTGTTCATGATCATCCGTGGCGTGACATCCTCGCGAACCAGCTCGACCGCCCGGCGGCCGGTGTCGTAGGCCATTTGGGACCGCTCGCGATACGGGGCGGGAATCGCCGCGCAGCCGGGGAGCGACATCCCGAGCGCTTCTGCCATCGCGTTCATCGACGAGGCGGTGCCCATCGTGTTGCAATGGCCGGCACTCGGCGCCGAAGCCGCGACACGATCCATGAATTCGGAGTAGTCGATCTCTCCAGCCGCGAGCAGGCGCTTGGATTCCCAGATAACCAGACCGGAACCGGCGCGCTTGCCGTCGTACCAGCCGTTGAGCATTGGTCCGCCAGAGAGGACGATGGCAGGAATATTCACCGTCGCGGCCGCACACAGGCAGGCCGGAGTCGTCTTGTCGCATCCCGTCGTGAGCACTACACCATCCAGTGGATACCCATACAGGATTTCGACCAGACCAAGATAGGCCAGGTTGCGATCCAGCGCTGCCGTCGGCCGCTTGCCGGTCTCTTGAAGCGGATGCACCGGAAACTCGAGCGGAATGCCGCCGGCATCGCGGATTCCGTCTCTGACGCGGTGGGCGAGCTCGAGATGATGCCGATTGCATGGCACGAGGTCGCTGCCCGTCTGCGCGATTCCGATGATCGGTCGACCGGATTGGAGCTCAGGTCGTGTAATGCCAAAATTGAGGAACCGCTCGAGGTACAGAGCGGTCATCTCAGGATTGGCGGGGTCGTCCCACCACGCCTGGCTTCGAAGCACTCGGTGGGTCTCGATCGTCACCATCAGTCCCTTTCTGGCCTCCTATTCAAGTCTAAACCAGCGGGCAGCCGCGACTGGCGAATCCGGAGACGCTCAAGCGAGAGGCCGGCGTGTGGTGTACAGCTCCACGGCCACAACCACGATCAACGCACCAATGAACGCGGGCAGCAGGTCAACGCCGAACAACGAGAAGCCCGGATCGTGGATCCCGAGCGCTTTGAACAACAGACTTCCGATGAAGCCGCCAATCAGGCCGGCGAGGATCGCTCCGATCCAGCCGCCTGGCAACTTGCCGGGCACGACCATGTCGGCTGCCCAGCCGACCAGCGCTGCCACGACAAGCGTCGCAGCCAGAGAAATCAATCCCACCGCGGCCCACGTGCCCATCGCCAGGATCAGGGCAAACGCAACCAGAACACCGAGACATCCCATGTGATGTTGACGTGCAACGGCCGCCACCGTTGCAAAAGCCATGCTCCCGTCAGACCGAGACTCAAGAATGTACTTCGTCAAGGCTTGTCAGCACACGCCCGGGCCGGCATACTCGGAGCCCGACGCTGCAGTCATGGACCAACCTATCTCGCTCGACACCGTAGTCGGTTTCCTGCTGACCACGCCCCTCTTCGACACCCTGGACTCTGCCGAGCGCGCCGAGGTGGTGCGCATCATGGACGTCCAGCGCTTCACCGACGGCGAGGTCATTTTTCACGAGGGCGAGCCCGGCGACGCGTGGTACATCCTGTACGAGGGCAAAGCCCAGGTCCACAAGGGCGACTGGCAGATTCGCATCCTGGAGCCGGGGGCTGCCTTCGGCGAGATCGCCATCCTCGACGGTCATGCGCGATCGGCGACTATTCGTGCGCAGGGACCGCTGACGATCTTTCGGTTTCGCCGCGAGCGGTTCGAGGAGCTCCTCGACCAGGGGAGTCTCGGCGCCTACAAGCTGGTCCTGGCCCTGGCGCGCATGCTCTCGGTTCACCATCGCGAGCTTACCTACCGTCTGGCTGAGCTGATCGCGCATCAGGTGGCCGTGAGCGATCGCGACAACGCAGCGCCGGTCCTCGCCGGCTATCAGATCGTCGAATAAACCGGCGCGCGAACCGCTGCGGCGATGCGATGCAGTGCTTCGTCCACCACTCTCGTCTCGGCATGCCGCGCCAGCACATACTCCGGCAAGCGGGCCTCCACCACCACGTCCTGGAACTCGGCCAGGACTGCATCGAGCGCGCCGAGCTGAGACTGAAGCGGGCGGCGGAAAAAGACGCCGCCAGCGGCGATCAACCGCGGGATCGGCGCGAACACTTCATTCGTGAGGGTGTTGGCCCACACGCGGTGCATGTCGGCGCCGTACACGAGCTCCATCAGTGACATGACGCTGGCCGGGGGTGGGCTCGCGCTCACGTTAGCAATGACAGATGTTCCATCCTGGCGGCGGTGCCAGCGTATGGTCGACAAGCCGGTGCCCATTCCCAGCGCCTTGAGGGCCGCGAACCCCATACGTCGCAGCAGTGGGTCGGCTGGATCGTCAGGTTCACGCGGCAACGTGATCGTGAGCGGAGTACCGGGCGACAGGAGCACGTCGAGCAGCTCCGGTTCGAAGCGCGTGGCCGAGAACCAGGCGGGGACGCCGTGGATGGTGATGACTTCCAGCGTGCACTCGTGACCTTTGATGAACTCCTCACAGATCAGCGGACGGTCCGCGCTCGGTTGCAGTCGCTCGAGCAGCTCGCGCAGCTCGTCCTCGGTCTGAACCCGGTACGTGTTGTCGGCACCGGCACCTTCGTTGGGCTTGACGACCAGCGGGTAGTAGCCGATCTCGGTGCCGAACACGAGACCATCCTCGATGCTTTCGACCCTGGCGTAACGGGCGATTGGTAGGCCCAGGGCCTCCAGCCGCTCACGCATGCGCGTCCCATCACGAAAGTTACGCGCTTCTGACACCCGCGCGCCGGCGATGCCGAGTATTTCGCGGGCTGCCGCGACAGGCACTTGCAGTTCATCGGCGGGCGTCACGAACCGATCGGGTAATCCGATGCGATCGTGCATCACCCGAACAGCCTCGGCGAGCTCGTCTGCATTGAGAATGTTCGATACGTGCGCCTTTGCGACCACGCGCTCGTGCCACGCGTCAGGCAGCGCCGTGACCGACGCACCGGTGATCAAGCCCAGGTTGACGCCCGGCTGGCGGAGCAGTGCCTCGACATAGCGCACCGTCTCGGGTTGGAGGTCAGCTACGACGGTCGCCACACCAATACGCGTTTGCGCGCGCCGCGCTACTTGTGTACGCAGTGCTGGATGAATCGCGTGCAGGTCTGGCAGCGGCGCCGAGTGGACCTTCCCGTTGCGGAGGAACAATCGCCGCCAGTCGGATGGATCCAACGGCAGCAACGCGTGACGCAGTCGGCGCGAGGCGTCGATCGCCGCCGACCGGGCGCTCGAGGAGATGCCGCTTTGCGCCGAAATCTGCGCGATCCGTTCGGCGCCGAAATTGATCGGCACGGCCTCGCTGTACTCTTTGGCACTCACGTGGAGCCAGTCGCTGGTATCCATCATGATCTTGTCGGCGAGCGTGCGAATCGCCTCCGCGTGCCGGGTGCCGGCGTCGCAGGCCCGCCAGTATTCGTACACCCGTGCGCTGTGGCCCACCATGCCGGTCATCGCTCCGCCCGAGGTGAGAAAGTGGCCGTTGCCGAACGAGTCGCCGGCGACCACTCCATTCGGCGCGATCAGGGCGTCGTCCCCCATCCGCTCTACCAGCGTAAAGAGTTTCGGACCGTATGCCGATTGGATCTTCTGCACTTGCTCCTTCGGCATGTCCAGAATGTCGGCCACGTGCTGCACATAGAAGTCGTAGACCAGGTTCTCGTAGGCGGCGAAGAACTCGGGTGACCGCCCATCAGTGCCCTCCGGCACCAGGCCAGCGGCCACCGGATCGAACGCCTTGAAGTCCGGAACCTGGACCAGGCACCAGCCCACCTCCGGATCGTTTTCGTGGCCGACCGCGATCTGGCGCACCCAGTACTCGGTGCCGTTCTCGTCGAACTCGGACGAGATCCGCCGACGCAAGCGACCGCCAACCAGCACTTCGAGCAGACCCGCAAGGAAGTCCGCCTGCGCCACGACCGGGCCGCGGCCGTCGTCGTGGTCCACCACCACGTCCTCCTGTTTGAAGCCGAGTCGCTCTGCATCGGTACTGTGGGAGCCTTGGGCGATCATGAACAACCGCGGCACGCCGAGCTCGATAGGACCGGTGCCGGGTCGGCGAACGCGGACGAATTTGCCTCGGTAATCGAGCTCCTGCAAGGCCTCGATGCGAAAGCCAATGCGACCATCGTCAAGTTTGATGAAGCCTTCCGGAGTGTTCAAGACACGGTGGCGAGTGAACAAACGTACACGCGGCTCGTAGCCGCCCTCGAGGTCCAGTTGCTCCAGTTTTTCGAGGTAGCGCCGCAACAGCACGAGCACCGAAGCGGCGCCGGCCTGGAAGGTGGAGGGGCCGTCGAGCACGTCTCGAATGTTGTCTCGGATGAGCCGCTCGTCGGGCAACTCCGGTGCAGGCGGCGGACTCAATAGCGTAACGGTCCGATTCGGCACGCCGTCCCGCCAGCGGTCGTCAATGAACTCCACGTGGTGGATCGTCCCGACGATGTGCTGCTCGCTGTCGAACCCGTCGATGACTTCGTCGGCGACAATGTCGCCCGACCTGGTTTCGGTGCTGTAGAGCGTCTCCGCGAGTCGAAAGAGCTTATCCGAATCACCGCGCCGCGGCAGCCGCTCTTCGCCGTAGCGCTCGAGCATCAACCGGTCGATCAACCCGAGCTGGTGATACAGGTCGGCCCGGATATTCCAGTGGACGCCCAGAAACGGATCGCCGCGCATCTCGACACCCACCGCCCGGTGCCCAAGAGCGATTGTCCACAGCATGGACATCATGCTGGTACCGCCAAGGCCGAGGGCCAGGAAGTCAGTATCGGCGGCGCCGCGCACGTCCGTGTCCTGAGTTGGATGTGCGCTCATACTGGAGCCGCCAAGTGTACCGGCCACGCGGCTGGCTCGTGAAGCCGTCTCACAGCAGTCCGAGGCTGTGCCAGAACGGCACGCTGATCGCGAGGCCACCGAGGACCAGCAAGGCGTATGCAACGCTGAGCGGGCGAAACTGGGCGTGGCGGAACAATCCCTGGCGCGCGCCCGCGCCGTCGTACAGCGCCAGGTAGATGGTGCTCTGGTAGGGCAGGAAAAATGTATTGGAAGCCGTCAGCGTGACGATCGCCACGATCCATGGATCGATGGCCGCGGCGCGCGCGACCGGCGACATGGCCACCACGACGATGGGCACCGCGGCCTGCCAGCGCAGCGCAAAGCTGAGGCCGATACACGCGACCGCCAGGCCGAGCACGAACACGACCGGCAGACTGGCCAGTCCGCCGACCGAGGCGACGACCACGCTGCCCAGCCACGCGTCCAGGCCGGTGGCGGTGAACACGCTGCCGAGACCCGCAAGCATCCCGAGCAGCAACACCGTGCTCCAGTTGACCGTGCGCAACGTGTCGACGGTCAGAACCCCGCACGCTGCCAGCACCACCATGGCGCCGATACACAGCCAGGCGGGGTCGACCCCGTGGACTGGCTGGGTGGCAAAGCCCACCAACAATGCGAGCGTCGTCACGGCCGCCACCGCCTCGCTTCGCGAGAGCCGTCCGAGGAGTGCGCGCTGAAGTGTCAGCGCCTTTACCATGCGGTCCTTCGACCGGCCCGACTGCCACGGCCGGCTGATCCACAGCGTGGTCGCCAGCAGACCCCCTAACACCACCAGGTGTAGCGGCAGCGCACGCACGCCCCATCCAATCCATGTCACGTCCGCGCGCGCCGTGTCGGGCAAGAGCGCCAGGGCAAGGAGCGCAACACTGGACGACGTGGGAACGAGGGCCACCATCTGGCCGTAGCCGGCCAGAGCGGCCATCGCCAGACCGCTGGCTGTCGAACTGCCGGGTTCGTAACCCAGCGCGTCGGCAAGTTCACCCACCGCGCTGGCCGCGAGCGCCATCCGACCGGTCGCGTTGGGCACGGCTGGGCCGAGCACGGCCCCTGAGACGCCGAGAGTGAGGACCTGTCCGGCGAAGCTCGCCGTTCGCGAGGCGGACCAGAGCGCGAGCCGGTACAGCAGGCCCGAGGACGCGATGGCGGCGCCGACCGTGAACACCGCCACGACCAGGACGAACGTGGTCGTACTGAAGCCGCCCAACGCAACATTGGTCGGAACCACGCCACCAGCCGCCCAGATACTGACCAGCAACAGCGCGAGGGCGCCGTCGGGCATTGCCTCCAGCACCAGCGCGGGCACGATCGCCACCAGGCTGACCAGCGCGTGCCAGCCGGCCTCGCCGAGTCCCGGTGGCGGCGCCACGCCAAACCAGCCACCAACGAACAGGAGCGCGCTCAATCCCAGACCCACCGCGCGCTTATTGGGCCTGCTCCGACCTGATCCATCGGTCCAGCGGGGGTTCAGGCGCGCAGGTCCGTCACGCTCCGCTTCGAGCGACCCGGTGTCCAGCGCCGGCGGCGGGGTGCCGAGCCGCGCCGCGTCCGCCGCGCGTAACCGCCGGATCAGCGTTGCGGAAATCGCCAGCCCGACCGACGGGTCGCTGCGAACCAGATCTAGAAAGCGAGCTTTGGGCAGCCGCAGCACCTCACCGTCGCCCTCGCCACGGATGGTCGAGGAGCGCGGCTCGTCCGTCAGCAGCGCAATCTCGCCGATCGCCTCTCCGCGGTGGAGCCGCTGCAGCAGCACCTCATCTGAGGACTCGGAGGACCGAGCGTAGACGCCATACGCGCCTCGGCTGATCAGGTACAGCGCATCGCCTGGATCGCCCTGAAAAAACAGCGCCTCACCGTCATGCACGCGGACTGGCTCGATGTGCCCGGCCAGCTTGGCAAGCGCGATTCGGTCGAGTCCGCGGAACAACTCGACCTGGCTGAGTAGTTCAATGTGCTCGCCGCTGACGTTGGCGGCTATGACCCCTTCCTCCCAGGATCAAGAGTCCGACCAGAGTACCGGTCCGCTGGTTGACATGCTGTCCCGTTTACGTTGCGGCATCATTGCTACGAGGCGATGAATGTCGCGCCGTCGGCCACCGATCGTCACCCGCGGAGAGCGGGGCCGCGCCGCGCGATCGACATCGCACGCAAGTCGATCTCGCCCGACCGCGACGCCGCCACGAGCGCCACCGCCGTCGACGCGATTGCGGTCGCACCCAACGTGAGCACCCACATGAACGCCGAAAGCAGCAACACGTCATTTTCGCGTTCTTCGACCAGCCGCAGCGAGCGTCCGGCCACAACGAACCCGCCACGCCAGTGTTGGACCACGGCGGCACTCCGCACGCCCAGCTGTGGTTGCCATGTAATCGCGTCCTGACCCCCGGATCGCACGGCCTCAAACACCGATGCCGGAAATGGCGGCGCGGTGCCCTGGAGTACCGCGGACGAGGCGATCTGCTCTCCGTTCGCGTCGAACACCATGACGTACGGGGCCAGCGAGCTCGACATCTCAACGCGCTCGGCCGGCAGCACCGCACTTGGCGTTGCGCCAGCGTCGAGACGCGCGGCGGTGTCCTCAGCAAGTTGGACCTGCGGGTCGTTGGCGCTCTGTCGCAGCTCATGTTGCACCGCTGCATAGACGAGCGCCGCCAGGCCAGTCACCGCCACGGCGATAGGCACCCAGATCATTGCAACCCGCCAGAGGACGGGCAGCCACCAACGTGCAGTCACCGTGCGATTGTTTCACCCACGCGCGCGGCGACCAATGCGTGGCCGGACTAGAAGCGCTTGGCCTGGCTCTTGGGCGTCGCCTTTGCCGCGTACGTCTGCGCGACGATCTTGCCATCGCGCACGACAAACGTGTCCGTGCCCATCTCGTAGACGTTGCCTGCCGTTTCAGCGTTCCAGATGATGTGTGCGACTTCGCCCTCGAAGGTCTGGCGTTGCATGGTGAAGCTCATGCCTGGCTTGGCAAACTCCGCAAACGTTGCCTGAAAGAAGGGCGTCATGCCCTGCGGGCCGCGGAGCACACCGGTGGGCGTGCAGAGCACTGAATCGGCGGTGTAATCAGCCAGGATTCCTTCGAGGTCACCCGCGCCGAAACACTGCAAGTGATGACCTACGACTGCCTCGGTCGAGCCACGGGTGTATGTGTCACGTCGCCACAGGTGGACAGACGCCGCGATTGAGGCTTGTCGGTGGACGCGTTGCCCCTGCGTTTCGTGCCAGGGGGCAAGATGGTGGTCCTGGGCCTGACTTGCACCAGGACATCGGAGCTCGAATGTTCCTGACGATGTGAGAGGGGACGCTTCGCCAGCATAGCCGTGCGCGGCGGCATGCCATCCCTCCACCGCATAGAGCGATAGAGTGATCTCCCCATCGACAAGGTCGGGCTCGTCTCTTGACAACGTTCCGACGCGTGTCATACTGCCGACTTCGGCTACCAGCAAGGGGATCCTGTCAGGTGACTGCCAATATTGAGCACGTCGTTGTTTTGATGCTTGAGAACCGCTCGTTCGACCACATCTTCGGGTATCGACCCGGCGTGCGGGGCCTCACTGGAAATGAGCGAAACCTGCTGGATCCCTCTCGACCTGAGTCCAGCTCCAATCCCGCGTACGTAGCGGATGCCAATGCTCCGTATGCCGTCCTGGTTGGCCAGGGACCAGGTCACTCGATTCAGGCCACGAATTATCAACTGTGCAACGACAGGGGTGGACCCAGCCCACGTCTACCGGCTACAAACGATGGTTTCGTCAGGAACTACGGCGACGAGCTGTTTCATGACCGCATACCGAACCCGACACCGCAGCAGATCCACGTCGTCATGCAGGCGTTCGCGCCAACCAGATTGCCCTCCATCAACGCACTTGCCGACGCGTTTTGCCTGTGCGACAACTGGTATTCGGAAGTGCCAGGGCCAACCCAGCCGAACCGGCTGTACATGCACGCGGCAACGTCGCTCGGAGCTGGCCTCAACGAGTGGACTCGCCAATTTACGACGCGGACCGTCTACGACAACCTCCAGGCAAATGGGCTGACCTGGGCAACATATTCCTTCGACCAGAACGAGGTCCTGGAGTTCAGCCAACTCAAGGCCAGTGTTGCGTGCTTCAAATCCTTCGAGCACGACTTCGTGCCCGATGTCCAGGCTGGGAAACTGGCAAATTACTCGTTCATCATTCCGCGTTTCTTGAACTCATATAATGCCGCCGGTGTCACGCATGGAATGGCAAACTCACAACATGCGCCAGAGGACGCGCGTTACGCGGACAACCTGATAGCAGACGTGTATGAAGGGCTGCGGGCCAGTCCAGCCAGCTGGGCCAGCACCGTCTTGATTGTTACCTACGACGAGCACGGCGGCTTTTACGACCATGTGATACCACCAGCTGAAGGCGTGCCCAACCCAGATGGTAAGAATTCGCCACAGCCAGGCGATCCGCCGTACGCGCCGTCGTTCGCATTTGACCGGTTGGGGTTGCGAGTGCCGGCAATCATCGCATCGCCCTGGGTCGAGGCGGGCCGCGTGGACTCGACGCAGTACCAGCACACCTCGGTGCTATCGACGGTCAAGAAATTGTTTGGGCTACCTGGTTTCCTGACGAAACGCGACGAGAGCGCCAATTCATTCGAATCGGTATTGAATCTGTCGAGCGCACGCACGGATACGCCGCTAACACTCCCACGGGTCCAGATGCCGCAGGTTAGCGTCTCGATCGACGATCCGCGTTACCCTGCCAACCAGCCGCTCGATCGCGATCAGTGCGCGCTGGTTCAACGCGTCTATCACCTGACAAAGGATTCGCAGCCCGCGGGGTTCACTGCCGCGATCTTGCCGATCAGGCAAGGTGACGCGCACGAGTTCGTGCGACAAAGTCTGCAACGCTACCTGGCTGGGACCCAGGCGCGTGGTGGAGTTGACGTGTAACAGGTTGATGAAAAATCTGCTTCTCTTCAGAGAAGAATTGCCGGGACCTACGAAACGTGGCGGCCACCTGAAAGCATTCATGTGACAACACCTTGCCGCGCGTGGTCGTGCGGGTGTTTACTGCGATCGGGAATTTTGGGGTCACAAAGGAGACCGCCGTGCCTCGCTATCTGCTCCAAGTGGCGTACACGCCAGAAGCATGGGCTGCCCAGCTGAAGAATCCTCAAGACCGCGTGAAAATCGTGTCGGAGCTCATGCAGCGCCTTGGTGGTCGGTTTGAGAGCGCCTACTTCGCCTTTGGCGACTACGACATCGTCGCGGTGATGGATCTGCCAGATAACCAGAGCGCTGCAGCGGCATCGATGGTCGTCTCCGCTGGTGGATCAGTGAAGGCAATCAAAACCACGCCGCTCATGCCGGTCGAGGAAGGCATCCAGGCAATGCGGAAGGGTGCGGAAGCGATTGCCAGCTATCACCCGCCCACCGCATAAAAGCACGACGCGGCGCACAGCACCGCAGCGGGGTTCCCAACTTTCGGCAAGCTCTGGCTTGACGTAAGGTGCATCAATCGCCACTGTAGCGCCACTCGCCGTCGCGCAGCCGGTCGACAAGGCCCTTGGGCACGTAACCGTCCGAGCTCCACGGGCCTTTCCGGCCATCAGTGCTGTCCAGGTCCTCCATCAGCTGGACGAAGAACCTGGGTCCCGTCGCCGATACTTCCCGCAGACTCGCATACCATCGACGTGTACTGCGACGCGGAGGTGAGTTGGGCGCAAACGACGCGGCTCCGTCCGGATCGCGATGTTGTCATTGAGTCCGGCTTCCCCGGTCGCGTGGGACTGGACCATACGGCGGCCGAGGACGGCACGATTAGCAAGATCGGCTTCGACGCGACGCTGCCGGTAGACGCACCCAACGACATCGAGCACTGGCGCCCGGTGCTCCATATATTTCACCATCGAGGCGCGGGCGCGGACCGGGTCGCGGGCCTTCACCGCCTGCATCACCGCCAGGATCTCCAACTGTTCGCCCGGCGAGCTTTTTTCTCGAGCCTGCAGGCGCGCGAGGTCGGCCACGGGCTCACCAGGTCAAGGATGGGGCTCATGGCCGCCTTCAGAATGGGATTGCCGCAGGCTTCGGTCAAACGCACATGGAAAGCAAACATCGCTCGATGCGCCTGATCTGAGCGGGTGCCGTCGATGCCCTTTGAGATCGCCTCGAGGGCCTGGATGTCCTCGTCAGACGCGCGCAGGGCCGCAAGCGCGGCGATCTCTGGAGCCAGCGCAATCCGAGCTTCAATCAGCTGCTCCCTGGTCACGCCATTCATTTTCAACGTAAGCGCCAGTGCGCGCGCGAGAAAACCGCCGTCGAACTCCCGGACGATCGAACCACCGCCCAGACCGCGGACGGTGACGATCAGACCCATGCTCTGCAGCCGGTTCAAGCCCTCGCGGACGCCGGCTCTGCTCACGCCGAGTGTCTCGGCCAACTGCCGCTCCGTTGGAAGGCGCTGGCCGACCTTGTAAACGCCCGAGGTGATGCGTTCGAGCACGATCTCCGCAACGCTGTCGGAGATACTTGCTCTTCTCAGAACCACGGGAGGTCCCGCGCGTTTTGCCTCGGGCTCATTGGCCGCGTGCGGCTACTCCAGGTCTCGCCAACTCGAGTGGTGCAGAAGTGTGCTCGTCGATATCGAGTCCTCCTGTGCTGCTCCCTTCATGCATGCGCGGATCCCCTCAAGGATGGACCACTCCACTCCGACGGTTCACCACGAATTCAGCGCCTCGTTCGACGAATTCGGTGACCAGGTCGGCGAATGCCTCGGGCCGGTCCGCGTCCGCCTCGTGCCCGGCGTCGTACAGCAGGACCAGGAAGGCGGTAGGCAGCTTTTCGACGTAAACACGGCCCATCTCACTCGGAATCATCCGGTCATCCGGCCCCCAGACGACGAGCACCGGTGGCTGGAAGCTGGCCATGCGCGCCTCGAGCTCATCTCGACTGGGAGTCGTAAGGCGCCGCGTGAACGCGTTCTGCTTTGCCCTGACCTCCGGGGGCAACGGCGGCGGCAGGTCCACCCGCTCCGGATGGGCGAACAGGCGCTTCGTGCGCTCCTCGGGCGACAGACCCTGCGGCCCCGTGTGGTTCTCTGGAAGGATTGCCGCTGGGGCGACGAGGACAAGCGAGTGAATGCGTTCAGTAGCCTGCAGCGCAGTCCACAACGCAAGCATGCCGCCGAAGGAGTTCCCCATCAGGTTGAACCGGTCGATACCGAGACGGCTTACCGCCTCCGCCATCGTCTGTCCCAGGTCCTCAACGGACTGCGAGCGCTCGTTGGCTGGAGAGTTGCCGAATCCGGGCACCTCGAACAGGATCACGCGATACTTTTGCGCGAGCAGCTCGTGCGAGCGATAGAGATGCAACCCGCCTGCTCCGTGGAAGTGTATGATCGGCTCGCCTTGACCAGCTTCCAGGTAGCGAATGTGAAAGCCGTCAGCGTCCACGAATTTCTCGCCAAACCGCGACGCCCCGGTGTGAGTTGTGTTGAGCGTGTCAATAGCCATCCCGGGCGGTGCCTCCTCAGTCGAGCTCGTGAATGCGCGGCAGAACGTGAGTGCCAAACAGCTCGATCGAGCGCCGCGTGCTGTCACGATCCGGGCCGCGGAAGATGAGGTCCAGCACGCCGGCGCCCAGCTCGCGATGCACGCTGCAAACCTGCTCCAGCACGGTATCTGGACTGCCCGCCAGCTGCTGCCCATTCTTGAGCCGATCGGCAAACTCAGCGCCCCGGTTCAGCATGGCCCGGCCTTGCTGATGCTCGCGGTCCCGTCCGTAGTAGCCCGCCTGGGCGACCGCATCGTCGATGACCGGGTTGGCGCGACTGAGCCGCGTGACGCCGTCCGCGGGAATGCTCTGCAGCTCGTCGAACGCCTGCTGGTCAGTCGCGGCGACGTGGATCCCAACCCGATAAATGACGTCATCCGCTTGCGGAGTCCATCCCACTTCATTCGCCACCTGGCGATACAGCTTTCCGGATTGGCTTGCAAGGGGCACGGACGTGACCGCGAAGCCCAGGCCGATACGGTTGCGAGCGGCCAGCTCGGCTGACTCCGGGCTCGAGCCGGACATGTAAATCGGAGGGTGGGGCTGCTGGACGGGTCGTGGCCAGATCGAGATCGAACGATATTCGAAGTAGCGACCCCACCAACCGAACGGCTGCGGTTCCGTCCAGGCTCTGCGGATGATCTGCAAGGCTTCATCAAAGCGCCCGCGCGATTCCGCGGGGTTGATGTTGTACGTGACATACTCGTTGGAGGTCCCGCGCAGCATGCCGGCGACAACGCGCCCGTTGGTGAGCGTGTCGAGCATGGCGAATTCCTCGGCGACGCGCACCGGGTTCTGGATCGGAATATTCGGACCCAGCAGCGCAATCCTTGCCCGCTTCACCCGTTGCGTCAGCGCTCCGGCCATGACCATCGGGTTAGGTGTCAGCGAAAACGGCGAGAAGTGATGTTCGGCAACCGTGACCCAGTCGAAACCGAGCTCGTCTGCCATGCTGAACTGCTCGAGTGCCCATTGCATCGAGTCCTCGGCCGCTTCTCTCGAATAAACGTTGACTGGCACAGGCCATTTGCCGCGCGTGGACGGCCCGGCGTAGCTCGCGCCCGTGAACAATGCTGCCTTCACGTACCCCTCGCTCGTTTTACCAAAAGGTATGACGTCAGACCGCTGGAGATCAAGCGCAGCCGCGGTGAGCGAAGCACGTCGGGTATATGGGTGGCGTCATGCCCGACACACCGGAGGACATTCCCAATTGGAACAGGTTCTTCCTGACGCCCGTGGATTGCGTGATCTGACCTAGACGCGTGCCATGGGCCGGTATGGTAGCCACGCGCGCGCGACGGCGGCCAGCCGTGTGCTCGAGAATTGCCCGCTAGAAAAGAGCCCGCAACACGATGATCGAATTCCTGACCGTTGAGAACGGCCCCACCGACCTGCCGATCCGGCTCACCGCCAACGGCGTGACCGTACCCAAGGGCGACCTGGGAGCGATGCACGCGTCGCGCCAGCGCGCGGTCGTCAACCAGGTGCGCAAGGCGATACTCGCCGAGCAGCTCGGGTTTCACTACTTCTTCATGACCGAGCATCACTTCCAGCCGGAGGGTGCCGAGTTCAGTCCAAACCCGCTGCTCATGAGCGCCGCGATCGCTACCCGCACCAGGCGCCTGCGCATCGGCCAGCTCGCCAACATTCTGCCCTGGCACCACCCGGTCCGACTGGCCGAACAGGCGGCGATGGTCGACGTGCTGAGCGGGGGCCGACTGGAGTTCGGCGTCGGCCGCGGCGCGCAGCCGCGCGAGACGGAGGTCTTTGGCCAGGTGTACGGCTCGACTGCCGGCGACGAAATGCGCAGTCGTGCCTACTACGACGAGTGTCTGGAGATCATCATCAAAGCGTGGACCGAGCCGTCCTTCTCGTACCAGGGGCAGTTCTACACCATCCCGCCGACGTGGACGCCGCACCACCATCCGATGACCATCGAGTATTTCTCGCAGCCTGAGGTGGGGCGCCGGGTTGAAGACGTGCTCCAGTTGGGGGAACCGACCGGCGTGCCCAGCGGGATCCGCTCGCATGCGACGCGGCTCAAGGAGCTGTCCGTCTTCCCACAGCCGCTGCAGAAGCCGCATCCGCAGCTCTGGCAGCCGAACGTCAGGAACATGAGCTCACTGCGGCGCTCCGCGCGCGCCGGAATCAACGTGATCTTCCTGACCATCGAACCGGACCGCGTTCGCGAAGAGGTGGAGGCTTATCACCAGGAGGCCGAAAAGAGCGGTTTTCCGGACTACCGGCAGCGCGGCGCCTTCAGGTACGGCTGGGACTCCGAGCGCAAACGCGGCGTGGTCCACGCGGCGGAGGTCTACATCGTGGATCACGGTATCGGCAGCCGCGAGCAGTTCGAGCTCGCCGGCCAGCACCTCTGGGGCTACCTGGGCGGGTTCGCGCCCCCGAGCGCGACCGGCGGACCACCGGTGCATCGCCCTCGGCTGTGCGGGAGCGTGCAGCAGCTGGTCGACGAGATCATGCGAGTGAAGGAAATCGGGCAGTACGACGACTTCCCATGCGGAGTGCTGTTCGGCGGGCCTGGCTGCACGTGGGAGGAGGAGCAGGAGCAGATGCACGCGTTCGCCGACGAGATCATGCCGGTGCTGGCTCGCGAGTGCGGCGGCACGCCAGAGTTGCCCGCGCCAGAGGTCGAATGGTAAGCGCCAGCATCGAGACGCGACGTGAAATTGGCGAGTATCCGGGCTCTTGTTGAGCTCCGGGTTCCTCAGTGCGCTCGTGGGCGCCGCGACAGATTTCCCCATTGCAAACACGCTACGGTGCTCCGGCCGAAGCGACCTGGCCGCTGGCCTTGCGCTGTGTCTCAACTCTGGCCGCCTCCGCCCTGAGGACCGGCAATATCTCCTGCGCGAAGAGGGTCATCGTGCGGTGCACGTCCTCGGTCTTTGTGCCTGGCTCACGGACCTGCAAGCCAACATGCGTGATGAGTCCCATCTCTCCGCGCACAATTTTTAGGAAATGCTCGGTCACTTCTTCGACCGTCCCCGCGATTGGCACCGAGAATGGCCCACCGCGGAAGCTGCCCTGCTGCCAGGCGCGACGAATGTCCTCGACGCTGAAGGCGGCGGACTCAGGCGGCTTATTGCCCTCCAGGTCAGGCCGCAACGCGTACTGGTTGCTCGTCCAGGTGCACGGCTCCGCGACGGCCTCGAAGGCCTTTTCGCGTGTGCTGCCGATGCTGATGCGGTTGACGAAGCCGATGAGGTAGTCTTCCGGGCGGCGACCGTGTTCGCGCATGACTCGCTCGTAGGCGCCGGTGACGTCGAAGGCGATCAGGTGGTAGGCGCGCTCCGCCGCGCGCGCGACGCTCTGGGGGCCGAAGCCTCCCCAGAGGATGGGAATCCGCTTCTGGACAGGCTGCATGATCCAGCGTACGCCCGGAAAATGGTAGTATTTGCCCTCCCAATCAAACGTCTCCTCCTTGCCGTGGAGGCAGCGCTCGATGATGTCGATGATCTCCCAGGTTCGTCCGACGCGCTCCTTCGGCTTGATGCCGAACGTCTGGAACTCCTCCCATTGCGAGCCAACGCCGATACCCAGGTCGAAGCGACCCCTGGAGACGATATCGACGGCCGCGATGTCCTCCGCCAGGCGCAGCGGATTGTGAAAGGGTGCGCAGATCACCGACGTGCCAACACGGATGCGTTCGGTGCGTGCGGCGATGTGCGTCAACAGCACAAGCGGCGAAGAGTTGCCAGACGCGAAACAGAAGTGGTGCTCACCGGTGTAGATCGCGTCAAAACCGAGTTGATCGGCCAGCACGGCATCCTCGACGAAGTCCCACCAGGCCTGCGCGGCGGTTTCGCCGAGATCGTAGCGCTGTCGGGGCGCGCCGATGATCGAAAAGCGCATCTATTCTTCTCCCAGCGCGGTTATTCGAATTCTCCGAGATTGAAATACGGCAATGGTCGCGGCTCTGGTGCGACCACTTCAGTGTGGTCCAATGGCCGATCGAACGAAAATGCCGATTGGCGAGACATTGGCGAGTATCTGGAAGCGATCCTCGCCGGGCGTGATGGCCTGGCCGGATCGCGTGGATGGCCCCGAACGGGCCCGGAAGTGCGCCAATGGAGTCAGTCCTCCACGCGCACGTGACGGTTACGCTGATCCTCGCGGCTGAGGGTTATCGTCATGCAAGCCAGGTGCGGTTGTAGGGAGCCGTTGGGAACGGGTTCAGTTCGACACCTTGCACCTTCTTCGGCGTGATCGTGGCCAGCGGCTGCGCGCCCCAGGTCAGATGAAAGGCCTGATCCAGCAGATAGTCGTTCATTTGCGCGTACAGCACCTTCTGCTGCGCCGGATCTGCCTCGGTCTGGATCCTCCTCACGACGTCGGTCCATTCAGGCGACTCGAATGCGGCCGCGTTCCCGTCCGGCTTGGTATATGGGCCACCCAGCACGCTCGCCGGATTCCACGGCAGCGTCGGTGCCAGCACCATCGATATGCTCTTGTAGGCCTGGGTGTTGTAGCGCTGGAACCAGACCGCTTGCTCCTGTGAGCGGAGGGTGGCGTTGACACCGATTTTGGCCAGGTCCTGCTGCCAGATCTGCGCCACCTGCGCATCGTCCGGAGAGTTGGCACTGTACTCGATCTCGATCGACGTGTCAGTCACACCCGACTGCTGGACGAGCGACTTCGCTTTGTCGAGATCGAACGCATACGCTTTGTCTTTGGCGGCGTCGTAGGCGACGTTGGCGCTGTTCCATAGCAGCGTCATCGGCGTCCCCAGACCTTGCCACACCGTCTGATTGGCGCGCTCACGGTCGAGGGCGTAGGACAGCGCCTGGCGGAACGTTTTCTCGGACGTTGGTGGATTCTTCGAGTGGGCCACGTAGCCGCGGTAGTTGATCGGCACTGACGGGCGATACACGTTGACGTTCTGGTCATTCAGGTAGCGCTGCAGATCGCGGGCGAGCGGGTTGACCACGATGTCCACCGCACCCGAGTCGAAAGCGACCAGCAACGCCTGGGGATCGGTGAAAAAGCGCATCGTAATCTGATCCAGGTAGGGAACAGCACTTTGCCAGTATTTGTCGTTGCGAACCAGGACCGCGTGATCGCTCTGAGCGTACTCCTGCAGCACGAACGGGCCCGTCCCGACGGCGCGATCGCTGTCAGCCTGCTTCTGGTCAGCTTCGGAATCCGTGATCCACAAGAAGCGGAGGAAGTCCCACACACCAGGCCAGGGCTGCCTGGTCTTCACCACCGCCGTGTACTTATCAGGGGTCTCGACGCTGTCGAGGAACGGGCGAACAAAGCCGGAGTAAATGGGCGCCTTGGCTGCGTCCATTGTTCGCGTGAAGTTGTACTTCACGTCCTCGCTGGTGAGCTCTCTGCCGGAGTGGAACAGGACCCCCTGGCGCAGGCTCAGGGTTATCTGCGTCAGCTGCTGGTTGGCCTCCCAACTCTGCACCAGGTTCGGCATCGGCTGGGATTTGTCGTCGTAGCCGATCAGCGTGTCCCAGATACCGAGGAACGCGTCACCGCCACAGAAGCAGTGCGCATCCAGTCGCGCAAGCGGCAAAGACGTGCTGGTCAGGTTGCCACCGCGCTTCGGCTGCTGGCCACTTGCGGCGGCTGCCGCGCTCGTGGGCTGCGCAGTTGCGGGAACGGTTGGCTTCGCGGCGACGGCGGGTGTCTGCGTTGCGGCCGCAGGCGCCGTGGTCGGCGGGGGCGCGGCAGTCGGTACCGAGGTCGGGCCTGGACTCGGGGCTGCCGGACCGCAGGCCGCGAGGAGGGCTGCCGCGCCGGTGAGGCTGAAGGCCCGCAGTGCACGACGACGTGTGATCATTCAGGCAAATGCCTCCCCCTGCTTACTCATCTGGTTGTCGGCACGGCGACGAGCTGGCCGACGGGTGAGATGCCTTCGGGCTGGCGCTCCGCCAACACGCCTCTGGACAAAAGCTGTTGGAACTCGTCGCCCAGACCTGCTTCCTCGACCAGCTCGCGTGTGTGCCAGCCAGCGGGCGGGGCGGCAAACGATGGCCGCGCAGGCGTACGCGAAAGTCTCCGGCTGGGCGCGATGGAGCGCACCTCCCCGACCTCCGCGTGCTGGCGTACGAGGCTCAAGCCACGCCGTTTGACGTCGGGGTCCTCCATCACCTCCGCGGAGAATTCGAAGTTGATGCTGGCCGCGACTCCCGCCGCGACAAGGCGCTTTACCCAGGTGGTCGCCGGCTGTTGCAGGAAGCGGGAAGTGAGCTCCGCCTCGAGCGCGGGCCCGCCCAGGCCTTCCACGCCACGGAGACCCTCCACATTTTTCAGCTCCGACGCTGATTGAGCCGCCACGTAAAAGCAGCGATCGCTGGCCTGGTACAGCCGGTCGAGCGGTCCCCAACCCTTGACGTGCTGGCCGCGTGGCTCGTCCCAGAGCCGACCCTCGTGGCCGACCATGAACGGAATCTGCATGTATGTGCACGTCTGCGCGAGTGAGGCGTGTACCTGCTGACCATCGCCGGTCTGAAGCCGGTGGTAGAGCCCCACCAGAATCCCGAAGGCGCTGTAATGGCCCGTGCCGAAGTCGTTGAGCGCGTACACCTGCATGAGCGGCTCCTCATCGCCGCCCCAGCGCAACTGCGCACCCGTCACCGCTTGCCCGAGCTCCTCCCGACCGCGCCAGCCCGAGCGAAAACCCGCCTGCCCGAAGGCGCTGATGGTCGAGTACACAACGTCGGGCCGAATGCGACGGATCGCTGGCTCACCACAGCCGAGGCGCTCGGCGACACCGCGTGTAAAGTTCTGATGAAAGACGTCGACGGTTGCGGCCAGGCGATGCAGGATCTCTTTACCTTCCGAGGTTTTGAGGTCCAGCAGCATGCTGCGCTTGCCGCCGTTGGTGTGCAGGTGGAGACCAAGCTGATTGTCAAGCGGGCTGTTGACCTTGATCACGTCCATGCCGTACTCGGCGAGCACGCGGGTGGCAGTTGGCCCCGCCAGGACCTGACTGACGTCGATGGCTCGGTAGCCTGCCAATACGGGTCGGGTATCGCTGGCGCGAGGAGCGTCGAGCGCGGCACGCGGCGATTCAAGTTCGGCGACGATCTCGGCGCGGTCGGCATCTAGCGCGTGCCTGGGGCCTTGCGCTTCAGGTGGCGTGCGGCTCAGCCAGACGGGATAGCCCGCCTGGTAAGTGGGCCCATACTCGGGATCGACCAGTGAAATGACCGCGCGGCACTCGCGCGCGTGCTCGTCGGAGTGGAGCCACTCCTCTGTTGTCTGACACACCCCTGTGCACGCGCCGGTCTCGTGGTTGATCGCGAGCTCCCACTCCGAAGCGGTCCGCGCCTTGAAGATCTCCGCCAGGACACGCAGCGCCTCCACATTGAGCGCCGGGTCCGTGCGCAAGCGAGCCGAATCTCCCAGGCCGCGCGCGAGCGCCTCGGCTGGCATAAATTTCTGAGTGAACCAGCGGTAATGGTGCTCCTGCACCTGTCCGAGATGAACCCAGCGCCCGTCAGCACAGAGGAAATGTCCGACCGGCGCGAAGTTGCCGGCGCCGGGCCTGGGCATCGGACGCGACGATCCCGGCAGCTTCTGGCCGTAGTGACCCTGAAGCTCGAAGAGCGCGTCGAACAGCGGCACTTCGATCCGTTGCCCCAGGCCATCCCTCTGCCGCGCAATCAGGGCGGCCATGACCGTGTGGCTGGCAATCGCGGCCGCGTAACTCGAGGCGAACGGGATGGCGTTGAACGCTGGACTTTCGTCTGGCGGGTGACGCACGCTCGGGTGGTACACGCCCGCCGCGGCGCAGACCACGCCTTCCCAGCCGCGCATACCGGCGCGCGGGTCATCCTTGCCAAAGCCCGGTAACGAACAGTAGATCAGCCGCGGCCAACGATCCAGCATGGCGCTCGCGCCGACGCCGAGTCGGTCCATCACGCCGGGCCGGAAATTCTCCACGACGATGTCAGCGGTCGCGGCGAGGCGCTCGGCCGTGGAGCGGCCCGAAGCGGACTTGAGGTTGAGCACAATGCTGCGTTTGCCTCGCTGCAGCATGGCATTCGCGGGGTGTTTCCATCGCGGGCCGCCAGGCGGATCGACCCGAATCACGTCCGCGCCATGGTCGGCGAGCATGACTGCCAGCAGCGGGCCAGCCAGGTACTGCCCGAAGTCGACGACGCGAATGCCCTGCAGCGCTCCGCCCATTGCTGGATAGCTCCCCTTATGCTGTTTCGATCGAAACAGGCGGAGTGTACGCCCCCGAGAGGATCAGGGAATCAGCGCGTGTCCTCAGTCGAGATCCCGGATGCTGATCACCCAGCGCGCCGTGGCAGTCGCGGTCGTCAGGCGGCAGCCCTGGGCGGGATGATCGGCGTCCCCCGTTCGGCATCGGCCGGGGCGTATCCGAACCAGGTTCCGATGGTTACACTGGTGCGGGTCGTGATGACGACCGCCGCGCATGCCTGCGGTCGGGCGCAAGTTGCGAGGCCCAGAAGGGGTTCTGTGAAGACTTCCATTTTCTGCACGTTCACGTACCTGGATCCGGAGCTGCGGTCTGACTGGCCGATACCGGGCGAACGCTGGAATCCGGAACACGGAACCCGTGCACACCAGGTGGGCATGGAGGTGGCCAAACTCGCCGACCGCGTCGGATTCGATTGGGTCGCCTGTTCGGAGCACCACTACTCGAGCTCGAGTTTGTCGCCAAACCCGATCCTGCTCGCCGCCGCGGTCAGCCAGCACCTGACGCGCGCCAGGATCGCCCTGCTCGGGCCGACGCTGCCTCTGACGAATCCCGTACGCGTGGCCGAAGAGTTCGCCATGCTCGACAATCTGAGTGGCGGAAAGGTGGTTGCCGGTCTGCTGCGCGGCACGCCGAACGAATTCCTCACCTATAGCACCAAACCGAACGAGACACGCGCGCTGTACGAAGAAGGCATCGAGATCATCCTGAAGGCGTGGACCGAGCCGCAGCCGTTCGGCTGGGTTGGTCGCCATTTCGAGTTCCGCGAGGTCTCCATCTGGCCGCGGCCGGTGCAGCAACCGCATCCGCCGGTGTTCATGTCGGCCGCCAGCCGCGAGTCCGCGGTCTTCGGCGCGCGCCACAAACTCGGCGGCGCAGTCTCGTTCACGCCCCCGGGCATCGCCGCGCAGCAGTTCGCGGTCTATAAAGAGGAAGCGCAGCGTATGGGCTGGACACCCAGCGCCGACGAGTTGCTGTACCGCGGTTGGTGCTACGTGGCCGAAACGGATGAAGAGGCTGAGCGCGACCTGGGCGAAGGCTTCATGGGCGGTGGCGTGAAACTCACGCCGAAGGAGTCGGTGCTGCGCGAGCTGGTGTCCCAAGGCGCGCCGTTTCCGGGGCCACCACCCTCAGCCGCCGGCGGAAATGGTGCTCCACCACCCCCTCGCAACCCGATCGGCATGGTCAACTTCTGGGGCAGCCCAGACACCGTGGTTCGCCAGCTCAAGGAGATGCAGGCTGCCACCGGAGTAGGCGTGGTCGACCTGGTGTTCCAGGGGCCAGCTCTGCCCTATGAGAAAATGCTGCGCTCGGTGGAGCTGTTTGGGACGAAGGTGATCCCGCAAATCAGGGAAATATGACCGTGCTGCGCTGACCGACCACGAAGGCGTCGCCGCGCTGCAGAAAATCCCAGACCGTCTCGACGAAGGCTTCGGGGCGGTCTGAGGCGATTTCATGCGCCGCGTCGTAGACCAGCATGAAGTTGCAGTTGGGCAGCAGGCGCATATACTGGCGGCCCCACTCTGGAGACACGACGCCGTCGCGCGTGCCGATCAGCACCAGTGTCGGCGTCTGAATCTCGGGCATGCGGCGCTCGAGCTCCGCATCCCGTGACGTGGGTCCGAGCAACCGCATGACCAGCCCCATTTGTTTCTGCATCAGCGCCTGATCGGTCGGCGCGGTGGGTGTCATTCGCTCGGGATGGGCGTAGAAGCGCCTGAGGAAGTCGTCCGGTGAGCTATCGCGCGGAGGCTGGTGGCCCTCGGGCAGGATGGCGATCGGCGCCTCGAGCACAATCTTGTCGATCGCCTCACGCGTTTGCAGCGCCAACCACAAGGCGATGCGCCCGCCGAACGAGGTGCCCCAGAGGATGTAGTGGTCCAAACCCAGAGCGGCGGCCGCGTGAGCGAGCGTCACGGACATGTCGCGCGAGGTCTGGTGTCGCTCATTGAGGGCCGACTCACCGAAGCCGGGCATCTCGATTCCAATCACGCGGTGGGTGGCGGCCAGCAGATGGTGTCCGTTCTTGAAGTGCAGACCACCCGCACCATGCAGCCACACGACCGGGTGACCCTGGCCTGCTTCCGCATAGCGAATTCGGAATCCGTCCGCCTCGACAAAGTTCTCGGTGAACTCGACCGTTGGAACGGTGGCGGCGGTGCGATCCTGTGTCTGAGCCATACGTCTCGAACTTTCCTTCCGCGCCTCAAACGCTGCGCGGGGCATGCACAGGTGCCTCACCTCGATCAGCGGCGCCCATTCAAGCAGACCGCCCGCACAGGCGCTAGATCCCAAGGACAAAGGGGGTAGCGCCCCGTTGGCCGCGTAAGACATGTCAATCGAGTGGAAAGCCGTTACCCTGTAGATACTACGATGCGCACACGCCGCGACTCTCCGACGAGGTCCTCGAGGAGCACCAATTTTGACCAGTCCGACTGAAGCGCCGCACGCGACACACGGCCGCCTGCCCGTCGACTTCCGCGTTGAGCCGTCCGGCTACCGCCACTGGCGGTTGAGCATCGATGGCCAGGTCGCGACGCTGGCGATGGACGTCGACGAACGTGCTGGTCTCGAGCCCGGCTACGAGCTGAAACTGAACTCCTACGACCTTGGCGTCGATATCGAGCTGTATGACGCGGTGCAGCGTCTGCGCTTCGAGCACGCCGAAGTACGCGTGGTCATCGTCACCAGTGCCAACCCGCGCATCTTCTGCGCCGGCGCCAACATCCGTATGCTCGCCTCGGCTTCGCACGCGTCCAAAGTCAATTTCTGCAAGTTCACCAACGAGACGCGTAATGGCATTGAGGACGCCACCGCCCACTCAGGTCAGCTGTACCTGGCGGCGCTCAACGGCACCGCATCAGGCGGTGGCTACGAGCTGGCGCTTGCCTGCGACCACATCATGCTCGTCGACGATCGATCCTCGGCAGTGTCGCTGCCGGAGGTGCCGCTGCTCGCCGTCCTGCCCGGCACCGGTGGCCTGACCCGCGTCGTTGAAAAACGTGGCGTTCGTCGCGACCGCGCGGACTATTTCGCCACGCGCTCGGAGGGCATCAGCGGCGAAAAGGCCGTCGCCTGGCGCCTCGTCGACGAGGTAGTGCCGCGTCCGAAGTGGTCGGAGACCGTCGCGGAGCGTGCCGCGGAGCTGGCGCGCCGTTCGACTCGACGCGCCGATGGCAGTGGCATCACCCTCGACAGCCTGGCGAAAAACCGCACCGAGTCCAGGATCGCCTATCGCTGGGTGTCCGCGTCACTCGACCGCGGGCGCCGCCTCGTGGAGATCACGATTCAGGGCCCCGACCGCGACGTGCCGACCGACGTCGCGGGCATGCACGCGCTGGGCGCAGAATTCTGGCCGCTGGGGATGACGCGTGAGCTCGACGATCTGATCCTCGATCTGCGCACCAACGAGCTGGACCTCGGGACGTGGGTCTTTCGGACCCGCGGTACTGCCGAGCGTGTGCTCGGCTACGATGAGTTCCTGCTGGAGCACCGCGGCGATTGGCTGGCCAACGAGATCATACTGTATCTGAAACGCACGTTGAAGCGGCTTGACGTGACCAGTCGCAGTCTGATCGCCCTCATCGAGCCGGGCAGTTGTTTCGCTGGCTCTCTGCTCGAACTTGCCCTCGCTGCTGACCGTTCGTTCCAACTGGCTGGCGTCTTTGAGGATCTCGATTCAGACGCACGTCCCGCGGCTCTTACGCTCGACGCCATGAACCTCGGGCCGCTGTCGATGGGTAGCGGTCTGACCCGCCTTCAATCGCGCTTCATCGGCGATGATGCGAGCCTGTCGGCGGTAATGGAGCGCTCCGGCCAGCCGCTGCTGGCCGAAGAGGCGGAGAGGCTCGGTGTGGTGACGTTCGCGCCGGACGACATCGATTGGGATGAGGAAGTCCGCCTGACGCTGGAAGAGCGCTCCAGCTTCAGTCCGGACGCGCTCACGGGCATGGAAGCGAATTATCGGTTTGTCGGCCCGGAAACGATGGAAACCAAGATCTTCGCTCGCCTGTCCGCGTGGCAGAACTGGATCTTCTCACGTCCGAACGCAACCGGACCCGAAGGCACATTGCGCAAGTATGGCACTGGCCAGAAGGTCCAGTTCGATCCAACCCGCGTCTGACCTCACCTGAAGGATGCACGCATGACCACGGCCGCCGATTACGCGGAAAAGATCCCGAACAACGTCAAGCTCCAGGAGGACCGCCGTTTACAGCGAGCGCTCGAAGCCTGGCAACCCAATTTTCTCTCCTGGTGGGACACAATGGGCCCGGCCCTCCCAACGCGCGACGTGTACTTGCGCACGGCCATCAGCGTGGATCGGGACGGCTGGGCCGTCTTCGATCACGTGCCCATGCGCGATTACCGCTGGGGCATCTTTCTCGCCGATCGCGACCCGGACCGACGCATCGCCTTCGGCCAGCACAAAGGCGACGCCGCCTGGCAGCAGGTGCCGGGCGAATATCGCGCCAGCCTTCAGCGCCTCATCGTCATCCAGGGTGACACGGAACCGGCGTCGGTCGAGCAGCAGCGCAATCTTGGTGCAACCGCACCGAGTCTGTACGACCTGCGCAACCTGTTCCAGGTCAACGTGGAGGAAGGCCGACACCTGTGGGCGATGGTCTATCTGCTCCAGGCGCATTTCGGCCGTGACGGTCGCGAGGAGGCGGAGCTGTTGCTGCACCGCCACTCCGGCAGTCAGGAGGCGCCCCGCATCCTGGGTGCCTTCAACGAGGAAACGCCGGACTGGCTGTCGTTCTTCATGTTCACGTATTTCACTGACCGGGACGGGAAGTACCAGTTGGGGACGCTGAAGGAGTCGGCGTTCGATCCGCTGGCGCGCACCTGCGCGTTCATGCTCAAAGAAGAAAGCCACCACATGTTCGTGGGTCTGACCGGTGCGCAGCGGGTTGTGGAGCGCACCGCGCAGCTAATGCGGGAGCACAACACCGACGATGTGATTCCGTACGGCGCCATTCCCCTCTCCGTGATTCAGAAGTACCTTAATTTCCACTTCTCGGTTTCGCTCGACCTGTTTGGCGGCGAGACCTCCACCAATGTTGGCAACTACTTCACCGCCGGGCTGAAGGGACGCTGGGCCGAGGAGCGACGGAAGGACGATCACCAGCTCACGGACACCTCGATCATGGTTGACGCCCTGATCGACGGCCAGATCGGTCAGACGGAGGTTCCCGCGTTGCTGGGCCTGAACGCTGATCTCCGGCGTGAGTACATCGCCGACTGCCAGAATGGTGTGGACCGCTGGAACGCTACGCTTACCTCGGCCGGACTCCCGCATCGCCTGAAGCTGCCGCACGTCGCGTTCAATCGCCACGTCGGCGCGTTCGCGGACATCCGGGCGACGCCAGAGGGTGAGCTGCTCTCAGCCGCTGAATGGGAGGCCCAGAAATACGAGTGGCTGCCGAGCCCGGTTGACAGGACCTACGTCCGTTCCCTCATGCAGCCGGTCTACGAGCGCGGCAAGCTGGCCGCGTGGATCGCTCCGCCGCGCAACGGGATCAACGGCAAGCCGCTGGATTACGAGTACGTGCACCTAGCCTGAGCCGCTTCAGCCCTCGATCGCTCCCCGACCCGGGCCCGCGGCGTCGAATGTGCACGCGGACCTGAGGCGACACAGCATATGTCACGGCGGCCGGACCGAATCGAACGGCGTCAGCATAGAATGCCGGCTGACACGGAGACCCTCTGGTATGGTGGCTTACACAGATGGACCAGCGGATTCGTTTCTGTGAGGTCGACGGATCTCGAGTGGCCTACGCGACAGCCGGCCGGGGACCGGTCCTCGTTGTGGATACGGGCTGGGTCAGCCACCTGGAGTTCATGTGGCAGTCCCAAGCGTATCGGACCTTCTTTGAATCACTGGCGCAGATCCGTACCATCGTTCGCTTCGACAAACCAGGTACGGGGCTATCGGATCGGCAGCGGCGTGATTTCTCAATTGACGTCGAGGTCCGGGCTCTGGAGAGTGTCATTGCCAGCCTCGGCCTGCGGACCTTCGACGTCCTGGGTACCTCACAGGGCGGGCTGGTAGCAGCACTCCTCGCGAGCCGCCACCCTGACCAGGTACGCAAACTGATCCTGTACGGCACCTGGGCGTGCGGCCGAGATCTGGCACCCGACGAAGTGAAGGCCTCGGTGCTAGCGCTCATTCGCGCCCACTGGGGTCTGGGGTCACGGACTCTGTCCAACATTTTCCTGGCGGGCGAGGACGCTGCAGCAGCAGCGTCGTTTGCGGAAACTCAGCGCATTGCTGCGTCTGCCGAGGTAGCGGCCGAGTTGCTGGAGGCGAGTTATCAGAGCGACATACGCGGCATCCTGCCAGGCTTGAGGGTTCCAACGCTCGTCCTCCACCGGCAGGAGGACCGCGCGGTGCCGTTCGTGCTCGGTCGCGAAGTCGCCGCGCATATTCCGGGTGCTGTTCTCGTGCCACTCCGTGGCATGGCCCATCTCCCGTATTTTGGCGACCCCGAGCCCCTGCTCGAGGCGATACGTGGCTTTCTAACCAGCGAAAATCAGACGATTCTCCCACTGTCGCCGCGCGAGCGAGAGGTCGTCGCGCTGGTGGCGCGTGGTTTGACCAACCGCGAAATTGCCGAAGTGATGGTGATCAGTCAACGCACGGCGGAGAACCACCTCCAGCGTGTGCTCAATCGCCTCGGCCTGCGCTCACGGGTACAGGTGGTCGCCTGGGCCCTCGAGCACGGTTTCACCGCAGGTCATTGAGTACGGTAGTTGAGTAGTTTCGCTCAAGACGATCGGGTCCGCCGCGCGTAGGCTGGCGCACAACAGAATTTGAGTTGAGACTGACCATGCGACCCGACCCAGCAACGTTCACGCGCGCGATCCAGGACCAGTTGCCCGACCAGCCGTGTTGGGGATGCGGCCCGAAGAACCCACACGGTTTACAGATCAAGAGTTACTGGTCAGGCGAGACGACCGTTTGTACTTGGCAACCAGAGCCGCATTACGCGGGTTGGCCGGGTCTCCTGAATGGCGGAATTCTGGCGATTCGCATGGTAGACACGCCCGATCTGCTGATCGCGGGGGTGATGCATGACTGATCGTCGCCGCGGCGTCGCGCTGACACCGATGGAAACCCGTCGAGATGTCATCGTGCGGACTGCTTTGATGGCGGAGGAACTCGGGTACGAGGTATTTTCCGTACCGGAGGGCTGGGGCCTGGATTCGATCCCCGTCTTGACGGAGATCGCATTGCGCACTCGGCGAATCCGTATTGTCTCAGGCATCCTGTCGGTATGGGGCCGCAGCCCTGCCACGCTTGCAATGACCGCCGCGACGCTCCACGACATCTCCGGTGGGCGCTTCATTCTGGGCCTCGGCGCTAGCACTCGGGCCCTCGCGGAGGGCTTTCACGATGTACGGTTCGTTCAGGTAGCTGACAGACTCCGCGGAACCGTTACCAGAGTCCGCGCGTTGCTGGCTGGACAGACCCCTGACCTGACAGGCGTGCCGTCAGCTCGGCCAATCCGCCTTGGGGTTGCCCCGACTCCGGCTGTGCCTATCTGGCTGGCGGCCCTTGGCGATCGCAGCGCGCAGGTTGTCGCTGAGCTCGCCGATGGTTGGCTGCCGTTGTACGTCGACCGCAAGCGCCTGCACACCTGGCGAAGGCAATTGGAATCGAAGCGATCGGACCAGCTGATCGTTGCCGCGGGCCCGTCGGCCGTTGCTGACGACAACCCTCTTGCAGCGCGGCAAGTAGCGGCTTCCATGGCAGCCTGGTATGTGGCTGCTATGGGCAATGTGTACAGTCGATCACTGTCGAAGAACGGCTACGCTGCTGAAGTTGCGGCTGTCCGAGCTGCCAATCCTCGGCCTCGCCCGCAAGGTGGGGTGATTCCACCGGAAGCCGAACGGCTGCTGGACGACTTTGCGGCGTTTGGTACTTCCAGTCAGGTTCGGGAGCGTCTCGAGTGCTGGGATCAGACGGTTGACATCGTGATGGTCGGCTGCGCGCCGGGCGTACCCTGGGACATGATTGAAACCACGCTGTACGCCGCCGCGCCCAATGATACAAGGATCAAACATTTGTGAAGCTTTGTCAGGTCGCCCATGTCACTGATCGAGGATCGGTTCGAAGATACTCTCCTGATCGCGCGCCAGGAGCCACCGGCTGTTCTGGTGATGGCGGTGCAGGGCAGATGGCGACTACCAACGATTCATACGGCCGTGCACCACCCGGCCGATGTGGGTCCAACCCGGCTGGCGATCCGCGACCAGCTGGGGCTGGATACTGCGGTCCTGAGCTGCCGTCATGTCGATGTCGCCGACGGCCGTGTTCGTCGACTGCTGGAGCTAGAGCTACTCACTGGCCTCTCAGATGAGTCCACTCTCCGCTGGGTGCAGGCAGGCGATCTCAGCCACCTTGTCTTTGTCGAGCCTTCACAAGCGTCTCTTCTCGACGCCTGGTTCCTTCAGGCCGCGACACCGCGGGCTACGCATGATGGTCGGGACTGGACCGTCGCAGGCTGGTGGGCGCATGCGACGTCCTGGATCATGCGACAGTTCAGCGCGCGCGGACTCGGTCCTGCGCGGGCCATAGAGCAAGTCCGCGCGTGGGAGTTTTCATGCGTCCTTCGTGTCCAGACAGATCAGGAGGCGCTCTTTTTCAAGGCTTTGCCGCGCTCGTATGCCAGCGAGCCGCTGTTGGTTCGCCATCTGGCCGAGTGGGAGCCGGCGTCTGTCCCCGAGGTGTTGGCCACGAATGCGCAGGAGCGCTGGCTCCTGATGCGCTCCTGCCGCGGGCGCGTGTTGGAAGCGGGTGCACCGCTCGCCACCTGGGAACGGGTGGCAGGCAGGTATGCCGAGCTTCAGATCGCCTCTACTGCCCACCTCGGCACGCTACGCGCTCTGGGCTGCCGAGAGCGCGGGCCGCTTGAGTTGCGCACGGTGATCGGTGCGCTTGTGGAGGACGAGCCCGCCCTCGTGGGAGGGGCCGAGCACGGGCTAACAGCCGAAGAGATGCGCCGATTGCACACGCTTCGCCCTGAACTCGAGGCAGCTTGCGACGAGCTTGCCCAGAGTGGACTGCCCGCCGCTCTCGAGCATGGTGACCTTTGGAGTTCCAACGTGTACGTCGCGGACGACCGGGTCGCGTTCATCGACTGGACGGACGCCAACCTTTCCCACCCCTTTTTCAGCTTGATGCCGTTGCTGCAGAGCGCTTCGTGGGATCCTTACCTTTCCACGGTGCCCGACGCGCAGCAACGCATCGTGGACAGGTATCTGGAGCCCTGGACAGCGTACGCGCCACCCGAGTCACTGCGACGAGCGGTTACGGTTGCCCGGCCACTGGCTGCGATACACATCGCAGGGAGCTACTGGCGCGACATTCCACGGCCGCACGGTCAATGGTGGTTGGAGCGGATGGTGCCCTTCTTCTTGCGGATTGCGCTGCAGGAGTGGGCAGCCACCCGAGGATAGTTCTAAATGCTGGCGTGCAGCGCGTGCGCCAGTGTGGCCAGCACTGACGCTAGACCCACGGCGGTCGTCCAGCACGCGGAAGAGCGCAGCGGCGCCCCCAATGTTGAGGGTTACTCCGCGGCGCTGGTGGGGGTGACGCGCGACGGGAGCGCCGGCTTGACGGCGAGGTTGGCCTGTGCCGCTGTCAATTTCGTGCGCACCTCGTCGGCGTAGGCCCGGGCGTCCGCCAGAGTCTTGATGCCGTCGAACCGCTGTCGGATGGCCGTATGCTCGATTGAATCGCCCCGCGACAGCACGAGATCGGTCTTGAGCAGGATGTTCAGGACGCCATTGACGTTGCCGGAGTCGGGCAAAAACTCATTCTGGGCGTCGACCGGCGCCGCGGCGGCAGCAGCGGTCGCCCGCACGAGCCCAGGCGCGGGGTTATTCAGGGCTGTCGGACAGTCCGTTCTGGGCGTGTTGAGCGACAGCAGATTGAGAACCGTGTTTGCAGCCGCATCGCGGCTGGTCAACGTCGGCAGGTGGTACAGGTGCTCGAGCGTGGCCAGGACCGACGCATGGTCGTACAGCGTGTGGTCCACCGAACCTTTGGGGATGAGCGGCGAGACGATGATCGCCGGCACGCGGACACCATACCTCTCAAAAGTAAAGCCATTTGAATTGATCGTCAGGTCATTCGGGCTTCCGTCGTCCGGTGCCGGAGCGGGTCCAGGCGGGACGGAGTCGTAGAAGCCGCCATGCTCGTCGTAAGTGACGATCAGCAGACTACGGTTCCACAATGGTGAGTTGCGAATGGCCTCGTATGTGGCCTTGATGAGTCGTTCGCCCCCGGTCACTCCGTCCATTGGATGCTGGGACGAGCCACCGGTGTACGACCCGCCGGCGAGGTCTCCATAATTGGGCTCGATAAACGTATAGGTGTACGGGTACGGCCCCTGGAGATCCGAAGCAAAGCCCGAAAATGAATTGGTGTTGATCCCCCATGTAATGCCCCTCAGTGCCGCTACTTGCGGGATTCCGCCCAGCGTGGGTCCATTTTCATCCACGTATATGCGCCACCCTAACCCGGCGCTGGCGAGCGTGTCGTATATGGAGGATCCGCTCGGATACGCGAAACCGCCGCCCGGCGTTTCCCATTTGACGATCGTTGTGGAGGGAGGGCTGTCCGCCCACCCGGCTGATGATGCGCCGTGGACGAAGAAGCGGTTTGGCCAGGTTGGTCCAGGCAGGGACGAGAACCACTGGTCGCACACGGCAAATTCCGTGGCCAGCTGATAGGTCACTGGCAGCTGTCTGGACGTGTCGAAGCATTGCATGATGTCGCCGTACTGGGCAGGCGTCGGCACATTCGGATTGTTCGTGGTAACTTCGGTGTGACTCGTCGCGTAATTCGCGACGAACCCGGAGTTGTTAATCGGTGGATATGCAGTCCATGGTGTGTGCGTGACTCCCTGCCCGCAGAGCTGTTCCAGAACGTCGAGGAATTCGTGTCCGGGATCGGTCGGCATGCTGGACAACGCAGGCGACGCGACCGGATAGGTCTGGCCGTTGTACGCGTTCGAGTTGCTGCTTGTCGCGTGCTGAATGCCCGGGATGCCGGACAGCGCAAATATGTTGTCGAAGGAGTGGTTCTCCAGCATCAGGACGAACACGTGATCGACCTTGGCGTAGGGTCCGACCTTGCTCATCGCTGCCTGGCAACCGCCTGACGGGAGGTTGATCGAGAAGGTGCTGGTATTGACGGTGAGCGGCAGACTCTTGCCGGCGTCGGCATCCTGGAGCTGGCACTCCTTCCAGTTGGTCATCGATACGAAACCGGCGCTCTGGTAGACGCCCGGTGTGGAACCATCCTGAACGACCAGTTCGATGGCCCAGTAGTCCAGAATCATGGCCGAGTTCAGGCCGACGCGGAACGGTACGGTGAGTGGACCGACCTGCTGACCCGGCGCCGCCGGCCAGCTGCCGCTCTGAGTTCCGTCCGACGAATTGTTGTGGTAGAGGGTCACGGTCGCGTGGCCATCGGTATTGTTGGTGACGTACGCCTGTGCGGTTTGCCGCTGAACCAGATTCATTGGTGTTGAACAGCCACCGGACCGCAAGTTGATCGAGAAGGTGCTCGTATTGACCGCGAACACCAGGTTCTGATTGGCGTCCGGTCCTTGCAACTGGCACTCTTTCCAGTCGCTGTACTGGAGGACGCCGCTGCTCTCGTACACGCCGGGCGTCGAGCCGTCGCGGACCGCCAGCTCAACCGCCCAATAGTCGAGGATACCCCAGGATCCGAAGCCCGTTTCGAAGCGGACGCTCAGGGGGCCGACCTCCTGGCCAGGGTCGGCGGTCCAGGTCGCACTCTGGGTACCATTCGACGAGTTATTGTGGTAGAGCGTGATCGTGGCATGACCGTCAGTGGTGTTTGTGACGTAGACCTGCGCAGACTGTTGCGTAGCCATACTGCTCCTTGCACCCTCCGCACCCCCAACTGCAAGTGTACTCAACCATTGGTAGCGGACGTCGATCCGGGGTTCTGAGCTCGGACGTCGTAACGGTGGCCAGGTCGTGGAACAACAGACGGAGCTCGCGTCGCTCCACGTCGCTCAAGGCGGCCGATCGACGACAGATGCGGCGACGATCCTACCACCGGCAGCGCACGGCCTCCAGCAAGTTGTCGAGGGACCCGCCGTGAAGCAGGGTCGTGTCGCCGACCACGATCAAGCCACGCCGCGTCCGCGAGAGGGGAGTCCGTTCGCTACACCGTACTCCCGCAGCCACGTCGTGAGCGCGGTCCACAGGCGATTGCTGGCCTGGACGACCAGCGTCTGCGTTCGAGTTTGCAACCATTCGGGGGCCGGCACGCCTGCTAACTATAGCTTCGGCTACTGGGACAC
>JAFAOS010000092.1 GCA_019247515.1 Chloroflexota bacterium | reverse complement strand
CGTTGACCCGTGGAGAACTCAGGTCGCTGCGCGACCCCAACGATCCCGCCGAGCAGGTCTTCGATCTACTCGCTGCCTCCGCCTGACCACCGCAGCTTGACTGGAATCCTTAGCGTAGGTTTCTGTCCAACTGCTACTCAGAGGCCTACACGTCGCCAACTCTCTGGTGTGCGCGCCCCGCGGCTTGGCTTGGGCTACGCGCTGGCGCGCGCCGCGACCTTGGGCCAACGTCAAGCCGCCATGCAGGCCACGATCGCGTGCGCTGCGTCCGCAAGCCGCGCTCACGCCAGGCGAGACCGGACGAGCGAGCCAGGCGAGGTCCCAGGCGACGGGCGCGGAATACCCATCGCGCAGGCGCCGATCGAGCCGTCGTCGAAACAGGTCGGCAGCGTCGGGCGCGTACATGGCGTGCACCTGGAGGTCAGGTCGTCGAAGGGTCGGTGGCCGCTGGCGAATTCTGGTGCAAGCAAGCACTTACATGATATAGTCAAAGTGTCGTGGACCACGCCATTGAGCTGCACAAGCTCACCAAGCGCTTCGGCACCCTGACCGCTCTGGACAAGCTCAGCATGAGCGTCCGCCGCGGCGAGATCTTCGGACTGCTCGGCCCCAACGGTTCGGGCAAGACAACCATCATCAACATCCTCAGCGGCCTCTCCCGCCCAACCGAGGGTCAGGCCTTCGTCTTCGGCTTCGATATCAGCCGCGATCCGCGCGCCGTCCGCTCGCTGCTCGGCACGGTGCCCCAGGAGACGGCGCTGTACGAGGAGTTGACCGCCGAGGCCAACATGGAGTTCCACGCCGAGCTGTACAACGTGCCCGCCCGCGAGCGCGCTGTCCGCATCGACAAACTGCTGGACCTCGTGCAGCTCACCGAGCGACGCAACAGTCGCGTCAGTACGTTCTCCGGCGGAATGAAGCGGCGGCTGGCACTGGCTCGAGCGCTGCTGCACGATCCCGAGTTGCTCTACCTGGACGAGCCGACGCTGGGCGTCGACGTCCAGAGCCGCCGAGCGTTGTGGGATTACATACTCGGCCTCAAGCAACAGGGCAAAACGGTGCTCCTGACCACCAACTACCTCGAGGAAGCCAACGCCCTGGGCGACCGGTTGGCCATCCTGGATCACGGCCACCTGGTGGCGATGGACACGCCCGACACTTTGAAGGAGCGGTATGGCGACAGCGTGATCGACCTGGAGCTCGACCGGCAACCCTCGGCGACACTGCTGCAGACGCTGCGCGCTTTGCCAGGCGTGACGGACCTCACCGAAAACAACGGACACGTGCAGGTCACGGCGACTGGCTATCACGCGCTGGCCGGTCAGGTGGTGACGCTGGCGACGCGCGAAGCGGAGGTGCGCTCCATCTCGCAGCGAGAACCGAACCTGGACGAGATCTTCCTCCATTTGACGGGCGCGGCACTCCGCGACTGAGCCCTCATGCGACACGACCTGCGAGTGATACGGGCGGTAGCGCTGAAGGACATCCGTTCCTCGCTGACCGAGCGATTGTTCACGGTGCTCAGCGTGATCCTTCCCATCAACTTCTTGCTGCTGTTTCTGTTGTTCGTGCTGACGGGCGGCGAGGCGCCAACCGCGGTGGTCATGGACGACACCGGGCCATATGCTCAGCAGTTCCTGCAGGCGCTGCAAGGTAGCAACTCGTTCATCATTCAGACCACTGACGCCGACACCGCGCAGCGTTTGATGTCGCAAGGGCGCATCGTGGCAATTATCACTGTGCCGTCGGACTTCGACGCCGCACTCCAGAGCGGTCAATCGGTCAGCCTGCCGGTTGTCATCAACAACCTGGAGGTCGACTACACCAATGACATCCGGCGCGCCGTGCCACTGGCCATCACGTCGTTCTACGCCCAGGCCTTCCCAGACCAGGTGGTTGTCCAGGCCCAGGAGCTCGACGTGCAACCCCACGATACCGGCTACATCGCCTACCTGTCGGTGAGCATCGTCGTCGTGAGCCTGCTCGTTGGTGGACTGCTGCAGGCCGGCAGCATCGCGGCGCGCGAATACGAGACCGGCACGATCAAGGAGCTCCTGCTGGCTCCGGCCAGCCGGTGGGCCATCCAAGTGGGCAAGGTGCTCGCGTCGATAGCGCTGAACATCCTCTCCGCCGGGCTCGTCCTGAGCGTGGTGGTGCTGCTGCTGGGCGTACGGCCCGAGCACTGGGCGCCGCTCATCGGCTTCACGCTGCTTGTGATGCTGACCTTCGTCGCCCTTGGCTTGCTGCTCGGCACGCTCGTACGCAGTCGAACCGCCGTGATTCCGCTGTCACTTGGTCTGGCGCTGCCCATCTTCTTCATGAGCGGCGCGTTCGGACCGGTCCAGTGGGGCACGCCGCTCCTGGCGGCTGTCGCTCAATTGCAACCCGTCTACTACGCGATCGCCGTTTTCCAGTATGCCTTTCACGGGTTCCAGACGACGCCATTCAACGTGACCTTTGACGCCCTGGCGCTGGCCGGCTTCACCGTCGTCATCGTCGCGGCGAGCGCGCTGGCCCTCAGACAGCGGCGAGCGACGCCGTGACGCCCGAGCTAGTTGCCATCTGGGCCATCGTGCGCAAGGACATCGCCGTCTGGATTCGGCAACCCGCCGCGATTGCGGCCACGCTCCTGCCCGCGCTCGGTCTGATCCTGGTGCTGTACATCGGCGCCTCTGCCGTCGGACGCAATCCGGTTGCCCTGGTCGCCGAAGACGACGGGCCGCGTGCGCAGGAGCTGGCGGCCATCCTCGAGGATTCCGACGCCTTCAACGTCACCGAGCTGTCCGCCGCGCAGGCGAGCGTGGCACTGCAGTCGCTCCAGGTTGCGGCCGTGATCACGATCCCGGCGAACTTCGATCAGGCATTCGACGCCGGCGAGCCCGATCCAGTCCAGATCCAGATCAACAACCTGAATCTGGATTTTACCAATGACCTGCGCCGCTCTCTGCCGGCAGCCATCACTGACTACTACGCACAATTACCCGAGACAGCCAATCCGATCGGCGTGGATGTCCAGGAAACGGACCTCCGCCAGCAGGACATCGGTCTCCTCCAGTTCCAGCTCATCCCAAATCTCGTGCTCTTGCTCACGATCGCTGGAGCCGTCAACGCCGGACTGGCAACCGCCCGCGAGTGGGAGGACCAGACGATCAAAGAGCTGCTTCTGGCTCCCATTCACCGCGGCACACTCATTGTTGCCAAGCTGCTGGCCGGTTGGCTGACGACGCTCGTCATCGCCGCGATCGTGCTCGCGATTGGTGGTGTAACTGGCTACCTCCGACCGGAGGGCGGCGCGTGGCTACCAGCGCTGATTACGATTCTGCTGCTGGCCCTGGCCAGCGCCGCGGTCGGTGTTGCCGTCGGCGCAGCGGCGCGGCGGTTCCAGCGCGTGGCAGCCCTGACGATCCCGCTCGCGTTCTATCTGTTCTTCCTGTCGGGCGGGATCAGTGTGATTGCGTTCCTGCCTCCGTGGGTACAGACCATTGCCCAATTCGTGCCGACCTACTATGGCATGCACGCGCTACAGATGGCGGTCTTCTATAACTCTACCGACGACCTGGGTCGTGACCTGACTGTCCTTGTCGCCACCACGCTCGTGATGCTCGGTATAGCGGTCGTGTCCCTGCGGCGACGACTTGCGGCGTGACGAGCTCGACCCAGGACCGCATCCTGCGCGAGTTCCTCCGCTTGCTCGCCGAACGCGGTTTCGACGCCACCACCACGCGCCTCCTCGCCGAGGAGGCGGGTGTGAATGAGGTGACGGTGTTCCGTCTCTTCGGCGATAAAGCCAACCTGGCCTCCGAGGCTTTTCGGCGATTTGCGCCAGTCGAACAGTTTGCCAACTACACTGTCGCGATTGACACATCCAGCAACGAGCGGGTGGTCGACGGCATCCTGGACGTGTTGAACGTTCTTCGCCGTGGAATGCTGGAACACGTCGCGCTTGTTGAGTTCAACATGGCCGAGTACTGGCGCTTGCCACAGCTGAAGGATCAGCTTGCCACCATACCCCGCGCCGCACGCGAGTTGGTGGAGCGCGCATTGGACAACGCTGCACCCCGGTTGCGGCCGGATCTGGATCGGCGGCGGGCCAGCCTGAGTCTGATCGGCCTGCTGCTGGTCTCGGTCATCTGGCAAACTCGTGGCTGGATCGAGCTCTCAGACGCAGAGTGGGATGCTACGGCCAGACAAGCGGTTCAGGGTCTCCTGCGCTGAACTGAACGCGGCCATGCAACTCACCGATCCCATGCCAGTCGCCGCCATCTACTACGACGACAAGATGTTCGAAGACTCCACCGCAAGCCCTTACGCCGGTATTGCTGTGGTGCTGTATACTAACAACCGCTTCGAAGGCCAAAACGCCCCGTCCGATTTGCGCATCCCGATGTTGGCTTTCGTGGGGCAAGACGAGTTCACCTCGGGTGCGAAGCTAGCTCAAGCATTCCTGCCACACCTTCCGGACGGGACAACCGTGCTGTACGTCAACCCGTATCCGATGTTCCGCACGCTGGCAATGGGCCGCGATGGCATTGCTCAGGTCCTCGAGCCAGCGGGTCATCCGGTCCAGATGCTGAACCTCGACAGCAGCGGCGATGAAGGGGAGTATCTGTCGGTTATCGGGCCTTATTTGCAAGCTCATCCGGAGGTTGGCGCGGTGCTTAGCGGTACTTCGGCATCCAACCCCGGTGGAAAACCTCGACCGAGCCATGACGAAACGGTTGACCACTTTGGCATTCGATGTGCGTACACTTGAGGCCTTGGTCAAAGACGGTACAAGGATGAGCGAGCAACAGCGTCGGTTGCGCGGGAGACTGGCAGTCATCGATGATGACACGGCCTTTCTTGAGCTTATGCACGATCTGCTGGAGGATGAAGAGGATTTTGAGGTCCTCATCCACCGCGACTGGGACCACGCCTACGAGTTCGTCAAGGAACAGAGCCCGGACCTCGTGATCCTGGACATCCGCATTGGTGGCGAGGAGTGCGGCTGGACCATTCTCAACCTGTTGACTCTCGACCCGATTACACGTCCGATCCCTATCGTCGTGTGCTCGGCGGCGATCCAGTCGCTCCATGGGTACCAGGCCTGGCTCGACAAGTTCGGCATCTGTGCCTTACCCAAGCCGTTCGACCTCGAGATGCTTCTAGAAATGGTCGGTCCTTGCACAGGACCGAGGTGGGGCAGATGAGCAAATCCAGAGGTGAATCAGCCGCTGCTGGACGACTCAGGCGCCGCAGCGTAACGGGAATAGCTTTCACCGCGCACAGCATTTGAGCGCGACCGTGTCGCGCTTTTCAGCGCGAGGCGAGTGGCGCGCAGGCCTGGATCGTACCGATGAGGCTCTCAAGGTCAAACGGCTTCGTGACCACCACGCGCACGCCGAAGTCGCGCAGCCGCTCACGTGCTGCGCGCAAGGCGTACGCTGCGGACAGCACAACGATTGGCACCTCACGGCACCAGGACTGTGTCCGACAACGAGCAAGGAACGTCCATCCGTCCATGATTGGCATCATGAGGTCGAGCACGATCGCATCGGGTGAGGTGAGGCGCACGACCTTGAGGGCTTCGAGACCGTTCCCGGCCGTCTCAACGGCGTAGCCTTCAAGAACAAGACCCTCCGCAACCGCGGAGCGGATATCGATGTCGTCGTCGACGACCAGCACTCGTCTTATTTTGTCCATGCTCTGCGGTCACCTGGGCTTCTGCCGGCGGGTAGGCAGGTTTCGGACCAGAGCGAATGATGACCGTCAGTGCGCGGCGACGACGCTTGCTCTTCCAATGCCGTTACATAGACCCTGAGCTGACGCTGCCAGTTCACTGGCGAGTCGTTGAGGGCTCACGCGCTCGGCCGCGGCACAAGCACTGTGCGCTCCGGCGCGGCACTTCATGCGCCTCACCTTGAAGCGATAGACACCCCATGGGTTCAAGTACGCGCCCCATTCGTAGGCCTGACGCCGATGCGGATGCCACAAAGTACGTGCGTATCACGTTATTCGTAGCGCCGCGGGATCGGTCTTGGCCCGCGTCAGCACGTCCCAGCCATCCAGATACGGGAGCAGAATGTCGAGCATCCGTGACGCCGTAGACCGCGGCGATACGTCCGGAGCGGAACAAGATCTCAGACAGGTCGCTGCCTAGTCGGAGTCGCAGGTACTTGCTCAGCCATCCATCAATTTTGTCGCGGCCAAAAGTGCCGAACTCCGCCCCCTCGATGCCGCTTGTCCGTTCATCCTCCATGATCTCACTTCTCCGCTTCGTTGGCTAATTGAGTTGAGCGGGCGATGGTAGTTCCGCGTCGTGAACAAGCTACACGCCGGATTTGGATGCAAGCCCTTCTGATGGCGAAACACGCTGAGAGGACGGTGTGCCCTGTTGTGTCATGCCACGACGCGCCAGCGCGCTGACGCTGTCGCGCGCCGTCCTGGCGCGGCAAGCAGAAAGCTGGGAATGCTCCGCGCGTATCCCAACATTTCGGAATGCTCATGATTCCCCTACGGACTCCAGTTCGGGGGTGTCGAATAGAGTCCAGGTGCAAACGTGGGGGCCAGCCCCCTCGGCCAATCGCGTCGTCGCCTCTAGGCTGAGCCCAACTTCAACTCGTACTCGAGGGGGTTCGACAAAATGTCTTCGTTCGCTCGCCTGAGTGCCGCGCTTGGCACCGCTGCTGTTCTGGCAACCGCCGGTCTGGGTTCGGCCTACGCCCAGTCGGAAAGCTACGACTCCCAGAACGACGTCACCACCATCACGACTGACCCGCAAGTCATCAACCACTTTCAAACAACGTCCCTTCTGTATTCTTGTCTGCCAGGCCATCTGCTCGTGCCGCAGGGCACGGATTCCGCTGGCAACCTCCAGTACTACCAACCCACAGCCTCAGCTGGAGTCACATCCGTCGGCTCAACACTCGGCAATCTGAGCGTGTTTGGACCCGCGTCGGTGAACGTCACGTGGACGAACTGGAACTTGACTGGCGATCAGACGTTCCAGGTCGACTTCCAATGCACTGGCAACGAGTTTCCGTCACCACCGCCTGCAGTCGCGTCCGCTCCTTCGCTGGTACCAGAAACGATTTATACAGACGCCGTCAGCCTTGGTGATTTTCAGTCGGACTTCAGCAGCCTTTTGCCAACGCTCGGTGGTGGTACCCACACCAATCCATCAGCCGGCCTGTTGCCCAGTATCCAGACGCCGCCGAATGTTGCCGCGCTCGGCAGGCATCTGGTGCGAGAGTACGTTACGCCTCAGACCATCATCTCGGACCAGGTCATCACGTTGGCCGTCGCCTGTCCCAGTGCTGGCCTCGTTACTGCCGATCCTGGCGTGCGCTCGGCGCTGCCCTACATCTCGCGCGTCACGAACGTGAACGTCTGGAGCTCTCTCGCCAGTGGCGACGTCGGCCAGAGCTAGCTTGGCGTCCAGTTCACCAACAAGAGCAGCAACAACGAAATCGCCGCTTTCCAGTTTGTGTGCTCCATTCCCAACTAACAGCACGCGCACAAGCGAAAGCAGCCGGGCGAATCGTGCCCGGCTGCTTTCGCGGGGCCGCTAATTCCCGCCTCAGCGCACCTCGAATGCCCTGCGCACTTCGGCAGTAAATTGACTGAGTCGGATTCCTCTTCGCTCGAGGTCCTGGACCTGACACCGACGCCGACACGATGCCATCCTCGTCGATCAGCGACCACCCTCCTCGTACATGCAAGGCTCGGAATTGCCCAAGCGGCTCCAGGCCGACGAGTGCGAGCTATGTGGGAGTACCGCCCAAGTCGAGGTTCACCATCTTCGCAAGATGGCTGACCTCAATCGCCATCGGCGGAAGCCGGTTCCGACCTGGTTCGGACTGATGGCGACTCGGAAGCGCAAAACGCTGATTGCTTGCCGGGCTTGCCATGAGGCCATCCATGCTGGACGAGCCACTCGACAACCACGCTCGACATGAATCACTGGAGAGCGGCGCGCGGGGAAAGCAAGCACACGCGGTTCGGCGTGGGGCCGACGGAAAAGGCCCGCGCATGCGGGACCTCGCCGGCGGCCTACCCGACTCTGAGAGAGCCGGAGGGTGGGACTCCCTCCGGCCACTCACTATGTCCTGAACCGGAACAGGCCGTCGCGTACGCCCTGCGCGCAGCGCCCGCAGCACGCTGAGGCAGGATCGGTCGCTCCGCCGACGGTGGGATTCACCGTGGGGTGCCCAGACGAGCCGAACCCGAGCCCAAGACGCGCCCCCAACGAACTGGCAGGTCTGGCTCCACTCCGCCACTCTGGCCGACGAGACACTCCCGACCACCCATGGCACTGAGAAGGAGTCATTATGAGCCAGGCGCTTTACACGTACACGTACACGTACACGCCCCCGCACGCGACCGACGGAAATGATGTGCCCGCCGGCCTCGTGGGCTATCTGGACAGCCACGATCTGCTCACCGGGACGCAAACGGTCCGCCTGTCCACCGTCGACCCAGACGGCTGGCCCCACGCCGCGCTGCTCAGCGCGGGCGACGCCGTGATGTTGCCCGCTGGACGACTCCGCTCTCTGGCACACGACGGCAGCCTGCGCCACCGCCTCGGCCGCGCTGGCAACGCCCCCTGGTATGGCTACACGTTGTCCGACCACGACTTCGTCTTCGAGCCCGAGCCGGCCGGCGTGTTGTCCAGTCACGACCCGCGGCAACTCAAGCCTTAGCGCGCCCGACGGAGGTCACGATCCACCCATGCGCAATACACGCCTGGTCGTTGGTGTCTCGGGCGCCAGCGGCAGCATCTACGCCGTGCGGCTCCTCCAGACCCTGCGGCCGATCCCCAACCTGGAGACGCACTTGGTCATCTCGAACGCCGGAAAGCGCACCCTGTCGCTCGAGACCGACTACACCGTGGCCGACCTGCAGGCGCTGGCCGACCGGTGCTACCAGCAGTCGGACATCGGCGCGGCCATCGCCTCCGGGTCCTTCAGGACCGACGGCATGGTTGTCATCCCCTGCTCGATGAAGACGGTCTCCGGCATCGCGACGTCATACTCCGACAACCTGTTGCTGCGGGCCGCGGACGTGATGCTCAAGGAGCGCCGACGGCTGGTGCTGGTGGTGCGCGAGACACCCCTGCACCTGGGCCACCTGCGGTTGCTGACTCAGGTGACCGAGCTGGGGGCGGTGGTCCAGCCACCCGTCCCTGCCTTCTATACGCGGCCATCGTCGATCGACGACATCGTCGACCACACCGTGGCGCGGGTGCTGGACGTGCTCGGGATCGAACTGGATCAGGACCTCGCGCCCCGCTGGGACCCCGCGCCGAGCGGCGCCAGGCCACCGGCAGTCAACGGCACCGCCGTGGCCGACCTCGTGGCCGCGGCCAGTTAGCCCGCGCTGAGCGGCTAGGAACCAGTCCACCGACAGCGAAGCAAAAGAGAAAAGCCGACACGCCAGCACCCGCGGTGCTCGCAAAACGTGGGCTCGCAAACCTGCATTCGGCACAACGGGCGCGGCAACCCACCCTGAACGGAGAAGAAGAAGCCCACCATGCAACCGAATGCTGCATCCTCGACGAGCCTGCGCCTGAGCCGCCGCCGCCTGCTGCTGTTAGCGGGCGGCGCCGCCGCCGTCGGCACGGGGCTGCTGGCCGCGGGCAAGGCCGCCTACGCGTTCGAGGCCGGGCACACGTCGACCGTGGCCGACGCCGTCGCCGCCGCTGCCACCACCACTACCGGCGACAGCGCGGCGCCAGCCGCGTCGGCGGCCCCCGGCCGCCGCCTGATGGAGCAGACCAGCCAGACCGGCTTCGCCCCCATCAACTCGAAGCTCACCTTCGGGGCCCCGACCGACCTGGCCTCCGGCTGGGACGGCACGGTCTGGGCCATCGACGCGGCGGGCGCCCCGCACCAGTACGACGCGATCACCGACCGCTGGGAGTTGTTCGGGCTTGGCCTGGACGCCGCGGCCCTGATCCAGGACGCTGGTCCAGCCGTCTACTTCCGCGGCGCCGAGGTGTTCGTGGCCGACGGCAAGACCCCACTGCGCACCATTGCCGAGCTGTGGCCCACGCTACCCGCCAGCTACAAGCTGGGGGTCAAGGGTGCGGCGTGGGCCAACGGCCAGCTGTACGTGTTCCGCGGCGGCACCTTCATCGGTGTGCCCTGGGCCGGCGTTTCAGCAGCGACCAGCGACGCCAGCCCGCCCACGGCGCAGCCACTCACGAGCTTGCCGGGCTGGTCGCAGACCGCCGACTGGAAGGACGGCGTGGTTGACGCGGTCTTCTCGATAGGCCGTAGCACGGTGCTGTTCATCCGTGGCGGTCAGTTCGTCACATACGACTTCAGCCGCCCGCAGGTAGCAGTCAGCGTACCGACGCAGCTCAATCAGCAGGCCGTCTTCCAATCGCTGCCCAGCGAGTGGCTCGGCGACGGCTTCGACGGCGGCTTCTGCTGCGTCGGGGGGCCGGCCGCTGGCAATACGTACGCCTTCAAAGGGCCGCAGGTGCTGGTCTACCGCACCCCGGGTAGCAGTAGCGAAGCGAAGCCGGCGGGTTCCACATCCGAGGCGACCGACACACCCGCCGCACAGGCGAGTGACATGGCCACGCCGCGACCGGCCGAGATCGACGCGACCCCGACCGACACCCAAGCGAACACTACCGACCAGGCGCACGTCTTTGCACCGCTGCTGCTGGCGGCGGCCACCGCCAGCGCCGCGCCGAGCCTGAGCCCAACTGGCAGCGCGACCAGCACGCCCACGCCCAACGCGACAGCGCAGCCCGCGGGCACGGCCACCCCCACGCCGACCTCGACGGCCGGCACACCGCAACCGACCGCCACTGCCAGCGCCACGCCCACCCCCCAACCCACGGGCTCGCCCACCGCGGTGGACACGGCCAGCCCCACGCCCACCCAGTCCACAACCCCCTCGCCAACCCCGACCAGCACGCCCGACGTAGACGCGGAGGACGCACCGTACGTACCGGACAACCTCGGCGCTGCGCCGGCCTCGCTGTACATCCCCTCCGTTGCTAAGGCCAATACCTGGCCGGCCAGCTGGCACCCCGTCCTGCAGCATGCCCCGAGCGGGCGGGTCGGCGGCCTGTGGGCGGCCAGCACCGGCGGCGCCGTCGTCAGCCACGACGGCACGCGCTGGACACAGGAACCCGGCGACGCGCTCTCGGTAGCGGCCGGTGCAGACGGCTCGGTGTTCGCCGTGCCCAGGTCCAGCTCCCAGCAGCTCGTCCAGTGGAACGGCGGCGGTTGGAAGGGAGTGGCGCAGCATGGATCGGCTCTGGCGCAGGTGGCGGTCGGCAGCCAGGGCCAGGTCTGGACACGCGACACTGGCAATGCCGTCCACCAGCTGGCCAAGGGCGGGCTGCAGGCGGTGCCGCTGGTCGGGGCTGCGGCCGACCTGGCCGCCAACTACGACGGCACGGTCTGGAGCTGCAACGGCAGCGACCCGCACGCCTTCCGCTTCATATCGGAGGGGCAGCAGCCGCCGGATACGGTGCCGACCCAGGCCAGTGTGCACAAGGTCGGCAGCACCGGCTTTGGCGCGGCCCATTGCCTGACCAGCCAGAACGGTACCACCCAGCTCTATCGGTACCAGTCGCCGTACGTCTTCAAGACGGCGCAGCAGTACACCATGGTCGGCGGTCCACTCGAGCAGGGTCTGAACAATCTGTACTTCATCGACTACTACCCTGGCGCCAACGTGGATCCGAACCTCCCTCCGCCCAGGTACACCGTAGTGGCGGTCGATGCTCATACGGGCCAGGAAGTGTCGCGCTCGGCGCTGGCACCGGCGGCAACCGCCTACCAGCCGCCGATCTACGATCCCGTCCACGAGGTCGTGATCGTCGGGGTGACGACGAGGGCCACGCCTACGCCGCCTACCAGCGTGTTGGGACTGGACGCGCGCGACCTGACCAGGGTGCGCTGGCGGATCACCCCGCCCAACGGCATGGTGGTCAGAACCCGCCCGGTGCTGTCGGGCACGTTGCTGTGCTTCACCGATAACGTCAACACCATCGCCGTGTACGACACTGGCACGGCGCGCGACGCCACGCCCACGCTGCGCTGGTCGAACTCCGTGGACATCGTGTCGCGGGACACACACGCGCTGCCACCGCCGGTCATCTATGACGGGCAGCTGTACGCCGCGTGGTGGGTCAGCGCTCCAGGCGGCAGCTATCAACAACTGTGGTTGATTCAGGCACGGGCCAGCGACGGGCAGGGCTTGACGCGCACGGCCGTGAACAATTCGCAAGTTGCCCCGTCTTACGCGTTCGACGAGTTCGGCGGCTTTTCGCCGCTCATGGCACAAGTCACCGACAACGGCCAGCACCGCGCGGTGCTGTTCGTCAATGGCGGCAACCAGGTGTGGCGCGTGGACGTGCCCGCACCGCAGACGGCGCCGTCATTCAACCTCGGCGACCCCAATCACAGCGTGACCAGCGGGTTGACCTTCGCCAACGGCGTGCTGTGGTTCGGCGCCAGCAATGGAATGCTGTACGGGCTCGACGCGCAGCTCAAGAACGTCTCGAATACGCCGTTTGCGGTCCCGCCAAACAGCGGCAATGGGATTTACACCACACCCGTCGTCTACAACGGCGTGGTCCTGGTCAGCAATCGCGCGGTCTATGCGGTCACGAACGACCTGACGGTCTTCGATCCTGCCAGCGGCAACAACATCAGCATCTCGACGGCCCAGACAGCGCCGTTCGCCCTGTCGGCTGGCGCCAGCAATGGCATCGTATACGTCGGCGGCGACTGGGTAGTCAACACGGCATCTCACACGCTCGCAGTACCGCAGGTCCTGGCCATCCGAGTAGACCAGGCCGTCCAGGATCTGCGCGACTTCATCGTCGACTCGCAGCTGATGCAGGACTTCGACGGCGACTCGACGCCCAACGGGGTTGCCCGCTACCAGACCCACCTGACCCTGGTCGACAGCCACAAAGCGCCCATGGCCCACGAGGCGGTCAAGGTCTGGGCCGACAACAACATCACGGTCCGCATCAACGACCAGAGCTACACGATCGGTCCGACGACAGCCAGTACGCTGCCGTCCAAACCGGCACCGACGGCACGCTCACCGTTGTGTCCGGCAGCGTGGCCAACGACGGCGGCGACAAGCCGGATATGTCCGCGGTGCCCCTGCGCGTCTGGGCGGCCTTCATGGGCTCGTACGAGCGCCTTATCGTCCAGCCCGATCGCGAGTTCCACAACCGGGTGGCGACCGCGCATGCCACCGACGCCGGCCAGGCAGGCGCCGACGACCCCACCCGCGTCAACCTGCAGACCGCCCAGAAGTACGGCGCCGTGCAGAAGGGCGGCGCCAACGGGGGCGCGTACCTGTTCACCGACGACCAGAAGCAGGACAACCAGCCGACACAAGTGGCCAGCGCGATCCAGAAGTTCACTGGGTCTGTGGGCGTGACCAGCGCCGCCAGCGGCGGCAAGCAGGCCACCTGGAGCCTGCAGGCGACCACTGGACCGGACAAGTACATCGCGTACAGGGACCAGCCGGGCAGCCAGTATTCGGCGGTCAACACCGCGACTGTGCGCGCGGTGACCGTCAGTCAACCGGCCGGGTTGAGCTACTCGCGCGACAACGCCGGCCAGCGGCCCCCCACCTTCTCCAGCCATACGGTGGCCGAGGCGAGCCTGGCCATCGACGCGCTCGACGGCCAGGACTGGCACACCAGCCAGTACGCCACGCCGCGCGTGCTGGCCGCCGCTCAGGCGGGCACGCTGCACCTGGGCAGCTGGTGGAGCGACTTCTGGGGCTGGATCAAGCATGCCGCCGCCACCGTCACCCACGTCATCGTCAGCGTCGCCGAGGACGTCTACGCTGGCATCCGCCTTATCGTCGATGGGGTGGCCCACGTCTTCAGGGCCGTCATCAACGGCATCGAAGAGGCCGCCTCGGCCATCGGCAGCTTTTTCGTCGAGCTGGGACATCTCATCGAAGAAGTCATCGAAGCCCTCAGCGTGCTGTTCCACTTCGAAGAGATCATCAAGACCCAGCAGATCCTGCTGAAGGAGCTCAACAATCGCATCAGCGGCATTCCGGGCAACCCCGCGTATCCGGGTCTGGCGGCTGCCATCAAACAGAGCGCCATCCCCAGCATCGACGCCTTTGCCAAACAGGCCGAAGGGTCGATTGGCGATACGTTCAACACGCTGGCGAATCACCTCGGTGGGAGCGCCGGGGTCACCCAGTTCCAGGGCGGGGGCGCCACCAGCCATACGCTGTTCACCGCGCAGCCGAAGAGTGGCGGGTCGAGCAGCTCGCAAGCGACGCAGTCCAGCTGGGGCATTCAAAAGTTCCAGTCCGGCCTGTCGTCATCGGGCGGTAAAAGCGCGACCGCCGCGCTGGGCGCCGGGGCGCCGCAAGATGCGATCAACACGCTCGAAGCGGCCCTTAGCAACTTCTACACGCGCATCAGCTCGGATGGCAATCTTGCCAGCTCATGGGCGTCGCTGCAGCAGGGCGGCCGGGCGCTCGGCCAGAGCACGTCGATCGGCGACTTCCTGGCACACGCCGCAGCCGAGCTGATCCGCGCCGTCGG
>JAFAOS010000032.1 GCA_019247515.1 Chloroflexota bacterium | reverse complement strand
TGTGGACGAACTGCTTGTTGCTGCTACCGAACAGCCGCTCGACGACCGAGCCATGTCGTGCTGCTGCGACCGGGCGCTGGCGGATGGTCATCCCACACGCGGCAGCCACCGTTTCGAAGCCGTCGCTGCGGAACTCGGCGCCGCCGTCGACCACGCTCGTGTCTGGCAGTCGGCCCCAGCGCCGCACGCACTCCAGCAGCACCAGGTAGCACGAACGATAGCTCGGCTCGTCGTAGGTCAAGCTCACCGCCAGCAATCTCCGCGTGAACGCATCGGTGAGAACGTCGCATACGGCCGGCCCATGGGCCCGTCTGGCTGTGCACGAGGTGAATGTCGACGCCTCCAGGCTCGCTTTGTACGGCGTCAGCCAAGCCGGCTATTGGGTCGCGCGCGCGCTCGCCTTCGAGCACCGGTTCGCGGCAGCGATCGCCGACGCCGGCGTCGTGTGCGTTAGCCGGTCGTGGTTCACCAACCTTCCGCCGGAGTTGATCGCGCTCTACCGCTCCGGGGACAAGACCGACTTTGACCAGTACATGCGCCAGGCTTTGTCCGCGCCCGATGCCGGAGCCGCGCGTGAGACCTGGGCCTTCCGCGCGCGACCCTACGGTGTAAAAGGGTACTCGGCTGTCCTCGACGAGGTGGCCAAATACGATGTGACCAAGGTAGCGGGGCAGATCACCACGCCGCTCTACGTCACCAATCCCGACGGCGAGCAGTTCTTCACCGGCCAGCCGGCCGAGCTGGCCGCGCTCGTGACCGGCTCGACGCTCGCGCGCTTCACGCAGCAGGAAGGGGCGAGCTACCACTGCCAACCGTTGGCGCGCGAGCTCACCGAGCAACGCATGTTCGACTGGCTCGACGAGCACATCGCCTGACATCGCCCGCTGCATCGCTCAACCACCAGCACCGGTCGCCTGCAGTGGACGCGGGACGAGCTGACTGAGCTTGGACGCTTCAGCCCAATGAACTCAAGGTGCTGGCTAACACCAGCGACTTCGCCGCCCTCCAAACGCGGCTGACGGTCGCGCGCAAAGACATCTTGCGCACGGCTATCCTGGAGCTAGGTCCCATGTCGCGTGATTCCAGGCGTGCAAACGTCCCATGGCTAGCAGCGCGTCGCTCCGAGAATGCGCGCGGTCAGCGGAGTTCGCATGCCGCAGTGTGCTTACCGACATTAGACATACGGCCAGCCCACACTACCCTCAGAGATGTCCAGAGCTAGCTCGACATCCTCGGTCCCGCCCCGGCCGGCCTTCTGGGCTCGCCTGAGCGAGACAGTTGGTATCGCCATCCAGGCAGCAGGACTGCTGCTCGGCATCGGCCTGGTGTACGCTGCCGCACACGTCGTGCTTGACAAAGGAGCCCAACTGGCGACAGTGCTACTCGGCTGGTTCCTCGTCTACGTGTGCTGCCACGCTAGCGCTCACTGGGCCGTCGGACGGGCGGTCGGAATTCGCTTCCGTGGCTTCGGGCTTCGTGGCAGTGATCATCCGCAGGATTACCCACCCGGAGTCCGCCAACTCATGCAGGTGCTACCCACGTTCACCGCGCTGACGGACCAGCAGAGCGTGCGGCAGGCGTCGCCCGTGGGGCGGGCAGCCATGTATGCGGCGGGCGAGACGTCGACCGCCATCTGCTCGGTGCTCATTGGCTGGTACGCCTGGGCGAGCGGGATCCCGGGTGGATCGGTGCTATTGACGGCGATGGTTGTGTTCAACGTTTTTGCGACGATCGTGACCGCGATTGTGCCGCGCGGTGACTATGCCAAGGCTCGGCGCGCGCTCCGGTCGCCCGCCGCGGGCCAGTAGCAACGCCGGACCGTCTCGTACGCCGCCGGAGCTCCCGCCTGCGCGATTTGGCGAGCACCGGCGCCCGCGGAGGACTTGGATTTTCACGATGAGCCAGGACGCTCAATTGAGCGCGTCTGGTGCCGCAGGTGGTCGGCCGATCTCAGTGGTGGCTGGTCAGGGGACCTCGGCGTGCGCACGCGCTGTGCGGTGTATCTGGCGTTCCCACAAGAGCACTGGCGTCAGATCTGGTCCAACAACCCCCAAGAACGACCCAACAAGGATGTCAAGCGCCGCATCGACGTAGTGGGCATCTTTCCCAACGATCGTGCTGTGATTCGACTGGTAGGCGCCATCCTCGCGGAGCAGAACGCCGAGTGGCAGATTGCCCGCCGGTACTTCAGCGCAGAATCGCTGGCCAAGCTCCACCCTTCACCGCTATCCGACCCGCTCTCCGCTCGAACTCTGGTCGAGGCAGCCTAGCGATCACCTCCCGAGAGAAACCACCAAAGTCAAAAGCCCCCACTTGACGGGACACGACCTGCGCACACGCGCAGAGGCCGTGCAGATAGCGAGGAACAACGGTTGTCTATGAATATGCTCGTGAGCCGATCCAACAAATGTCGTATGCACGGCACGAGCGAACCCATGCATTCGTGCGACGCCACGACGGGCCGTCGTCGGCGACACTTGAAGGGTTATGAACGCGGCCTACCGAGGAGACCCTAGTGCCCGAATTCGGCTGCTCATCGCAGACGATCGAATGCGCACGCGCCGCGCGCTTCGCGCCTTGCTCTCAGCGCAGCCCGGAGTCGAGGTGGTTGGCGAAGCTTCGGACGGCCAAGAGGGCATCGACGCAATCCAGCACCTCGCACCTGATCTCGTCATCCTCGATGTGCGCATGCCCTGCCTCGACGGCATAGCCGCGACTGTCGAAATCAAGCGCCGCTGGCCGAGGCTGCGTGTCGTCATCCATAGTTTGGCGGCCGAACGGCGCGACGACGCGGTCGCCGCGGGCGCGGACGCGTTCGTCCTGAAGGCCGGTCAGCCGGCCGAACTCCTGGAGGCACTCGGCCTCTGATCCGAATCAATCGGTCCAGACCGCTCTCCGAGCCACTGCGCTGGCTGCGGCCATGGCTCGCCGGTGTCGTGGCGATCCTCGCCGTCATTACCGCGGCGACAGCGTTTACGGACCCGATGCCCGAAAGCCATCACGTCGCGGCGCCTGTCGCCGCGACCATCATGGCTGCCGCCTGGGCACTGGAGTTGGGGAACCTTGGTTGGCCCAGGCTGCTGCTGATCCTCGCGGTCATTGTGCCCAATCTCTGGCTGACCGCGCTCGGCCACGCCAGCGCCAACGAGTTGTTCGTGATCCTGATGCTGGCGTGGGTCGGCGTGGTCGGTTCGCGGCTGGAAAACACACTGGCAATCAGCCTCGCCCTGGCCACGATCGCGCTTGGTGTTGCGCTCGACTTCGTCTACGGCTCGGTGAACTGGGCTGCCTGGACGTCCTGGCTGGTCGGCATCGTGCTGGTCTGGCTCATGGCTCGCGTGCTCGCGCGTGAGGAGCAGATCGTGGAGCAACGCGAGCGCCTCCGCGCCGAAGCGGAACACCGCTCGAATGAGCTGGCCAGCCTGCTCACGGTGTCACGCTCGGTCGCCTCGAACCTGGAGAGGCAGCCGCTCCTGGACGCCATTCTGGATGCGCTCGGCAACGTGGTCGACTACCGCGGAGCGGTCATTTTCACGCTCGACGCTGCCAGGGACCGCCTCGTGTTCGCGCACATGCGAGGACCGGCGTCGTTCTCCTGCGACCACGCGCAGTCTATGAGCTACCAGGTCGTCGACATGCAGCCAATCTGGGAGCGACTCAGTCGCGACGAGCCCATCATCCTGGCGACGTGCGCGCCGAAACGAGCGAAGCCCAGCTGTTTCGACGGCTGGTTCGGGCAGACAGCGTACAGCTCGAACGCGGCCCGTACGGCTTCATCCGCTCGCTCATGTGGGTTCCGCTGGTGTCCCACGGCCAGCCAATCGGCATGCTCAGTGTGGCCAACTCACGGGTGTGTGCGTACGGACCACCTGATGCGGAGTTGGCGCTGGCTATCGGGCGACAGGCAGCCGTCGCTCTCGAAAACGCGGAACTCCATGAACGGGCGCGACAAGCAGCCACGCTCGAGGAGCGCGAGCGGCTTGCACGTGACTTGCACGACTCGGTTACCCAGTCCCTGTACGGGGCGTCGCTCTATGCCGAAGCCGCCATCCGTGCGCTCGCCGACGGGGACGTCGAACCAGCGGGGGCGAATTTGCACGAAGTGCGAGAGACACTCCAGGAAGCGCTTGGTGAGATGCGACTGCTGCTCTTTGAATTGCGCCCGCCGCTCCTTGACGAACTCGGACTTGTCGGCGCATTGAAGGCGCGACTGCAGGCGGTCGAGACGCGTGCGGGCCTGATCACCGAGTTGGAGGACCACTCCGATGCCCAACGGCTTCCACAGCCAACCGAGCAAGCACTGTTCCGAGTCGCCCAGGAGGCGCTGAACAACGTGCTGAAGCACGCCCACGCCACGCGCGTTCGTCTTTGCCTCTCAGTCTCGCAGAGCGCGGTCGTCCTGGGCATCGAGGACAACGGCATCGGCTTCACGCCTGATCTCGATGGGGCCGGTGGCTTTGGCCTGACCAGCATGCGCGAACGCGTCCAGCACCTCGGCGGAACGCTGCGTATGGAGAGTCGTCCAGGTGAGGGCGCGCGAGTCAGCGCTACACTTCCTCGTTGAGCTCAGCTCCGAGTGCGATCCGCGTCTTGCTGGTGGACGACCACGCGGTGGTCCGCAAAGGCATGCGCGCGCTCCTGGAGCGCGAACCCGGCATCGAGGTTGTCGGCGAAGCAGAGGGTGGCGACCAGGCGGTGCACGCCGCGGACCGGCTCCGACCGGACGTGGTGCTGATGGACCTCGAAATGCCGGGCATAGGCGGCATCGAAGCGACACGCCAGATCACCACGCGGCAGCCGGAGATCCGAATCGTCGTGCTCACCAGCCATGCTGCGGAGGAAGACGTTTTCCCGGCGCTGAAGGCTGGTGCTCTCGGCTACCTACTGAAACACTGGACGCCAGAGGATGTCTTGCAGGCCATTCGGCAGGCCAAGCGCGGCGAAACGGTCCTGCATCCGGCCGTTGCCCGCATGGTGCTGCAGGAGCTCAACCGGCCCGCGCAGGCCACGCAACCCAAGACCACCGAGCCGCTCTCCGAGCGTGAACTGGAGGTCCTGGGGCTGTTGGCCCGTGGCATGAGCAACCAGGAGATCGCCAACTCGCTGGTGGTGGGCGAAGCCACCGTGCGCAGCCACGTCAGCAGCATCCTCCGAAAGCTCCAGAATTCGGGCAGATCGAGCCGCGGTCGTCAATGGCCTGACGCTGCCATGGTCGACCGGTCCAGTGGAAGGCACTGTGACACAGGTGAAGCTGACCAAACGCCAGGGCTACGGACGGGCCTCCACGCGACTCCTCAAGCGGCGGATCATCTGGGCGGCGTGATGCCAGACGGGGTGTCCCGCTCTTCACACCCCCAGTGCCTTCATTCACCGGAAGCGCGGGAGAGCC
>JAFAOS010000009.1 GCA_019247515.1 Chloroflexota bacterium | reverse complement strand
CCGTGCTCCGTCGCGTGCGCGAAGCCGCCGACGGCAGCGCCCGCCCGCCACTGGCGTCACTGGAGGACCTCGCGCAGTTGCTGGCACTGTGGCGGCCGGGCGCCTATGCCAAGGAGCGCGAACAGGCCTATCTGACCGCGCGCTTCGGCTCTCAGCAGCCGGCCATCCTGCATCCGTCCCTGGCGCCCATCCTCGGACCAACCTTCGGTGAATTGCTCTATGCCGTTATGTGGACACTCACGTTTGATAGCTGCGTCGGCTATCAACCTTTGGGCGGCTACACTCAACTTGGCTCAGAATTATTTTGGCGCTCCTGTCAGTAGCCGAAAGCTGCATATACGTCGTGGTGAGCTGTGCCTCCACGCGTCGCGTTAGTCCGCATGGTACCGGAGGCACCACTCGAAGCGGCTAGATCGGGTGGGGACCGAAGGTGCGTGTGGAGGCATTTCCGACATCGCCTTCGACGAGGTCTAGAGGGCGTCTTGTCCGTAGATCCTGTTACGCCAGTCAGCCCATGGGCAGCCCAGCAGTACTCTGCTGCCATGTACATCCGACTGGGCCAAGGAAACATCGACTCAAGCCGACTGGGCGACATACTGGGCGACCTCCAAACTGCACTCGCAGCTGCCAGCGACCGTCCCGGATTTCGCAATGCGTATGTCGGTGTCAACCGCACAAATGGGCGTGTGGTGACCATCAGTACTTGGGATACGGAAGAACAAGCAAGCTTCGCGCCTTCCTCGGATGCCAGGGCACGTCGGCAGACTTTAGGCCTTCAACCTGAGCCGATCATGGTCTTAGAGGTGATTGACCAGGTCTGAATGGAGCGGCTCCAAGGCCAAGGCGCTCACTGCCTGTTAGTGGCGTGATTTTGCGGACGCTGGATTGAGGCGTTTTCGCCAATTTCCGTGAAGACGGTGTGCCTGCTGTCGACGCCGCTGATGCGCAACCCCGCCATCACACCCGGCTGAGATCCGATGAGCGCTCAAAGCTTCTTGCGCATGTGCACGTCCTCGGGTTCGAGTTCGAACAGCTCGGCCAAGGGATCTGCCATGGGCTGAAAGCCGCGACCGAGGTAGAACCGCACGGTGTTTTCCGATGGCGTCGCCGAGACGACCATGTCGGAGTCGCCGGCAGTGCGGGCGATCTGCTCGAGCTGCTCGGACAGACGGCCGCCGATACCGGTCGCACGCCACGGTGCGCTGACGTGGAGAAATGCCAGCTGCGCGATTCTGGGCCGAAGGTGTGGCACGACGACACCGATGCCAACCAGCCGCCCGCCGGCGAGCGCACCGAGCGCGACCCCGCCGTTGTCGACGTAGTGCTGGAGCTCGTGCACCTTGGCCTCGACGGAGTATCCGCCGTGACCTTCCGGATCCCAGGCGGACGCGCTCCAGTTGCCGTGGCGCGCCACGAGTTGAGTGCCATGCTGCTCGTAGAGCACGTTGATGCGCTCCCTACGGTCGATCTCGGCGACGCGCGCCAGCTCGGTCTGGTCCAACTTTCGGAACTCGACTATGGATCCCTCCGCCTCACAGTGGTACTCGGACTCTTCAGGCCAGCGTGCCGTGGCGGGCAGCGCCGGGTTGAAGATGTCGGGTTCGGCTTCACCAACTTGCGTCAACCACCGGGTCCGAGTCGTGCTCTACGACGGCAAACCAACTCGGATCTGCTTGCCACGGTCACATCCCGTTGCGATCCCGAGCGCCCGATAACGCGCGCCATCGCGCGAACGTTATCACTCCTGTCAGTGGCGTGGTTTAGCTGCCTACGGCTTCGGCGCACAATAGCCCTGCACTCCTCTCCCCGCGCTTGTTTAGAGAAGCCACGGGCCCACCGCCGGTAAGGTGACCGCTCGACTTGGCATAGTTCGAGCCGGAGTTGCATCTTCAACTCCCGAGCTCAGCGGTTGCGAAATCAAGTCGCTCCGGCCACACCGACCGGCGCCGTCGTCCTCCTCTTCGCGTAGCAGTTCCACCAAGCTCAGGCGCGTCACGGCAACTTGGGGGCGGTGTCGGCAAAGCCCGACGCCTGCTCGGCCGTACGTGCCCCAACCTTTGCTGTACGCCTTGACGGTTCAACCGGGCGAGGTACATTTTGGTGGTCATGGCTGGGGACTCACTTGCTCTGCTTGCGCGAGCGCTTGAGCAAACTCGCGCGATCATATCCCACATTCGCCCGGACCAGGAAAGTCTGCCAACCCCGTGCACCGAGTGGGACGTTCGCGCGCTCGTAAACCACACTGTGTTTGACACGCAAAACTTCACCGCGTCGGTCGGTGGCGGGGAGCGACCTTCGACTGACGCCGACCTGATCGGTAGGAACTGGACAGACGCTTACGGTACGGCCTCCGACCGGCTCCTGGCCGCCTGGCGCCAGCGCGGCACCGCCGGCACGCTACAGCTTGGCAGGGGCGAGGTCGCGGCCACCTGGGCAAGTGGCATGCACCTCTTTAGTGAGACGGTCCACGGCTGGGACCTCGCCAGCGCTACCGGCCAATCGACCGACCTCGATCCAGACGTAGGCCAAGCGGCGCTCGATTTTGCGCGCGACAATCTCGAACGCTTCCGCGGCCGGGGCTTCGGCCCCGAGGTTCCTGTAGCGGAGGACGCGCCGCTCTATGATCGCCTTGCAGGCTTTTGCGGACGCCACCCCACCGAACGCTCACCGGTCGGTTGATCGACGTCTCGCGTTGTACACATCAGGGCATCGCCATAGCTGTGCTGGCAGATGACTGAATCGATCAGTGTGTAGAGTTGGTGCGTACGCGGTAGCTCAGCCGCCAATCTCCGCCGCGGTCCGGCGCGGGGGCGTCCGGACGCAAGGAGGAGCGCGTGATTGATGAGGGTCGCGCGCGTGAGACGTACACGCATGGGCATGGCGAGTTTATGGCGCGGGTGCTCAGTCGTCGAACCGCGGCCATCGACGCGGGATTCTTGCTTCCGCACCTGCGGCCGGGCGCTGAGGTCCTGGACTGTGGTTGCGGCCCCGGTTCGATTACCGTGGGCTTGGCTGAAGCCGTGGCGCCAGGGCGCACGGCCGGCATCGACCGGTCGGACGGCCACTTCCGGGTCGCGCTTGCGCTCGCGGCAAAACACGGCACCGATAACGCGGAGTTCCAGGTAGCAGATGTCTACCAGCTCCCGTTCGACGACGGCTCTTTCGATGCGGTCTTCGCCAATGGCCTGCTGCTGCACCTCAGCGAGCCCGGGCATGCCTTGCGCAAGATGCGGCGCGTACTGCGGCCAAGCGGGATCGTCGCGATCCGAGATCTCGACTGGGACTCCTGGCTAATAGCGCCCACCACGCCACTGCTGGAGGAGTTCCGCGCGCTTCTGCGACAGGTCATGACCAGCAACGGCGCGGGCCTGCAGTACGCCCGCCACCAGCGCGCCTTGCTGCTGGAAGCCGGCTTCGCGCGCACAGAGGCGTCGGTCACGGCCTCATGCCACGTCGGCGGCACTTACCCCGGCACAGCTGAGGCCACCAAGCAGTGGGCCAAGACCTACTTGTGGCTGCTCGCGGACTTCACCCAGCAGGCTGTCGCGGCCGGATGGATCGACGCGGCCGGCTTGGAGGCCATGGCTGCCGAGGTGCAGCACTGGGCCGACCGACCCGACGCCTTCGAGGCCATTGTCTGGTGCGAAGCCCTCGGTTGGGCCTCGGTCTGACCAGCGGGTCTGCCGGCAGGCGTCACCCCGCCCCGGTGAGCCGCCATACCCGTGCGTACTGAGTACATTTGCTGACCGCGTCGCGCTGCCCTTGCACTGCCGCACTACTTTCTCAGCGTCTACCAATCAGCCGACGCCGCTTCTGGATATCCTATCGGCCAATCGTCGACCGATAACCGCGCCAGGATACCCGCGCCGTTAGCGCAGCACGCGGCGTAATTTCAGCGCGAATCGGTTGTGTGGGCGATATACGGGCAGGAACACGCAAGGGGCTGGACGATGCGAATTGCGATGATAGGGGCTGGTGGGCTCGGTGCCTTGTTCGGTGGTCTCCTGGCGCACGCCGGCGAGGACGTTACCTTTATCGCGCGCGGTGCCAATCTGCAGGCACTCCGCACCAATGGGCTGACTGTCAAACGTCCCACAGACGAGCTGCATCTGGCGGTATCGGCAACGGACGACCCGAGCGCGGTCGACCCTGTCGACCTGGTCTGGTTCTGCGTAAAGACATATGACCTGGACATCGCGGCTCGTCAATCCGCGCCACTCATTGGGCCCGATACACTAGCGGTGACGATCCAGAATGGCGTTGATGCTCCTGATCAGGTTGCCGCGGTGTTCGGCACCACGGCGGTGCTCGGGGGCGTGGTGCTGGGCGGGGGGACCCTCGTTGCGCCCGGTGTCGTCGAACAGAAGACTCCTCGGATCCCGCTGAACCTCGGCGCAATGGTGGGCGGGTCCAGCATCCAGGTGGAACGACTTCAGCGAGTCCTCCGCGGGGCAGGCATCGACGCGGCAATCAGCCCAGATGTCCGGCGTGAGATCTGGGAGAAGTTCATCATCTCCTGCGCGGCGCTCGGCCTCAGTTCACTGACGCGGCTGACGTACCAGCAGATATTCGACTGCCCAGAGACGGCGGAGTTGGCCGAGGGCATCATGGTTGAGGCTGAGGCCATCGGACAGGCCAAAGATGTCGCATTCGAAAGCGGCACAGTCGAGCGTCTGCTACAGGTCGTCCGAAGCGTCGCCACCATGACTCCAACAGCGCGGGGCTCGATGTACTTTGACCTCGTTCAGGGCCGACGCCTGGAGCTCGATGCGATCAACGGTGCAGCCGTGCGTATGGGTCGCGAGTTCGGTGTCGCAACCCCATTGAACTTTGCGGTCCACGCTGCCCTGAGGCCCTACGCCAACGGAACGCCAGTTCTCGCTTAAGACTGTCGGTGCAATTCGCCCCGAGAAGGGTTGGTCATCCCGCACTTGCTAAACGGCCTTATCCCAACATTCGTGTCATGAAGTGCAAAGTGGCGCACGATGGGCGGCACGCGGACGCGCATCCTGTCCGAGAGTTTCGTGATCGCGGCGGTCAGGCCGCATCTCTCCAGGCGCTGGCCGTAAACAACCTGCTTCGCACACGTCATCGTTCCGCGCACTCACGAGTACGTCATGATTCGCGTTGCCAGTCGGAAACTCCGATGACCTGCTGGCCCGGAAAAGCTGGATGTTCCAGTGGCATCGAGCGTAGCGAGAGCGTGTGGCCGTCAAAGGTGCAGTAACGAATTTGTTCGGTCCCGACCCAACTCGGGTCCCAGGCACCGTCCACCTCTGTCACGAGCTTCTCACCATCGATCGACCACCGACCGGTGTACGCACCCATGGACTGGAATAAGGACGCCATCTGGGAGGCTGATTCGGCTGGGGTACGGCCGCCAGCTGTCATCAGGACCAGCATGCGATCGGTGGGGTCAAACACCATGTACCCGAACGGATCGGCACCATAAAAGTCGAGGCGCTCACCCGTCTCCTGCGCGACGAAAGCAATGGACTTGAGTCGCCAGACGCCCACAAGATTCACCATGACCGGCTCCGCATCACGCAGGAACGCCGTGCGTGGGCTGCGCTGCCTCGGTGTCGCTCAGAGAGAGGTATTCGGTGTGCAAGCGTGCCCGGCCGGCTTGCTTCTGAGCAAGCGCGAGGCTTTTGGTGTGACGCACGATCTGGCGCACACGTGCGTGACGAAACAGGTGCGGGTGTACTGGGGCCGGCTCGCCGACTGCGCCGTGGCCGGTTGCGCGCAGAGCCAACACGCGCATGTCGGCTCGTTCTGAAGCAGACTTCACGATCTGCCAGGCCCGCACTCGATCGATCGCTCTACGACGACCGTCCGCAGTGCGTTGCCGTGAGAAGAACAGCGGCTCGTCATCGGCGAGCCCGTTGTCTCTCGCCGAAGCGAGCAGATCGCCGGGAAGACCAGCGTGGGCGGCTGAGAGGTGGGCGGTCTTGACCAGTCGGCTCGGGTTCTTGAGATTCAGTAGGACGAGCCCCTGGCGATGGATATCTCGTGGACGCAGCGCCAACACCTCGCTGATGCGCGCTCCCCGTGCCCCAGAGCGTGGTGAGCAGCAGACGATCGCGCTCGGTCGCCGCGGCCTCGATAATCGCGCCGATCTCCTCGGGTGCCAACCCCTCAGGCGGCTGCCAGCGCTTGCGGACAGGTTTAACAGAACGCGGTTTGGCCGCTGAGTTTGACGGTACACGCGCCGACGTCGACGACAGAGCCAGGCTGGAGCCAGGCGGCTGACGATCATTCACGGTCCTTGCGTTTAACATTCCATCGGATGGTTCGCCGGCGCCCATTTCAAACCTGGACTCTTGTAGCGCACCATCGTAAGCGCGGCGTAAGCGCGGCGTCGCGATCTGGACGGTGCCTCGACAGCGATCCCGACGCGGTAGTTTGCAAACCGGGAGTACGCGGTGAAGCGCTTGTGGGACGACAATGAACTGACAGCGGAGTGGATGTTGGAGCCGAGCGATCAATCCCTGCTCGCCAACAAAACGCGCGGGACTCGCCTCGGATTCGCGGCGTTGCTCACCTTCTTCCGCCGCGAAGGTCGCTTCCCTGCCAGCAAGCGCGAAATACCGGCCACCATCGTGGGGCATCTGGCCAGGCAGGTGGGCGTCCCAGCCGAGACCTACGTCGCCTACAACTGGCATGGCCGCGCGATCAAGTGTCACCGGGTCCAGATTCGCACCGCTCTCGGTGTCCGCGAGACGAGCGTTGAAGATGCCGACAAGCTCGTCCACTGGCTGACCGCTGCGGTGGTGCCTCACGACCGTGCGCTGGATCGCGTTCGGACGGCCGCGTATGTTCGCTGCCGTGAGCTGCGTCTCGAACCCCCACCCCTGAGCGCATCGAGCTAGATAACGGCATGGCCGGGGATGTTGCTGAAGAAGATCTTTTCGGCGTCGAAGGCAACTCGCTCGCGTCCCTTGAGCCTGCCAATCTCGGGAAAACACTCGGCCACATTCTTGCTGTTGATCTCGACCGCCCGACGGAACGGGACGTGCGGCACGCCCACCAGTTGCAGCTTGTGCGCGTAACTAGGACCGGTGTAGAAGCGGACGTCGTGGCCGTCACGCCGCAGCCGCTGGGCAAGTCCAGTCATGGGCAGGAAATGCCCGTCGAATGGCATCGATGCGAACAAGATGTTCATGGCCAGCACCTGACGGCCAACGTCGGTAAGGCGTTCGCAATAATAAGACTATATCGAACATGTGTCCAGTCGGAGCCTCATGCTGATCGCTGGAACCCGCGCCCGCCGGGCCGTGGCGACCAGACGACGCATCGTCCAGGCAGCCTACGACCTGTTCTGTGCGAACGGGTATCTGGGAACGACGATCTCGGCTGTCGCCGACAGTGCGAATGTGGGGGTCCCGACTATTTACTACACCTTCAGGACGAAAGCAGCCTTGCTAGGGGAGGCGCTCGGAGCGGCCATCGTCGGGATCGACCACTGGCGGGAGCCGCCGCTGGACCGGGACATGGCCGAGCTTCTGACAGGGCACCCGTGGTGGATCGATTTCCAGGCCGCGCCAACCTCGCAAGACGCGCTGCGGATCTTCGTCGATCAGGGGACGACGATCAACCAGCGCGTCGCACCACTGATCCCGGCGATGCGCGGCTCGACCGGCGACCCCGACGCAGTTGGGTTCCTCGAACTGAACGAGGAGCGCCGCATCGAGTCCTCCTCAAAGTCATCGCTGGCAAGGCCCCCGGCCTCTGCCCCGAGCTGACGCTGGCCACCGCCACCGACATCTTCGCCACGCTGTTCAGTCCCGACGTCTACCAGGGACTCTCGACGCGCGGCTGGACTCGAGACCGGTGCGTGCTCTTCTTCCAACAGCTCCTGGATAGCCAGCTTCTCGCGCCCAGCATCGTGGAACACCAACGGCGTCAGCCGATGCGTGTGGCCAGGGACACGATGATTCCGTCCGGGCCACGCACGTAGGCCATCCGCTAGGTGTACTCGTACTGGCCGATGCCACCGATCTGCCCATAGCCATCCGCGGCCAGCCGGTTCGTCGGCAGGCTGGAGATCGCCCACCTCAAAGGACATTGCCCACCCCAGCTCGTTGGGGATCGCCGCCGGCAACCCCGGCCTGGAGTCGTGCCGAACGAACCTCGACAGCTCCAGCCGGATGCCGCCGTCGGGCGGCCGCATGACGATCTCGGTAAGGTTTATGTGCCTTCGACCTGGAGTGCTCGAACTCGATCCGTGGGGACTCGATCTCGCTGTACAAGATCGGCCATGGCCCGAGTTCGGCACCATCAGTGACTCTAGCTCTGCGTGGCGCGCATTGATATTCCGCGACGGTGCCCGAAGCCGAACAGCGATTTGACCCACATCCTGCGCCCAGGCAGCAGGAGTCACTATCGAGGTTGAGCTGTAGGTTGGTCTGTGCGGAGACGTCAGTGGGTGTTGACGGTCGAGGAGCTCAGGCAGCCAGGTACTCGGAGACCTCGCGCCTCAAACTCGGCATTCGCCTGAGTTTTGAAAGGGCTGCTTGCTCGATCTGATGGATCCGCTCGCGGCTCATGCCCTCGCTCGCTGCCACTTCCGTCAACGTGCGCTCCGCGCCTCGTTCAAGCCCGAAACGTAGCTCGAGCACTTTCCGCTCGCGTGGGTCCAGCAGTGTCAGCGCCGCGCCCAGGGTGACCGCCAACTCTTGCGAGTCCAACTCACGGTCAAGGGCATGACTGGCGACTTCATCGCCTAGGAGGTCGCCGCGCGTGATGTCCGAGTCTGGGCCAACCGGCTGCTCCATCGACAAGGGTGCCCGCGCCGCTCGCTTCGCTTCGACTATCCGATCGATCTCCAGCCCGAGGAACCGGGCAACTTCCTCGAGGCTCGGTTCCTTGCCAGTCTGAGCCTCTAATTCACGCTCCGCGCGCTTCACTCGCGCCAGCAGCTCAACTGCATGGGAGGGCAGACGGATTGTGCGACTCTGGTCGGACAGCGCGCGTAAGATGGCCTGTTTGATCCACCAGTACACGTAAGTACTGAAGCGGAACCCACGCCGCCAGTCGTATTTGTCAGCGCCAATTTGCAGCCCGATATTGCCTTCCTGGACCAGGTCCATGAACGTGAGGCCGCGATTCAGGTAGCGTCGCGCAATGGACACCACCAGGCGCAGATTGGACTCGATGAGTTGCTGGCGCGCTCGCTCACCGGCTTCGGCCACCTGCTGTAATTCCGCCCGATGTGCCTCGGTGAGTGGCGCATGTTCTTCGGCCAGTACATCGGTGGCGGCTCGACCCGCTTCAATCCGCTGGGCAAGTGCGATCTCATCCTTGTGGTCCAGCAAGTCGTGATTAGCGATCTCGCGCAAGTACATGGCACCCGCGCCACCGCTGAGTTCGTCCGATACCGCCAGCCGCGCAAACTCGCGGTCCGCGGCCGCTTGCATCTCGGGAGATCGGTCCTGGGCCTCTGCGTCTGCGAGTGCTTCGACGTATCGCAGTGCGTCCTCGTCGTTGCTGCGCACCTTCACGCAACACCTGCATCGGCAGCCAAGCGGGGGAGCCCGACTTCGCCGGTCGTAGAGGGTGCGACAGGGTGCCGGATTACGCCGTCATCTCCCTGAGGGCGCAATGCTTGGCGGGGCGTGAGACGAAGGCCGGTCGGTCTGGCTGCTGCAGGTCTTGGTAGATGCAGCTCACCGTCATGACAGCCGGTCGTCGATTTCCCAGTGTGGTGATACTGATGCATGCCGCTACTCCAGGAACGTTGGTCTCGTCTACTCCAGGAACGTTGGTCTCGTCTTCAACCTGAACAAGTTGATTCGCTGATGGCGTGCTTCTGGGACATTTGGCGTGTTCAGAGCGACGCGAGTATCCGACGCGCAGACGCACAGTGGCGTAACAGGTGGCATTACAGCTGAGGCATCGCTCAGACAAAAGCGTTACAGTAGCGTTACCGCAGCCGACCGGGCAGGGTGCAAACGCGAGGACAGAACTCTATCTGTCGGCCAGACCACGGTCTGAAGCTGAGTACGTCCGCCTGGCCGGGAGAGCACGATCCGGGTTGACAACCACCTTGCCGGCACTCCGGGTTTTGGCCGAAGCCGTTGCGTGGCTGATTGCCTCGTGCGGGCCTGAGCGGCATCGTCGGTCGGACGACCTGACCACCAGGCTCCTTCCGGACGTACCACTCGAGTCTTTGGCGGCGGTGGCGCCTCCATCTGGCTAACTGATGCCTCGACCTACTCGGCTGAGGTGAAGCTGAACCCACCGATCACAACCTCGACGGGTTGGCCGTCGGACGGAGGATTACCGGCATCAAGCCACAAGTTCAAGCGGACGTGCTCGCCACCGGGCGACGGGATGTTGTGTGAACGTGTGGCTCGCGATCAAATCACCTGGCCTCAGCGCATCTGCTGTATCGCTTACCCAGCTCTGAAACGCGACAGCACCGGCCGACCACGTGAATGAATGGATGCTTTGCCCGACGGGTGGCTGCGCAAATTGAAAGACGTTGTCGGGGTCCTGGTAGGGCTGCACTGTGTATCTGGCAGGCAACATAGGCGGATTTGGAAGGCCGAAGCGCCCGAACTCGATGTCCAGCTCGCGGTGATTTTGTGTGGGATCGTCATCCCACGTGAACAACCCCAGGACCACATTCGGGTCCAGCGCGTCGTCGGCACTGTCCAGGTAAAACCGATAGCGTCCATAACCAAACTGCGCCGTGCAGACAACCTCCGCCGCGTACCACTGGCCATCGTCGTGCGGTGCCAACCGCAGGTGAAGGCGGTCCTGGTCATCGACCCACACCGCGTCCGGATCGTCCGTGAAGTAATTTGGACCTGGTCCGACCGGAATGCTCGCGACTTTGGTCTGCCAGGTGTAGCCCGCGAACTGCAGCGGCCGCCCGTAGCCGGATGGCTCGACCTCGGGCACCGTTAGCGTTGGAGGCTGCTGGGTCTGAGCTGCCTCCGGCATCGGCGTGCTATCGCCCGGCGCCTCGGACTCTGGCGGGCCATGGACTGGTCGGGTGCCCGCGCCGCAACTCACCAATAAGATGAGGACCGCCGCCAATTGACGGCACCAGCCTGGCAATCCGTTAGTTTGGCGGATCATCTTTGTTTTCCTCGCGCCGAGCTTCGTGCGCCGACGTGCTGCTGGTCAGCTGGCCGGCGACGACTCGGCCGCGGCGCCAACGAGGAGCACGCTTCTCCGCTAAGCTCCCGGCCAGCGAGGAGAAGGCGATTCCGGGAGCGACGTCGCCCGCCCGCGCCGCCGATCCTCTGGCGATGCATGGTTGCGTACAATGGCGAACCAAGTGCTGCTGTCATGCGGTTCGTCGACCACCTGGCGGATCGCGCATTTCGCCGTCACGGAATAGCCCGTTCATCTGGGGCAGAGCCACCGCAGCGGTTACTCCGGGTCTCCCCGACTGGCACTTACCGCACCCATTTTATTCACCGTTTTATGCCCATGCCACCATAGTTGGCGCTCCGTTCTGGCTGCTCTAGCAAGATGTCATCCACCTCCGACGGCCACAGTGGCAGATACACTACTCGCCGTGGCACCAAATCGAGGCCTTCCAGCAGGGCTGCTACCTCAGCATCCGTACGGAAGTTAAAACGGCGCGGTCGCCCGGTGGTAATTTTTGCTCACCAGCTTCGGCAACCGCCCTGGGAAACGGCGTCGGCGGTGGCATGCGTCAGGACCACGTGGCTACCCGAAGGAATACCCGCAATCAGTGATTTGAGTATAGCGCGAGCTTCCGCGTTGTCGGGCACGAAGTGCAGAATCGCGATTGCCCGGAGTCCGATCGGCCGCGTGAAGTCCAGGAATTGGCGGAGCTCGGGCTGAGCCAGGAGTTCGTGAGAACGTCGCGCATCAACCTGCACTGCGAGTGCCTGGCTTGCCTGGCGCAGGTAGAGCTCGATCGTGCGTTCGGCGGCCTGACGGTCGATGGCAAATTGTAGTGGCCGCCCAGGAAGTAGTCCCACATGCGGGCGACATTCCGTCGGTCCAGAGCGGCCTTATCGTCGGCCCATTCGGAGGAGGTCATGGCGTCAAACGGAGTTCTCCCCGAGTAATCCTATTCGCCTTGCGACGAAAGCCCCAGGCGGGAGTCAGCCCTGACACTTTGTGACACTGCCGAACCTGGCGCAGGAGTTGGCAGGCGGCGCTGCGAGCAGTGGCCCGCCACTCACGGCGACGCCCACGCCGCGGCCGGACTGCGGCCAGACCGGCGCAGGGCACGGACCAGGCTTCCGTCGACGACGCGATCGCGGAGCTCTCTGCGGCCTGGATTCGAACGCACCTCGACAGCTAGTCGACGACACCGGTGCCAGCGCTGCGGCCGGAATCTCGTCGAGGTATGAACTGGGATCCCCGGTCGCCTGCAACACCTCGAACAGATACACAGCCTGGGTGCTCTCGAGTTGAGGGCGATAGGAGATGTTGTGACTGCGCCGAAAGCCGAGCGATCCCAGCTCGAGTAATGCCGGTGCAATCCTCTGGACCATCTGACTAGCACACGCAGTTCCAAATTATCCACGAGAATACGATGAGATGAGCTATGTTGCGGCCCTGGCATGCGCACGTGGGGCCAATAACCGGCAGTCGAACACACTCTGGCTCCCCTCACGCAGATTGGCAATCTCCGCGCGCAATGCGTTGGACCGAAGCCGAGTTCGACTCAGAAGGCCCATTCTGGCAGCATCAGGCCAATGACGAACGAATCCTTTTTCGCCCTCGCGATCACCGGGATGCTGGCGCTGTTATTCGGCATGCTGCTGTTGTTCGGTGGCTATCGGTTCTTCATCTTTCTGCTGCCGATCTGGGGCTTTTTCTTCGGGTTCGGCCTGGGCGCACAGGCTGTGCAGGCGCTCTTCGGCGACGCGTTCCTCTCGACGGTCACGAGCTGGGTGGTCGGCTTTGTGATCGCTGTGATC
>JAFAOS010000512.1 GCA_019247515.1 Chloroflexota bacterium | reverse complement strand
TGGGTGATGACGGGGTTGCGTCAGTAGTGCCCGCTGAAGGGCTCCACCGTCGGTGGACATCGCCGACCGCGTGGGTGATGACGGGGGTGCGTCAGCAATGCTTGCTGAAGGGCTCCACCGTCGGTGGACATCGCCGACAGGGTGGGCGCTGACTGGCGCATGGGTGATGCCCGCTGAAGGGCGCCACCGTAGGTGGACATCGCCGACAGGCTGTGCGCTGACAGGCGTCAGTAATGCCTGCTGAAGGGCTCCACCGTCGGTGGACATCGTCGACCGCGTGGGTGATGACGGGCGCGTGGGTGATGCCCCGACAGGGGTAGCATCTACTGCAATGCCAGGTACAGCCAACTCCTTCCGCGCCGACCAGGTCGGAAGCTTTTTGCGCTCCGATGCGCTCAAGGAAGCCCGCGCGGCGCAGCAGCAGGGCCGCTTGACGCTCGAACAATTGCGTGAGGTCGAAGACCGTGAGATCCTCCGCGTCCTCGACATGCAGCGGCAGGTCGGCATCGACGTCGTCTCCGACGGTGAGTTCCGCCGCGGCGGCTGGGCGAGTGACTTTCAGGAGGCCGTCGCCGGCTACGTGCCGGGCGCGCCGCCGGTGGTGCTGAGCTGGCACTCGCCAGCCAGCGGGGCGGCGACCGTCGAGGCGCCAGCCGCGACACCGTCGACGGGTATCGTCAGCCGCGTCATTGGTGAAAAGCTGTCGCGCAGGCGGCGATTGACCGAACACGAGGCCGCGTTCCTGACGGCGCACGCGTCTGGACCGTGCAAAATGACCATGCCCGCGGCCTCGTACGTCACGACGCGCGGGTACAAGCCGGGTGTGACTGACAAGGTGTACGCCAGTCGGGCCGACGTGCTGCGCGATGCGGCCGCGATTATCGGCGAGGAGCTGGCAGCCCTGTCAGCTGAAGGAGTGCCCTACCTGCAGCTCGACAACCCGCACTACCCGGATTACATCTCCGACGAACGGCGGGACGAGTGGCGTGCGTTGGGTGTGGACGCGGAGACCGCGCTGTCCGACGACATCGCCGCCGACAACGCGTCGCTCGCGCGGCTCGACCGTTCACGGGTGACAATCGGCATGCACCTGTGCCGCGGCAACGGACCACTGGGGTTCTGGCACACCGCCGGTGGATACGAACGCATCGCCGAGCGGGTCTTCGGCGGCATCGAGGTCGACCGGTTCCTGCTCGAGTATGACAGCGAGCGGGCGGGCGGCTTCGAACCGCTGCGGTTCATGCCGTCCAACAAGCGAGTGGTGCTCGGCCTGGTGACGACCAAGTCACCGGTGCTGGAGCCGCAAGACGAGCTGCTGAAGCGCATCGACGAGGCCGCGCGCTACGTGCCACTCGAGAACCTGGCGCTGAGCCCGCAGTGCGGCTTCGCCTCCACGCTGGTCGGCAATCCACTCACGTGGGACGATCAGCGGCGCAAGCTGGAGCTGGTGGTAGAGACCGCCCGACGCGTGTGGGGATAGGAGTCTCAACGAGTCGCTCTGACACTTACCCGCGGTGCGGTATCTACCACCTCTCCCTTTGGGAGAGGTCGCGCGAAGCGCGGGTGAGGGATGCGTGTGTGTAGCGTTCAGATGCAGCCCTCACCCCAACCCTCTCCCAGAGGGAGAGGGGGAGGGAGCGCGCGACCTGGAGGTTGTTGGCCAGCGAGCAACGGGCCTTCAGGATGCGCGGGTCCAGAGCGCGGGTTCAGAGCGGTAATTATTTCGAGCTAATTGTTCAGGCCTACCGCCATGACGGTGTTGGGTAACTGCGGTGACGTGTCCTTCTGCTCCGCCACGGCGGTGCCCACCGCGAAAAACTCGATCGCGTTCTGGCCCCAGCCCCAGGTACTTTCCTCGACGCGCACTCCGACGAGACCCGTGCCGCCGCGCGCCTCGGCCTCGGCTTGCATGCGTTCCAGCGCCAGCTCGCGGGCGGTGTACGTCGCTTCGGAATAAATCGTCAGCTCCGTGTTACGGCCCATGGTCTTGAGCGACTGCATCAGGCCCATGTGGCGGATGTGATAGACGCACGCGCCCATGGCTAGACTAACCGGTCGATAGCCGAGCTCGACCAGCTTCCAGAAGTCCTGGCCGCTCAGGTCAGAGGTGAATGGCCGGTTGTCGTGTGTGCGGTAGTGCTCGCCCGTCTCGTGGCGTACGGCGGTGCCAATCGCCTGAAACTCGAGCGCGCTGTCTTCGAGTCCGTAGTTCTTGAATTCCAGGCGCACGCCGACGACACCATCAGCGCCAAGCAGGTCGGCCTCCTCCTCCATGCGCGTCATCGCCAATTCGCGCGCGCTGTACATCGCCTGGGTGAGCACCTTCAGTTCCTGACTGGTGTTCCAGTTCTGCCACTGGTAGCCCGTGTGATAGATGCACGAGCCCATGACCAGGCCGAGCGGGAAGAAGCCCGCGCGGCGCACGAGCAGGAACTCGTCCACCGACAGGTCGCTGGTGAAAAAGCGAGGTTTGGGGCCCTCGCCGCGCATGCCGCGGAGACGCTCGGTAGCCCCTGCCGGCAGGCCGGCGCTCGAACCTGGTTGATAGGCCATGTGCTTTCTCTACTCCGATGAGTTTGGCAGCGATTAGCCGTGCAGGAGCCGATCCAGGGCCGCGCGGTTGCCGTCGGTGCGCTCGAGCTCGCCGGCCAGCGCGGTGCTGATCTCGCCGAGCCAGTCTGACACCGACAATGATTCCGTGCGGACCGCCACGCCTCGCACGACGTGCGTCCGACGGGCTTCCAGTCCAGAACGCTCGGCGTGCTCCAGCGTGTAGCGCTGGCCGGCGAGGTCCAGGGTGAGTCCGGTGGTGCGCCTGGGTCCGAGGACGCCGTGGGTGCGTTTGACGCTGGTCTGGTGGGGGACGGTGGTTTCGAGGAAGACCGCCAGTTGCTCGAGCAAGGCCTGCTGGTCCTGCTGATAGCGCGCCAGGAGTGCGCCGGTGACGCCGAGGGTCTCCCAGTCCGACGCGGGCTCTTGCACCGCTGAAGATCATAGTCTAGAGGTCCAGGGTCCCCCTGGTTATCGACACTGCCGATGTCGAGTCGCCCAGCGTCGTTGACCCCACAATGTACAGCTGTTACATTTCAACCGGTGAACCCAGGGAGCGGCTGCGCGTGAGTGCCACGCTGGCGACGTTCGCCGTTGCGGCGCTACCTGCCTTCATCGCCTCCGTCGTCGAGTGGGTCGAAGCCTTCACCATCGTCCTGGCCGTCGGCAACACGCGCGGCTGGCGCTCGCCACTGTGGGGCGTGCTCGGCGCACTGGTGACGCTGGGCGTCATCGTCATCGCCTTCGGCACGCCGCTGATCGTCTATCAAGACCAGGTCACGCAGACCTTTCACATCCTGATCGGGATCCTGCTGCTCCTGTTCGGTATGCGCTGGCTCCGCAAAGCCATCCTGCGCTTCGCCGGCATCATCGCCGAGCACGACGAGGACCACATCTACCAGCGCGAGATTGCCGAGCTGCAAGGTCAGTCGCACAACAGCGCTGAGAGATCGTGGGACAACATCGGTTTCTGGCTCTCCTACAAGGCGGTGCTGGTCGAAGGGTTGGAAGTGGCGTTCATCGTCATCGCCCTGGGGGCCACGGGCGGCTCGGCATTGCAGGCGGCAGTTGCTGGTGCGGTGGCCGCGTTCGTGGTCGTAGTGACCGCCGGCGCCATGCTGCACAAGCCGCTGTCGTTTGTGCCCGAGAACTTCATGAAGTTCGTCGTCGGCTGCATGCTGACGACCTTTGGCATTTTCTGGGGTGCCGAAGGCATGCTGGTGGAGTGGCCGGGTGGCGACGCCATGCTGCCGGTCATCCTGGTGGGCGTGGTGCTGACCAGCCTGGTCGGCGTGCGGATACTCGCGGCAATGTCGCAGCGACGCGTGACGGAGAGTGTGGCTCCGTGAGGGACGCCTGGGAGCAAGTCTACGGACTGCTGGTGGAGGACGGTCAGATCGCCATCGGCACGCTCGCGGCGTTCGTGGCCGCGGCCGCCGTCGCGGCGCTCGGGAGTGAGTTGCAGAATGACATGCTCCGCAACTCGGCTGGCCTGTTGTTGTTTGTGCTGCTCATGGCGTTGCTGCTGGTCAACCTGTACTCGGCGGGGCGCAAAGCTTATCCGCCGACCACGCCGGCGACGCCCAGTGCGGCCGGCAGCAGCGTCCCGAAGAAATAGCCCGCGATCCCCGCAAAAGCGCCCACCGCAAAGATCTCCAGTCCGCTGATCAACCAGCCGCGACCGGTCCAGCGGCTTTTCACGGCGCCCATCCCGAACAGCGTGACCGCCGCCAGGCTGACGGACACGTACACCGCGGTGTGCACATTCAAAAAGAAGTAGGGCAGCAGCGGCACGAGTCCGCCGAGACCGTACGCCACGCCCATGACCAGCGCGCCACGCAGGACGTTGGCGTCGTCGTCGACGCTCAACCCGAGCTCTTTTTCGACCATCGTCTTGAGCAGGACCTGCTTGCTGGTGGCGACCTCGCGGGCGACCCGTCGCGCTGATTCTGGCGAGAGACCCTCGCGCTGCAGCATGAAGGCCACCTCGGCTTGCGCTTCGCCCGGTCGCTCGTCCACTTCCACGGCCTCGGACGCGATCTGCGCCTCGAAGATCTCGCGCTGGCTCTTGCTGGACATGTACTCGCCGGCCGCCATGCTGAAGATGCCGCCCACCATGGCGGCGAAGCCGGCAACCAGCACGGCGAACGGCTGGCCCGTGGCGCCGCCGACGGTACTGACGATGGCCAGGACGCTGGTCAATCCGTCCTGGGCGCCGAAGATGGCTTCGCGGATCTCGCTCAGGATGTTGGCCTGGCGGCGCTCCTGCTCGAGATGTTCGGCCAACCACGTGGTATCGAACTGGCCGGAGCGCGTCTCGTGCGTTCGCATGACTCAGACTTCCTGTCGCTCGGGGGTGCTCGGGCCACCAGCGGCCTGGTGGCGGTACACCTCTTCTTCGAATTCCGTCAGCAGGCCCTGGCAGCGCGCCAGCCAGGTTTCGACTTCTTCGCGTCGCTCGGCCCCGAACCAGTCACGCTCCCGGACCCGGTCGAACCAGCGGCGGATCTTGTCCAGGTCCTGGTCGATCTCCTCGGCTTCCTCGAACGTGTAGTTCTGGCGGAAATGCTCGAACTCGACCTCTTTGACGAATTTGGTTTCGCACTCCTCCACGATCTCGGCGTATTCGCGCGCGCGCTGGGCGCGGAATGCGTCGACGATGCGTGTCTCGTCTTCAGGATTCATTCGCGGCAGGTCGAAGATAAAGGTCTCGCCGCCGAGGGCGGGGATGCGGGCGGCCACCTGGTCGACTGACTCGCGCAGTCCGGGGATGTCGGGGACGATGCACACGCACTGCTGCAAGTAGAGGGCGCCGAGGCGCTTGAGGTCACGCCAGACGCCAACACGCTTACTGGCGGGTTCGGTGGGCACGCGGTAGATCAGCAACCGCCAGCCCGGCGCAGCCCAGCGTTTGGCCGAACGGCGGGCGCGCGTCACAACTGATGTGATGATACCACCTCTCCCTCTGGGAGAGGTCGCGCGAAGCGCGGGTGAGGGCTACGCATCAGCTGGTGGTAAGCCCTCTGCCAGAGGGAGAGGGAGCTAGAGTTTGACGATGGATGGCCAGGAGTGGACGGGCGTCCGCGGCAAGCGGGTCATTCTGACCGGCGCGACGGGGGGCATTGGCCTGGCGGCGGCGCGCCAGCTCGCGGCGCTCGGCGCGGAGCTGACGATTGTTGGCCGCTCCGCCGAGCGCGCGGAGGCCGCGCGGGCGGCAATCTCGCGGCCGGTGGACAGCCTGCTGGCGGACCTGTCCTCGCAGCGTGAAGTGCGGCGGCTCGCCGACGAAATCCTCGAGCGCTACGCCCGCCTCGACGTGCTGATCAACAACGCCGGGGCGATGTTTGGCTCGCGCCGCGTGTCGGTCGATGGCATCGAGCTCACCTGGGCGGTGAACCACCTCGCCCCGTTCTTGCTGACGACGCTGCTGCTGGAGCGGCTCGTGGCGAGCGCCCCCGCGCGGATCATCACCACCGCGTCCGCGGCGCACTACCGCGCGCGCATCCCGTTTGAGGACCTCCAGGCGGAGCGGTCGCGGTGGGGCGTCGGTTTTCGACGCTATGGAGAAACGAAGCTGGCCAACGTCCTGTTCACCCGCGAGCTGGCGCGGCGGCTCGACGGTACGGGCGTCACCGCGAACTGCTTTCATCCGGGGTTCGTTGGCACGGGCTTCAACCACAACAACGGACTGGTGATGCGACTCGGCATGCTGGTCTCGCGCCTGGCGGCGCGCAGTCCCGAGCAGGGAGCGGAGACGCTGGTGTGGCTGGCCGATTCACCCGCCGTGAGCTCGACGAGCGGCGGGTATTTCATGGACCGCCGCGAGCGAAGGCCGTCGCACGCCGCGCGAGACCCCGCAGCCGCGCACGCGTTATGGGACCTCTCCGCGGAGCAAGTAGCCCGCTCCGCTTGACGTCGCGTTATGAGCGTGCATAAGCATGCTCATCACCTGATGTGCAGCGGCAGGGCAATCTGACTCACTGAGACTGGTTTATCCCTCAGCGACATCCATCCCATCCCATGGAGGAGTTCGCTCGGTATGCATCCGTCTCGATTCGTAGTTGGCCTCGGCCTGTTGGCCGGCACCCTGCTCTCAGGCGCCCCGGCGCACGCGGCGGCGGCGCCGCCCAAGGCGTACATCGGTCTGTTCAAAGACAACGCGGTCGCCGTCTTCGACACCAGCACCAATACCGTCATGAAGACCATTCCCATTCCCACTGGGCCGCATGGCCTGGTCGTCACGCCCGACGGCCGCTGGGTTTACGCCAGCAGTGACGGCGACTCGGTAGTGTCGGTCATCGACACCTCTACTGACTCCGTCACCGACACCATCCAGGTCGGCACCACTCCCCATGGTCTGGCCATTACCCCTGACGGCAGCAAAGTGCTGGTCGCCGGTTTTGGCACCGACTCCGTCGAGGCCATCGACACCGGCTCCAACCAGGTGGTCTGGCAGGTCAACGTCCCGCAACCTCACAACATCGCCATCACCCCCGACGGCAAGACGGCCTACGCCGGAGGCCAGGCGGATGGCGCGCAGCAGCTGGCCATCATCGACATCGCCAGTGGCGCCGAGACGGGCTCCGTGCCACTGGACCACGCGCCGCGCGCGCTGAACGTCAGCCCCGACGGTGAGTACCTGGCGTACACGCTGGCGGGCGTCGACGCTTTGCAGATTCTGGACCTCGGCACGCGCCAGCTCGACACGCAGATTCCGGTGGGTGTCTCGCCGCATCATCCACTGTTCACCCCGGACGGCAAGCTCGGCATGGTGATCGCCCAAGGGCCAGGCTCGCTTGACCTCTTCGACCCCGCCACGTTCACGCGGACCGGCTCGATCAAAGTCGGCACGATGCCGCACTGGATCGGCATGACGTCGGATGGCGGCTGGGCGTACGTGACCAACGAGAATTCGAACGACGTGTCGGTCATCAATCTGTCGGACCGTTCGGTGACGGCCACCGTGCCGGTGGGCAACGCGCCGCGCAAGATCGTGGTTCAGCCGGGCGCCTCGGCATCCGCGGCGCCGGCCGCGAGCAGCGACGCCATGTCGACGCAGACGCCGGGGGCCGCCGCCAGCGGCGCGACCCCTGGGGCTGCCGCTAACACGGCGCCGGCGACGACCACGGGCGCCTCGGACTTTAGCATCGCCAGCTTCGCGTTTGCGCCAAAGTCCCTGACCGTCAAGGCCGGCCAGTCGGTGACCTTCACCAACAACGACGCGGTGGCGCACACCACCACGAGCCCGAACGCCTGGGACTCCAGCGAGATCCAGCCCGGCAGCTCGTACACGCTGACCGCGCCGCCCACGCCCGGGACGTACGCCTTCCACTGCTCGATCCACCCATTCATGACGGGAACCCTTATCGTTCAGTAGAGTCACACGCGGTGAAGCCGTGATCACCTGGACCTTCTCATTTGATCCGATCATTGCCCAGCTTGGACCGTTCCAGCTAGGCTGGCACGGCATCTTCACGGCGGTGGCGGTCGCGGTCGCCATCTGGTTCGCCGGTTATCTGGGAGTGCGAATCGGCATCCCGCAGGACGTCGTCTACGGCGTCGCCGGCTGGGGGGTGGTTGGCGGCATCGTCGGTGCGCGAGTGTTCCATGTTGCCGACCACCTGGAGTTCTATCTCGCCAATCCGCTGCTGATCCCGATGGTCTGGGAGGGCGGCATCGCCGTGTATGGCGCGTTCATCGGCGGGATCATCGGGGGTGGCATCGCCGCGTGGCGCAGTCACCTGGACCCATGGCCGCTGCTGGACATCGCCGCGCCGGCCATGCTGCTCGGACAGGCGATCGGCCGCCTCGGCTGCCTGTCCAACGGGGATGCCTGGGGCAGCGACGCCACCGGCTGTCCGTTCTGTCTGGCCATTCGCTACACCAATTCCAATGATCTCTTGCCCGCCGACCTGAAGGGCGTGCCGACGTACGCCTATCCGGTGTACGAGATCGTCGCCGAGCTGATACTCCTCGGCATCCTGTGGCTGCTGCGAGACTGGTTGAAGGTGCGGCCTGGCCTCACGTTTCTGCTGAGCGCGGTGGGCTACGCGATCGTTCGATTTGGCCTGACCTTCTACCGCCAGGAAACGGTCATCATCTGGGGTCTCCAGGAGGCGCAGGTCATCGCCCTGGTTACCGGCCTGCTCGCGGCCGTGTTGATCGTCTGGCGATTCTCCATCGCACGGTGGCGCTTCGCGACCTGAGGGAATAACAATGGCCAGCGATGAAGATGCTGGTCCTGAGCCCTTTTCAGCGCGATCCAGATCGGCTGGCCAAAATCGAGCAAGAGCATGGCATGCAGTTCATCGTCCCGGCGCGGGGCGAGCCGACGGCGCCGCTGATCGCCGAGGTCGAAGCCGTGTACGGCATGCTCGGTGGCGACGATTATCCACACGCGAAGAAGCTGCGCTGGGTGCAGTCGCCGAGCGCGGGCGTCGAGTGGATGTGGCGGGTGCCCGGCCTGCAAGACAGCGACGTGACCGTCACCAACATGCGGGGCGCGCACGCCGCGACGATTGCCGAGCACACGTTCGCGTTCCTGCTGACGCACACCCGTGCGCTGCGGGCGTACGAGGAGCACCAGCGCGAGCACAAGTGGGGGCGCGGCGAGCTGGCCATGAGCGGTCTCAAAGGTCGCACCATGGGCATCATCGGCTTCGGCAACATCGGGCGGGCGATCGCGCGTCGTGCGACGGGCTTCGAGATGCGCGTCCTGGCGGTCGACGCCGAGCCGGTGCCACCCGGCGAAGGCGTCGAGGAGGTCTGGCCGCTCGACCGCTTGAACGACCTGTGCCGCGAGTCAGACGTGCTGGTCATCTCCGCGCCGATGACGCCGACCAGTCGCAACATGGTCAAGGCGGAACAGATTCGCCATCTCAAACGCGGCTCCTACATCCTGCAGATGTCGCGCGGCGCGATCGTCAACGAGGCGGCCCTGGTGGACGCGCTCGAAGAGGGCCACCTGGCCGGCGCCGGTCTGGACGTGACCGAAACCGAGCCGTTGCCCGTGGGCGACCCGCTCTGGACGGCGCCCAACCTGATCGTCACGCCCCACAGCTCCGCGAGCTCGCAGCTGACGACGGACCTGGCGTGGTCGATCCTCTCGGAAAACGTCGGACGCTATATGCGCGGTGAAACGCTGATGAATCTTGTGGACAAGAAACGAGGCTGGTAGCTGATGGCGTACGACCTGCTCATCAAAGGTGGCCACGTCCTGGACCCGGGCCAGGGTCTCGACGGCCAGCTGGATATCGCCGTGACCGATGGCAAGATCGCGGCAGTTCAGGCCGACATCCCTGCCAGCGAAGCGCGCCGCCTCGTCCAGGTCAAGGGCGACAATCGCTACGTGGTGCCGGGCTTGCTCGACATTCACACGCACGTCGGCTACGGCGCCACGACCGCGGGTGTGGGCATGGGGTGCGTGGACCCGGACATTGCCGGTGTCCATTCAGGTGTGACGACGGTTCTCGATGCGGGCTCGGTTGGCATCGCCAACGTTGGCGTGTTCGGCGCACACCTCTTGCCCAGGGCGAAGACACGCGTCATTTGCTTTGTGAACGTCGGCACCTATGCGCACACCACGCCATCCATGGCGGACGTGAACCGCATGGAGGAGATCGACCGTAAGGCAATCGCCAGCTGCGTGCAGGCCAACCCGGGCCTGATCAGCGGCTTCAAAGTTCGGCTCGTCGGGCCCATCGTGCACGAACGCGGCGAGGACGTGGTCAAGCTGTCCAAAGAGATTGCCGATGAGCACGGCGTGCCACTCATGGTGCATATTGGCGACGGT
>JAFAOS010000294.1 GCA_019247515.1 Chloroflexota bacterium | reverse complement strand
TTCAATGTCCGCAAGGGCATCAAGTTCCACAATGGCGATCCGCTGACCGCCAATGACGTTGTTTTTTCATTGCAGCACTTCGGCTCCAAAGATTCAACCAACCCGTGGTCGCCGTACATCCTCAAGAACAACGAGTCGATTACCGCGGCAGACGACTACACCGTCGTCTACAAGGCGCTGAAGCCCGAGTGGCCGCTCAAAGTCCCATTCGCTCAGACACTGATCCTGCCCAAGGCGTATTTTGAGCAGGTTGGCCAGGACGGATTTCAGGCGAAGCCCGTCGGGTCGGGCCCGTACAAATTCGTCAATCACGTGCCCAAGACGAGCATGGAGTACGAAGCCAATGCGGACTACTGGGGGCCGGTGAAGCCCTCCTGGCCGCATATCGTCGAAACGCTGGTGCCCGAGGAGGCCACCCGTGTCGCCCAGATCAAACGCGGTGACGTCGACATCGTCGGCGCGCTATCGTTCGATAGGCTGGTTGAGCTCAAAGGCGAGGGTCTTCGCTTGCAAGAGGTCGGGCTGCCAACACTGGCAAATGTCTGTTTTCCAGGCACTTTCATGACCACCGGCCCCACGTCGGACGTTCGCGTGCGGCAGGCGATGTCATACGCCATCAATCGTCAGGAGGTCAGCGACACCTTTTATAAAGGCTTCGGCAAGCCTGGCGGCTGGTGGTTCTGGAGTGAGCAAACCTGGGGTTTCGATCCCAGCCAGTGGACGGCAGATCCATACGACCCGAACAAGGCCAAGCAACTCCTGCAGGATGCTGGCTATCCCGGAAAGTTCAATCCGCAGACCACGACGCTCTACACCAACCCGCTCAATGCGGATTTGATGCAGATCATGCAGGGCTACTGGCAGGCGGTCGGCTTGAATGTCGACGTCCAGGTGGTAGACACTCCCGTCCTGAACAAAATGTGGTTCGTGCGGGCGCAAGGCCCAACGGACCCACAGATTGGCGCGGTGATCCCCTGGGTCGGCACTGGTTACTTCAACAATGTGTACCACTCGGCGAACGTGTTCACGTCGACGGGTACCACGACAACAGCCAACGATCCGACAGCCGATCAGATGTACCAGGCAGCCGTGAGCGAGCTCGACGATGCGAAAGCCAAGAAGCTGTGGCAGAACCTGATGCACTACGGGTATGACACGATGTGGGTCAATGTCGAACTCGTGCAAGTGCCGACCTATTTCGTGGTCGGTCCCAACGTGGGCGCGTTCACCAACCGGACCTACATCAACATGTGGGATACCTACGTCGGCATTCAGCGCAATAGCTTCTAGACTTCGAGGGCGTTGTGCGCCAGTACAGATTCGGGTGCAACCCGCGCGGGAATGATTTTCTGCAGGTACGCGTAGTCGATGAGCGCCTCCAGCGTCGGACGGTTCTGCTCGAGTCCAAATGGGAGCGGATCGCTCGAACCGATCATCGCGCGGGCCTCGACCAGCGCTCGATCGTCAGCGGATTGCGGCCCCTGTTCGTCCAGGCGCTTCAGCTCGAGTTCCTTCGAGGCCTGGAAGGCGCGCAGCAGCTCAGGCGCAACCCATGGATGCTCCCGCAGGATCGAATTCTTGATCACGATGATGCCGTGCATCGGATAAATCCTGGTGCGCTGGTACCAATCCCGCTCGAGCTGTGCGGCATCAGGAAACAGAGGCACCTGTTCTACGGCGGGTGCCGCTGCCGCCTTCTGAGCCGCGGCCTCCCAGTTGGCGGTGGGTGGACCACGTCGGCCGATACCGGCGGCGCCACTGAGCGCAGCATCCAGCTTGCCCGCGGCGATCATTTCGGCCAGGCTTTCTCCTTCGGGAAGTTTGACGACGTTCGGCGGGGGGACCCAGGCTTGAACGTGCTCCTCGTCGTCGGTGTACCAGGTGATCGTGGATGGGTCGACGTCGTACTCCGATTGCAAGATACCGCGGGCCCAGACGCCGGTTGTCACGCTGTAGGCTCGCACGCCGAACTTCTTGCCTTCGAGGTCCTTGGGATTGCGGATGTTGGAGGCGGCGTTGCACACGATCGAGTGGTGGTGGAAGCCGCGCGCCAGGGACACAGGGATGGCCGTGAACTGCTCGGCGAACGCCCGCGCGCACAGGTAGGTACTCGGCGCGAGCTCGCAGACGTCGAACTCCAGGTTGCGCACCATCCTGCGGAACGCAGCGATTTGCGGCTCGACCTGGATGTGTTGGAGCGTGATCCCCTCGACCGGTATTTCGCCGTCGAGGAGTGGTTTGGCGCCCCCGCGCGGCGAGACGGCGGCCGTCAGCGTCAGGGTGGTAGTCGTCACGCGAGATGCGGGTGTTGCGCGTAGTGCTGCCGTAGCAGATCGCGTCCGTAGTCGTTGCCGTTGGGCGTGCGCACGACCGAGTGCGCGTGGAAGCCCTCGGGCTCGCTGTTGTCCAGAAAGACGCCGCGGTGGTGATCGAACTCTATCAGCAGCACCGGGCTGTGCACCTTGTAGAAAAACGGCCCCTGGTCGGAATCGGTGCGGCCGATCCACGCGAAGTGGGTCTGGTCCAGGTGCGCCATGATCTCGCGTCGGCGGACGTCGTCGTGGCCGCTCGGGAGGAACGCCACGTAGGTTCCAATCAGGTCCATCAACAAGCCCCGCTGGGCGTTGGTCAATTGAACGGCACGAATGCCTTCGTACGGCATGACCGCATTGTCGCGGAACGCCCCAGCTTGCATGCGGCCCTCGGTCGGATGCCTTCGCACGGGAGGCAGGTCTTTGGACAGCATCGACGGATAGAGGATCGCCTGTTCGCGCTGCGGCGCGGACAGGGCTTGAACCAGCTCGACCGCCGTGCGCTGCTCCCGGTCGAACGCGCGGGCTTCAGGGAACGGCTCGCGATCCGAGATGCGCGGCTCTGCTCCCATGAAACACGGCGTGAGCACCACCTGATCTCCCAACACGAAACAGCTCATGTTCAGGTGGTGGCCATCCAGCTGCCAGCCCCAGGGCTGATCGGGGCCCGGTTGACCGAAGATGCTGAGCCAGTAGCGCCATTCGTTCAGAATGCCAGGATCGCCGGTGATCTCGCCCAGCACGCGATTCAGGTACATGATGGTGCGGACGCGTTCGAAGCCATCCAGGCTGAGGCTGGCCCGCAGCACGCCGAGCGCGGCATCCCGCTGGGACGCGGTGAGGTCCTCCAGGAGCAGGCCGTGGCGCAGGCGCAGCTCCATGCCGTTGATCCACAGTCGCCACTCGGGCGTGTCGATCGGCAAGCAGGCAGCCGTGCGACGCTCTTCTCCAACCGATCGGAGGAAGTCGTTGGCGGCCTCCACCATGCGCCTGGTCGAGACTCCAGTACGCACGACGGAAAACAGGTCCGGCTGGACGTGGCCGTCGGTGGTGACTCCCCGAAAGGGTCCCATCTCATGCAGCCGTTCGGCGCTCAGGGTGGCGTGCTCTTGCTTGCGTGCACTCGCAGGCAGAGCCCGCCACTCGTCCCACTTCGCGCGTCGGTCCTCAACATGTTCCGCTCTACCGCGGAAGTGGCCGTAGACACCAGGTTGCGCTGCTGTGCGATCCATCATCCAGTCTCCTTACAGTGTGTCCCAGTAGCCGAAGCTATAGTTAGCAGGCGTGCCGGCCCCCGAATGGTTGCAAACTCGAACGCAGACGCTGGTCGTCCAGGCCAGCAATCGCCTGTGGACCGCGCTCACGACGTGGCTGCGGGAGTACGGTGTAGCGAACGGA
>JAFAOS010000262.1 GCA_019247515.1 Chloroflexota bacterium | reverse complement strand
CGCAAGTCCTCGGGGACGCGCGGATCGGTCACCAGGAACTCGGTGTAGCCGACGGTCAGCGACAGCTTGTTGGCGATGCGATCCTGCATCGCGCTGGCCGTCAGGCGAGCGCCCTCCAGTCGCGCGGCCTCCGACTCCGCGGCGAGTCGGGCGTCCTCCGCCCGGAGGTACAGCGTGACGTCGATAACAATCGCCCAGCTGGCAACCAGGATGATGGCGAGCGCCAGTCGGATGCTGAGCTGTTCGGGCATGTCCGGCCCGCTCTGGAGCGCACCGATGAGCGCGACACACGCAACCAGGGCAAACCAGGTCAGGCGCTTGACACGCCGCAATACCTGCGTCGTGGTGTTGAACTGAACTGAGCGCCGTGCTGGCCCGCTCAGTACCGCTGCCGCTGTCAGAATACGGTCCACCTTCCCCTTTCAGAGGAGGACGCTTTACCGAGGCCGCAGGCGCTCGGCTGGGTTCCTGCTCCGGTTAGACTGGCTCGGGCTGGCAACGACGTCAAGTCGCTCCACTGCTTCGCCTGAGACACAAATTCCACAGCTGGCCTCCGTGCTGTTCCGGTGGACTCTAGAAGGGGCAGGTTGAGATCTGGTTGAGCGTTGATTGCCCGGCTTGTTGCGCCAATCTGGCGTTACACTCCCTGGGCAAATGGAAGTTGGCACGATTGGCCTGCTGATCATCGCGCTGCTGATCATCGTCACGATTCTGTCGTCGCTGCGCATCTGCAGCGAGTGGGAACGCAAGGTGGTCCTGCGCCTTGGTCGCTTTGGCGGGGTCCGCGGACCCGGCATCTTCTTCCTCCTGCCGTACGTCGAACGAACCCCTTTCACGATCGACACGCGCGTGGTCACCAGCCCATTCCAGGCCGAGCAAACCCTGACCAAGGACGGCGCCTCGGTGACGGTCGACGCGATCATGTACTGGCGCGTCGTCGACGCCGGGCGCGCCGCCATCCAGGTGGCCAACTATTCGCAAGCGGTGATGGGCGCCGCGGCTGGCGGCCTGCGCGACATCATCGGTCGCAACGATCTCTCAACCGTGCTCTCGCAGCGCCGCGAGCTCGACGAGCAATTGACGGTCACCCTCGACGAGCAGACCGAGCCGTGGGGCATCAAGGTCCAGTCGGTCCAGTTGCGGGATATCAAGGTCCCCGACAATCTGCAGGACGCGCTCTCGCGCATGGCCCAGGCCGAACGCGAGCGACAGGCGCGCGTCATCCTCGGCGAGAGCGAAATTCAGGTTGCGCAGCAGTTCGCGCAAGCGGGCGAGCTGTACCGCGAACACCCGACAGCGCTGCACCTGCGGGGCATGAACATGCTCTACGAGACGATGCGCAGCGGCGTGGCCTCGGTGATCGTCGTGCCCTCGTCGGCGTTGGAAACGATGAACCTGGGGATGATTGGTGGCATCTCGTCGCTGGCCAGTCAGAACGAGTCGAAACCGGACGGTCGACCTCAGCCCCAGATGCCCGTGCCCTCGCCGTCGACGCAGCCGACGGTGCAAATGCCACGCCCGACATTCCCCACGCAGCCGCCGACGCTGCCGCCCAGCCCCTGAAGGCTCAGGTCTCCGCGAGCAGCACCACGCCCAGCACGCTCGCCAGCGTGCCGGCCACGATGCGCCAGCTGCCCGGCTCGCCCAGCAACAGCACCGAGAGGGGCACCGCGAACAGGGGTGAGGTCGCGGTCAACACGGCGGCGCGTCCCGCGCCAGCCAGACTCACGCACACCACGAACAGCCCCGTCGACACCACCGACATCACGCCCGTGCCCAGGACCGCGATCAGCGCGCTGCCCCGCAGGCGGGTGAGCTGGGGTAGCGCGCCAGCGCGTCCCGCCGCGGCGAAGAGAAGGGCGCTGGCGAGCGGCGTGCGAATGGCCGCCGCCGTCGAGGCGTCCACGAGCTGCAGGGCCGGGCTCAGCGCCAGGGTCGAGCACGACCAGCTGACCGCGGCCGTCGCCGCCAGCGCGACGCCGATCCAGTAGCCAGCGGCGGGCTCGGCGCGCACGCTTGACGCTTCCGCGCTCGGGCGAACGGCCACCAGGTAGACGCCGCCGAGCGTCAGCGCGATGCCGACCGCCGCCAGCGGTCCCATCGCCTCGTGGAGCAACACTACGGCGCCGACAGACGCCAGCACGGGGTACGCCATCGAAATCGGCATCGCGCGCGTGACGCCGATCCGCTTCAGCGCCTCGAAGTACAGGCTGTCGCCGAGGCCGAGCCCGGTCAGCATCGACAGCCCGAGGAGGACCCAGGCCGCGGGCGGCACCGGCGCTCGACCCGAGACTGACAGCCAGATCAGCACGAACACCGATCCGGAGATCGCATTGCGCACCGCGTTGATGACGATCGCGTTGACGCCCATCCCCCACGCACGAACCAGCAGGCCGGTGATACCCCAGGCGAAGGCGGCGAGCAGGCCCAGCAGCTCGCCGAGCTCGACGCTCGAGACGCTCACGTGAGCGCTTGGCGCAGCAGACGAGCGTTGAATCGCGACAGCTCGCCAACACGGTTCGGCTCCGCCCAGGTAACTTCCGAAATCTCGGCGCTGGGCCGGAAGCCATTCAGGGAATCGAGCAGCTCAGTGCGCATCAGCACTACCACCGCGAATCCCGTGCGTTCGATCGCCGCCACTGGCCCGACTCTTACGCGCAGGCCCGTCTCTTCACGTAGCTCGCGCTCCAGCGCGCCCGCGATGGTCGGGTCTTTGCGCTCGAGCCAGCCGCCTGGCAGTGCCCACGGCTCGTCACGGCTGTAGGTGCGGTGGACCACCAGGATTCGGCCAGCCTCGTCGCGGATCAGGGCGGCCACGCCGACCGCGCACCAGCCGTACCGAAAGCGCAAGTAGAGCAGCTTGAGCGGGCCGGGCAGCTCACGCCAGACGCGGAGCAACCAGGGCAGGAATCGAGCTATGGGAGAAGCTCGACCAACCGCAAGTCAGCTGCGCGGGTCGGGCCCGCGCCAACCATCGGGTTCGCGCACCTCGTCGCCCGGAATCAAGCCGCTGCCGCACCGCCCGCAGCTGAGACGTCGACCGTCGTACCGCACGCTGCCGGGCTGAGTCGGCCGCACGATGCGTCGATCTTCCAGGACGCCCGCCACCGCGCCGCACATCAGGCAGTGCAGCTCCAGCCGAACAATCGGTCGACTGCGAGGGGGCGATGGATCAGACGACGACGGTCGCACGCGACGCCAGCATATCCAAGGCCCGCCGCTCCCTCAAGAGGTGAACTTCAACCGTTAAAGCTGCCGAAAAAATGGTCACCGGATCCTCGAGCGCCGTTTAATCTTTCCTTGCGGCTCCGTTAATACCCACGTTCCACACTAGCAGGGAAGGGCTCACACCACACCATCCATGACACGCTACCTGCGCGGGATCCTCGTCTTCGGACTACTCTTCTTCGCCGCGGCGCCGCCCGTCCAGGTCGCCAATGCCGCGGACCAGGACGCCGCTGCCGTTCAGCAGGTGATCCAGCACAGCAACGACGAGCAGGTGCAGGCGATTGCCACGCGCGACTCGTCCGTGATGGCCGATACGGCCACTGCCGACCACTTCAAGGACCTCGTCCAGATCAACCAGGGCCTGCTCGACAACGGTGTCAACAGCATCAGTCTCGTGAACCTGGAATGGGGCGCGGTCGCGGTGAATGGCTCGTCGGCAACCGCGACGACCTACGAGACGTGGCGCACGATCTACACGGATGGCACCGCCGACCAGTCCCGCGATCGCAACGACTACACCCTCGTTCTGGACAACGGGTCGTGGAAGATTTCGGGCGACGACCATCCCGACCAGGTCTCGCCGTCGCCGCTGCCCGCGGCAGGCACGCCGCCTCAGACGCAGCCCTTCCCCTTCCCTGACGATCAGAACACGTCGCACAACTGGTCGGGATATGCGGCCTCCGGTGGCACCTTTACGCAGGTCACCGGCACCTGGAGCGTGCCGCAGTTCAGCGCCGACAACCCTGGCGGCATCGACGCCGCGTGGGTCGGCATCGGCGGCGTGCGCAGTCGTGACCTGATCCAGGCGGGCACCCAGCAGACCGTCTCTGGCTCGGGCAGCACCCAGTATGAGGCGTGGATCGAGATGCTGCCGCGCGCCTCGCGACCCGTTCCGCTTCAGGTGCACGCGGGCGATTCGATTACGGTCAATATCGCTCAGCAAGCACCGGATCAGTGGCTGATCCACTTCAGCAACAACACCACCTCTCAGACGTACGACACGACACAGCAGTACAGCTCGACTCTGTCCTCGGCCGAGTGGGTTGAGGAAGCGCCGAGCGGCGGGCGCGGCGGCGGCGTGTTGCCCCTGGACAACTTCGGCACCATCCAGTTCAGCGCGGGCACGACCACGAAAAATGGCCAGCCGATGTCGATCTCGAGCGCGGGCGCCAAAGCGATCACCATGATCGGCAATGGCGACCAGGCGCTCGCCGTTCCGTCGGACCTGGGCGCTGACGGTGCGAGCTTCACGGTCTCGCGCACCAACGCGCCCATCAATACGGCGGGCCCAGGTCGCCGCGGCTTCCGCGGGTTCCCGTTCCCGATTGTCCCATTCCCCGGGGCAGGCGATTAGCAGCGCAGTCGAATCCGTAATGCTTGCGTAAGCGTCGTCCGGCACGGACGACGCTCAGCGGCTCGAACGGCACGCTCGAGCCGCTCGCGAGGGCGGCGGTCTTACTCGGCCAGCCCGGCGCGGAGTCGATCCCCCTGGAGCCAGCCCATATCGCCGAAGCCGTTCACGAAGCGCGCCTCGGTGACGTGCAGCACCCACAGGTGAAAGTCGGCGAGCATCAGATACTCGGCGGCCTGGGGATGCCGCTCCACGTAGCGCTGCTGAGCACGCTGGCTGGCTGGTCCGTCGAGCGGCTCGGCCGAGCCGAGCAGGGTGACCCGCGCGCCAGCCTGCGGGTCATCTTTGGTTTGAGAATCCTGGACGAGCAGGCTCGCGCGCGGATCGGCGCGCAGATTGCGCGTGTGCTCGGCGAGCTCGCTGAGCAACAACAGCGGCTCGCCGCTCGTGCTCGTAGCAAACGGCGCGAGCGAAGCAAACGGCCACCCGCTTCGCCGCGCCGAGATGGTCGCCAGCACCGCCTGCCGCTCGGCCGCGAGCAAGGCGCGCAGACTCGGCGGGCTCACCACCTTACCCGCGGTGGGTGAAAACTTGTCTGGCAGCTGATCGGGTGCCGAGGCGGAAATTGTTCCAAGGAGGGGGTCCCCGCCGCGCGCAATTGGCGGACCCGCTGGTAGAGAGCCAGCGTAGAGGAGCGTTCGTCACCCGCGGGTGGCCCCTCCTGAGGACTCACGTTCCGACAGCCTGGATCCCCGAAGGGAAATTCCGTCCGACACCCTGGGTCCCCACGGGCGAATCGCGTCCGGCAGCACGCGTCCCCTCGTGAGGACTCAGGTTCCGACACCCTGGGTCCCCAAATTGGCGAATCGCGTCGGACAGCCTGGGTCCCCACTGGGGAATTCCATCAGTCACCCTGGGTCCCCACCGGGGGATCCCACCAGACACCCTGGGTCCCCACTGGGGGATCCCACCCGACACCCTGGGTCCCCACGGGCGAATCGCGTCGGACACAGGCCTGGCTCCCCAATTGGCGAATCGCGTCGGACAGCATGGGCCCCCACTGGGGAATTGCATTCGACAGCCTGGCTCCCCACAGCAGAATCGCGTCCGACACAGGCCTGGCTCCCCAATTGGCGAATCGCGTCCGACAGCCTGGGTCCCCACTGGGGAATTGCATTCGACAGCCTGGCTCCCCACAGCAGAATCGCGTCCGACACAAGCCAGGGTCCCCAATTGGCCAATCGCGTCCAACAGCCTGGGTCCCCACTGGGGAATCCCATCCAACAGCCTGGGTCCCCTCTGGGGAACCACGTTTTCCCCTTATTTCGGCTCTAGCTTCAGCGCCGCCGAATTGATGCAGTAGCGCAGCCCCGTCGGGTTCGGACCGTCGTCGAAGACGTGTCCCAAGTGCCCGCCACAGTCGCCGCACATGACTTCCGTGCGCATCATGCCGTAGCTCGAATCCGTCTCCGTCTCAACCGCGTCCGCCTCGGCCGGCGCCCAGAAGCTCGGCCAGCCCGAGCGCGAGTCGAACTTCTCGTCCGACCGGAACAGCACCTTGCCGCAGCCCGCGCAGCGGTACTCGCCTTTGTCTTTGGAGTGCTCGTACTCGCCGGTGCCCGGCGGCTCGGTGCCCTTCTCCCGCAGGATGTAATACTGCTCGGGCGTCAGCTCCGCCTGCCACTCCGCATCAGACTTCTGAACCTTGTTGGCCATAGCACCAGGAGTCTAATCCGACGGCGCCACCGGATAGCTCATTGGCGCGATATCGTCGATGCTCGCGCCATTCCAGCGCCACTCGCCGACGCTCGCCCACGTCCGCTCGCCCGACTCCTGCACCTTTTTCAACAGCGACGTCTCGTCCAGCGCGACCGCGCGGCGACCCGAGATCAGCGTCCGCCCGTCGACGATCACCGTGTCGATATCGCTGCCCGATCCGTACTCCACCAGCGAGCGGATCGGGTCGTGCACCGCGCCGAAGTGCGCCGCGCGCAGGTCCACCACCACGATGTCGGCGCGCGCGCCCGCGCACAGTCGCCCCAGGTCGTCGCGGCCGAGCGCCCGCGCGCCCCCGAGCGTCGCCGCGTCGAACACGTCGCGCGCTCGACCCACCCGGAAGCTGCCCTCGGCAAAGCGGCACATCAGCCCCGCGAGTCGCATCTCCGAGATCAGATCCTGTGGGAACGTGTCGGTGCCCAGCGCGACGTTGATGCCCAGTTGCCGGTACCGCTCGAGCGACTCGAGCATCAGCCCCACCTTGGCGTACTTGTAGGGCGCGTGCGCGACCGACGCGCCCGAGTCGGCCAGCAGCCGCAGGTCGTCCACGTACGGGTAGTGAGCCCACGAGTGGTGCGCGTGAAAGACACAGTGGCCGAGCAGCACGTCGTCCCGCAAAAAGCCGATCTCGCTCAGGAGTTGCAGCGAGGTCCGGCCGTGCTCGCGCAGCATGCGCTGCAGCTCGATCAGATTCATCGCCGCGTGAAGCGAGATGCGCAGTCCGTGCTCGTCGGCGGCGTGGCGGGTGGCCTTCAAAAGCTCGATCGAGCACGTGTCGAGCTGCGCCGGGTACAGCATGCACCGCACGCGACCCTGATGCGCGCCGTCGTGCTCCCCGGCGAACGTGATTGCCCGCTGCAACCCCGCCTCACCCGAACCGGGATCGTCATCCCACTGGATGCGGCCCTTTTCGTCGAAGACGTATGAGTAGGACTTGAAGGCGGGCCCGAGGTACACGCGCGCGCCGACCTCGCCCACCACGCGGACCAGCTCGGCGGCATTGCGCGAGCCGATGTCCAGGATGGTGGTCGCCCCACCCCGGATGGCCGCCCAGATGCCATACAGCTGCTCGACGTCGGCGCGCGCGCCGGCCCTGGCCTCGGCTGCACCCCGCCGCGGCACCGAGTAAGCGTAGAAGTTCGCGCCAAAGTAGTCGGCCTTCGTCTCGTCGAGAAAGAAGGCGTGCGGCGCGTTCGTCCCGAGGTGCAGGTGCGTATTGACGAGCCCGGGCATCACCAGCATGCCGTGGGCGTCGATCGTGTGGTCCGCCTGGCCGTCGAATCGGTGGCCGACTTCGACAATGGTGTTGTCCTCGAAGACCACGATCCCGTCGCGCAACAGCTGGTGCGAGCTGCCGTCGAAGCCGACGACCCAGCCGCCCCGGATCAACGTCCGCATGCCTGGCTCAGATCACCTCCAGGTAGTCGCGGTCGGGCAGCTCCGGAAAGGACGGGCTTGGCAGCGCCTGGTACCAGAAGGCGGTCGAGGCCATGTCGCACTGCAGGGGCAGATACCGCCGCTCGGCGCGCCAGCCCAGCGCTTGCAGCGTGACCCGCAGCCGCGTCTGGAACCGAATCGGGTCGGGAATATGCCAGCGGTACATGCCGAAGCGTGTCTGCGACTGATACAGCCCGTCGGGTCGCAGCACCTGGTGCATGCCGACAAACGGCGTCGTGTAAGTCACGTACTGGCCGTCGACGTCCCAGTCGTAGGCGCCGCCAAAGTAGTCTTCGGTGCCGGTGCCGCAGATGGTCGGAAAGTCCAAGTCGTCGTCGACGAAGAACTTGATCTCGCCCTCGCCCCACCAGCCGCTGTTGGTCACGCCGACGGCGAGATAGGTGCCGACGTAGTGGCCCGGACCGCTCAGGCCGTCCACGACGGTATAGACGGTTTTGTAGGGCACCGGGTTCGTGCGCCGGAACTGCGCGTGAAAGTAACCGTTGTCCGGCCCCACACCGGTTAGAGCGTAGTTGATCTGGTAGTAGCACACGAACGGCTCGGCGCCACGGTTCTCGAGCGTCAGCCGCGCGCGGACGCGAAACGGCATCTCCCAGAAGCAATTCAGTCCGTTGTTGGGGTTGACCGCGACTGGCAGCGAGCTGATCTGAGCGAAAGGGCCCCAGCCAACGCCAAAGAAGTCGCCGAGCGGGCACTCGACCGACGCTCGCGGCTGGCCATCCCAGTAGATGCGCAGGATGAGATCGCGGCTGAGGCGCCGACCCGTGAACCACATGCTCTGGATGACGCCCGGACCCTCGATGTCGGCCAGCGCGAACGTCTGAGCGGGCTCGACGATCACCGAAGGCGAGATCTTCCAGCTAACCCCCAGATCGCGTGCCGCGCGCGCACCGGTCCCCTCGCTCGCTCGCCCGCCCTGTCCCGGCGCGCCCGAAAAGTTCTCTGGACTGATCGCTCGCGACCGCGCCTCCGAAAGTCTGGCCAGTCCCGCGAGCTCCACGATTCCTAGCGTAGCCGGCTGACCCGCGTGGCACGCCAGCCGGCCGAGCATGCTCCCATCTGGGCCAGTTACGCTAGGTGTGCATGTACCGCGCCGATCACGTCGGCAGTTTGCTGCGCCCCGCCGCCCTGCTCGAGGCGCGGGAGCAGTTCGCGCGCGGGACCCTATCCGAGTCCGCGCTCCGCGAACGGGAGGACGCGGCGATTCTTGCCGCGCTCGAGCGCCAGAAGCAGGTGGGGCTCGAAGTCTTCACCGACGGTGAGTTCCGTCGCGGCTCGTGGATCACCGACATGGCCGAGGCCGTCGACGGGTTCGTGCGCCAGAGCCGCACCATCGAATGGCGCGGTCCGGGCGCTGGCGCCGAGCCGAGCACCTCCAGCGTGGTCGGCGGCCGCCTCAAACCGCGCCGCCGCCTGACCGGCGAGCAGACCGCATTTTTGAAGCAGCACGCGCCGGGTCGAATCAAAATGACCCTGCCGGCGCCGTCCAACTTCTGGGTTGTCAGCTGGAAGGCCGGTGTCAGCGACCAGGTGTACGCCTCGCGACATGAGATGCTGGCGGACGTCGTCGGCATCGTGCGCCGCGAAATCGAGACGCTCCTGGCTGACGGCGTCGCGTACATCCAGCTCGACGCCCCGTTCTATGGCGTCTTCATCGACGAGCAGCACCGTGCCACCCTGCGGCACACCGGGGTCGATCCCGATCAGGCGCTGCACGAGGTCGTGGCCGCCGACAACGCGGCCATCGCCGGTCTCAAGCGTGAGGACGTGACCTTCGGCCTGCACATCTGCCGCGGCAACTCGCGCAGCCGCTGGCTGTACGAGGGCGCCTACAACCCGCTGGCCGAGGCCCTGTTCGGCGGACTGGACGTGGATACCTTCCTGCTGGAGTACGATTCGCCACGCGACGGCGACTTCTCCCCGCTGCGCCACATACCGGCCGGCAAGACGGCCGTGCTCGGGCTGGTCAGCTCCAAGGAGCCGGGCCTCGAGTCCGTCGACGATCTGCGCCGACGCATCGACGAGGCCGCCCGCATCCTCCCCCTCGAACAGCTGGCGCTGAGCCCGCAGTGCGGTTTCGCGTCGGTGGCTCTCGGCAATCTCGTGTCCGAGAGCGACCAGTGGCGCAAGCTGCAGCGCGTCGTCGAAACCGCCCGGAAGGTGTGGGGCTGAGCACCTGTACATCGTTGAGTGTCCGGCCGAGATCGCGCGGCTGATGCTCGACACATCGGTGGCCGGCGCTGGCGCCGGGGGCGAGGGCCTTCTTCAGCTCGGCGGGCAGTCGCTTAGTAGGGCAGCCAGCGCTTGCCTTCGAGCAGGCCGCGCACGTAGGCCATCTGCCCTGCGTGCTGACTGCAGTCGTTCACCACGCTCACCAGGCGTACGCCGACCGTCACCGGCGGGTTCCAGCGTCGATCGATGACGCGGTCCATCTCCTCGCACTTCAACGGCTGCAGGTACGCCAGCGAGCGGGCGTGGACGGCCGCGTAGTAGTCGACCAGGAGCTGAGGGCTCTCGGGCCGGATCTCGGCTACCTCCTGGGGACCGTAGCCGAAGCCAGTGTCGTTCATGTCCCCAGGCTTGCCGAAGCGCTCGTGCCAGCGGTCCTCGATCCACGCCTGCGGTCGTCCCGCCAGCTCGGAAACGTGGTCGTCCTGCACCCGCGTGAGATGCCAGGCCAGGAACGCGACAGAGTTCGCCGTCTCCGCGGGTCGAAACCCCAATTGCTCCGCCGAGAGCCCGTCCAGCGCCCGCCGCAGGTCCTCGTCAACCCGGTTGAGCCCGTCGATGATCAGGTCTTTGCAGTCCATGTGTACTGGCAACGATAAGCGCCACGGGCGGTTGGGGGACGCAGAGGCGACCCGAACCAGGACTTGACACGCCACGTGATGAGCGTCCACCAAGCTGTCTTAGTATCGACTAATGGTCGGGCGGAGAGGATTCGAACCTCCGACCTTCGCAACCCCATTGCGACGCGCTACCAAGCTGCGCTACCGCCCGAAACAAACGGAGTATAGCTTGGCGCACTCCCACGGATCAGCACTGGCTGAAGAACGACACCCAGGGAAGACCTCAGCTCGAATACCGTGATGCCTCACGTAAGGATCCGACTTTCGGCTCATGGCTGCCTCACGTAAGAATCCGACCGAGCAGCACGAGCGGCGAGGGTGCGCTGGGCGGCTTCGAGGTGGAGCTTGAGCCGAATAGGATCGACATTCGCTGAACGGGCTT
>JAFAOS010000109.1 GCA_019247515.1 Chloroflexota bacterium | reverse complement strand
GGGGGTCGTTGTTGTGGGCGGCGAGGTAGGTCTCGATCGCGGCGATGAGATCGGGGACGCTGTGAAAGATCCCGCGGCGGATGGCTTTGTCAGTGAGCTGGCCGAAGAAGATCTCGACCATGTTCAGCCACGAGCAAGAGGTCGGGGGGAAGTGCAACTGAAAGCGGGGGTGCTTGGTCAGCCATTTCTTGACCGTGGGGTGGTTGTGGGTGGCGTAGTTGTCGAGGATCAGGTGGATCTGCAGGCCCGCGGGGACCTCCCGGTCGATCGTGGCGAGAAACTTCAAGAACTCGCTGTGGCGGTGGCGGGGCAGGCACTGCCCGATGACTGTGCCGGTCAGGACGTCCAGCGCGGCGAACAGCGTGGTGGTGCCATAACGCCTGTAGTGGTGGGTCATCGTCCCCGCCCGCCCTGGCCGCATCGGCAGGCTCGGCTGCGTGCGGTCGAGCGCTTGGATCTGGCTCTGCTCGTCCATGCAGAGCACGATCGCGTTCTCCGGCGGGTTCAGATACAGGCCCACGACGTCGACGAGCTTCTCCTCAAACCGCGGGTCGGTGGAGAGCTTGAACCGCTCCACGCGATGGGGCTGCAGGCCGCGCGCCGCCCAGATCCGCTGCACGGTCGCCGGCGAGACCCCTGCCCTGACGGCCATCGTCTGGCAACTCCAGTGCGTCTCACCGTCGGGCTTCTCGTGCAACGTCGCCCGCACGATCTCCTCGACCTGGCTCGCCGGAATCGACGGCTTGCGCCCCCGCCCCGGCCGCACGGCGGAGAAATCCGTCAACCCGCCCTCGGCGAACCGCTCCCGCCAGTTGGTCACCGTCGTCGCTGAGACCCCCACCGCGCGGGCGATCCACGTGGTCGCGAACCCATCCGAGGCCAGCAACAGAGCCCAAGCACGTTGCACATCACGATGCGGCGCAGTCTGCGAACGCAGCAACTTCTTCAATACCGATCGTTGCTCGTCGGTAACCGGCAGCGGGGCAGTAGGCGAGCGCATTCCTCATCATACCGCAAACCTCACATATTTGCGAGACAGACCACTAGCAGCCGCTCGATCAGAAGACCGTCGGGTCGCTCCAGCGCAACCAGCGCGACCCGCAGACGCACCAGCCTCGCGCATAGCGCCCGGATCCCCGGCTCGTAATGCCGATACCGGCGTCCCTCCAGGATCCTGCCCCGCTCGTCGACCACGCACACCGCGTGCTCCTCGCTGGCCCAATCGACCCCGGCGAACCGACCATCAGACATGACCACCACTCCCTCCGACCAACCCGATTGACGTGAGGTCGGCGCGAGATACCCTGGCGGTTGCTTACTGATGGCGCTCTGGGCGCGACCTCCTGTTGCCGCTCAATGGGCACCTCGACGGAACGTCGGGAGGCGCTGGTCTAAAAGCGGCCCTCTGCACGGGCAAGCCCAAAAGAGGCGCTCTCCCGACATCCGCCACCAGCAAAGCTTGACCAGTAAGCCCGAGACAGCAGTCTCGGCCTTTTCCAACCACTGCTCGTTTCGAGACCCGAGCCGTTAGTTCCCTGCCAGTTCGCTGGTTAGCAATGGCGGTGATTTCGCCCGTGTGGAGCGCGGGCGCGGACCCTGTTGGTGGAGCGCGGCGCTTGGTGCCGTGTGGAGGACACGCCCCGATCGCTAGTCGGGGTGATGAGGTCTGAGGTGGAGGTCGAGATAGCGTGGCTCGCTTGACGCGGTTTCCCGGCTCTGTTAGAGGTCTGGCTGACTGAGGGCCGAACCAAAAGAGGGTCGATGCCATGTCGGCGACGAGACGTATAGCGATCACGGTGGCGTTGCTGGCGCTGTTGGTGGTGGGGTTGCCATCGCTGGCGTCAGGCGCGGCTCCCGGACGGCTGTACGCGTTCGGCGACAACACTGACGGGGAGCTCGGGAACGCGACTAACAACGCCACCAACAACGCGAACCCGACCCCGACGCTGGTACCGCTGCCGGGTGCGACCGGCGGGGTGACCCAGGTCGCCGCCGGCGCCTCGCATAGCCTGGCGGTGACCTCGACCGGCCAGCTGTACGCGTTCGGTCAAAACGAGTACGGGCAGCTGGGGAACGCTACGAACAACGGGACGACCACGGCGACCCCGACCCCGGCGGTGGTGTCGCTGCCGGGTGCGACCGGCGGGGTGACCCAGGTCGCCGCCGGCGCCTCGCATAGCTTGGCGGTGACCTCGACCGGCCAGCTGTACGCGTTCGGCTATAACTACTACGGGCAGCTGGGGAACGCGATCAACATCGCGACGACCACCGCGAACCCGACCCCGACGCTTGTGTCGCTGCCGGGGGCGACCGGCCCGGTGACCCAGGTCGCCGCCGGCGCCTTCCATAGCTTGGCGGTGACCTCGACCGGGCAGCTGTACGCGTTCGGCTATAACTACTACGGGCAGCTGGGCAGCGCGATCAACATCGCGACGACCACCGCGAACCCGACCCCGACGCTTGTGTCGCTGCCAGGGGCGACCGGCCCGGTGACCCAGGTCGCCGCCGGCGCCTTACATAGCTTGGCGGTGACCTCGACCGGGCAGCTGTACGCGTTCGGTGAAAACCAGTACGGGGAGCTGGGGAACGCGATCAACAACGGCACAAACAACGCGAACCCGATCCCGAGCCTGGTGTCGCTGCCGGGCCCCAGCGGCCCCGTCAGCCAGATCGTCGCCGGCAACGACTACAGCCTGGCGGTGACGTCGACCGGGCAGCTGTACGCGTTCGGCTATAACTACTACGGGCAGCTGGGCGGCGCGGTCAACAACGGCACGGAAACAGCCAATCCGACCCCGTTGCGTGCGGCGCTTCCCGCGGGGCTGACCGTGGCAACCCTGGCACGCGGCGCGGAGGCATTGCACACGCTGCTGGTGCTCATTACCGCGCCGGGCACGACCCCGCCCACCCTGCCGGGCACGACCCCGCCCACGCTCTCGGGGCTCCGCGCCTCGCCGAGCAAGCTCTCGCTCGCCGGCCGGCTCGTCAACGGCCGCTGCGTGAGACCCACCGGCAAGAACCGCAAGCACAAGCCCTGCACCTGGCCGATCGCGCTCAAGCTCAGCTACACGCTCAATAGCGCCGCCACCGTCAGCTTCACGCTCGCGCGCCAAGAACCTGGCCGCAAAGTCAACGGCCGCTGCCTCAGCCCTACCAAGAAGAACAGCAAGCACAAGCGCTGCATACGCCTGATCAAAGTTCCTGGAAGCATCACCCATCGAAGCACGGCCGGCGCTAACACCTTCAGATTCGGCGGCCGCATCGGCGGCAAGACTCTCGCCCCAAGCAGCTACCTGCTCACCGCCGCGCCCACCGCGAACGGACGCCGCGGGAACCCGCAAACCGTCACGGTCAAACTCGTCAAATAGATGCGACGGGCCAACCAGCCCTGGCCACCCTCAATCGGGCGCCTGGCAGCCGGAGGGCGTCCCGAAATCTGTGTAGGCGGCTGAGGTGGTGGTAACTCTAAAGTGTGGGTTGGGGTTGTCTAGGTCTGGTGGTCAGCTTGCACTGTCGGGCAGCCGATCGCCGAAGTGGATCTTGACCGCGAGCAAGGCCCCGGTCCAGTTCCGGGTCTGGTCCATTGCGGGACCGCGTTCGTGACAGCGAGGTAGATCAGCTTGCGGGCGGCGTCCTCGTTGGGGAAGTGCCCCTTGGTCTTGATCGCCTTGCGTAGCTGGCGGTTGAGCGCCTCGACCGCGTTGGTGGTGTAGATCACGCGCCTGACCTCGGGTGGAAAGGCGAGGAACGGGATTACGTACTCCCAGGCGTTGAGCCATGCCTGGGTGATCACGGGGAACCGCTGCCCCCATTTCTCGTCGAAGCGCTCGAGCTCCTGGTGCGCGGCGTCCGCGTCGATCGCGGTGTAGACCGGTTTCAGATCGCGGGCAACCCGCTCGCGCTCACGCCGCGGTACGTACTTCAGCGAGTGGCGCAAGAGGTATACGACGCAGGTTTGCACCGTGGTCTTGGGGATGATCGCCTCGATCGCCTCTGGGAGGCCTCTGAGGCCATCCACGCAGCAGATCAGG
>JAFAOS010000054.1 GCA_019247515.1 Chloroflexota bacterium | reverse complement strand
AATCACGCCACCGGACTTCTGGTGGTAGACCTCCGGATTGTCGACGCCAGGCGGAGATATGCCCGCTCGCTGGAGGGCCCGTGCACAGGCTAAAAGCCGGCGCCGCGTCCGGATGATCAGCACGTCCGTGGTGCCGAGGTGTTCGTTGCTGCGATCCATGATCGGGCCCATGCTCTCGGTCATCGCCATATCCTGCTGGCGGATACCCCTGATGCCCGTGAAGCTTTGCCACGTGCGCTGGGCCTCGCGGTCGATAAGGAAGTCGTTCTCGAAGGTCTGGTCGATGTTGTAGCGGTCGAACCAGCCCGTACCGTTGGGCAGGTAGTTGCGTTGGGAGCGCACGGCAGTCCGCCGGCCGCCGGGCACAGGGCCATTCCCGGACGGCGGCCGGCCGAAGACGTTCCACTCGAGCGTGTGGTAGTCGTCCATCGGCACGTATGCGATGAACGTCGGCGGCCCACCCAGCGGCATTGGCGGCACCATCGCGAAGCAGGGGAAGAGCATGTGGCCGATGCGGTGATAGTAGGTGTCGTCCTCCGCCGGCCGGATCATCGAGTAAGCAGTGCCGTACTCGGTGTCGCGGACGCTGAACTTGCCGGCGCGGTTTGAGACTTCATAGAACTGGAGGGAGCCAGGCTGCGTGTCCTCGGGCATCGTGGCGCCACCGTGCAGGAAGGCCGCGTGGATCGTGTCCATCTCGCCCTCCCAGCCCTGCATCCAGTTGTTGCGACGATGCAGCACACGGATCGTGACCTGGTCCGCCGCCAGCATATTCGCTTCCAGCTCCGGCAACGCCGGCGGCACTTCGCGGTCACCCATATACGCCCAGACGATGCCGTTGCGCTCGCGAGTGCGATACGCCGTTGTACGGACTTTGGTCTTGAAGTCTGATTCGGCCGGCTCGTTGGGCATGTCGATGCAGGCGCCGCTGACATCGAATTTCCAGCCATGGTAGACGCAGCGCAGGCCATCCTCTTCGTTGCGACCGAAGAACAGCGAAGCGCCCCGATGCGGGCAAGCGTTCTGGATCAGGCCGATCTCGTTGGATGTTGTGCGGAACGCGATCAACTCCTCGCCCAGTAGCTTGATGCGGACTGGCGGGCCGTCAGGCACCGGAGCTTCATCCGACTTCATCATCGGCAGCCAGTACTGGCGGAACAGATTCCCCATCGACGTTCCTGGCCCGATACGACAGAGGAGCTCGTTATCTTCCTTACTCAGCATCGTTGCAGCCTCCTACTCGACACACTCGCCTTGGCCTCTAACAGCATACGTCTCGAAACCTGACCATAGCTCGGAGCAGGTGCCTGATGGCTGCCGCTGCTGGTCCTGCTGGGGCCGCGCGGACCGCTGCTGCCAGTGACGAATGACCTCGATGATCCCAATGCGACTCAACTCCCGATACCACATCCCGTTACCTCGTGATGGCTCGCACACCGTCTGGGATCCGGCGGACGCGTCGTTGCCATCGACGTAGACACCGGCCCTGTCGAGCCTCACCGCACGTGACGGTCCTTGTCCGAGGGGCGCACGGGTCGGCGGCGTGGTCAACCGCCAGACGTGACCCTCCCGCTGCCGTGCGGATTGCGTCTTCGATCTCGCGCTCGCAGTCCCGGTTGCGGCGTGGTCGTGCTCATTGGACTGGGTTGCCAAATGCGACTGCCTGGCGCGCTGGATAAACCGGCGCCATGGCGTCATCAAGCTGAGCACGGCTGATCCAGCGAGCACGACCATCCTCCGTCGGACGGAATGCGGGGTCCTGGTACAGAAAGCCGTCATCTTGCACGGCGTACAACAAGATGTAGTGGCCCCAGCGGACCCCGGTGTCTTCGTGCCCGGGGAGCAGCCCGAAGCGGACGAGCGGAATGACGAGCCGACCGCTGCCCAGTTGAGCTCCGATCTCGTCCAACGTCCACCGGTGGAATACGCCAGCGTTGACGTCGTCGTACAGTCCAAATGCGGAAAGCCCGAAATCTTCGGCCACTCGGGCAACGTACTGGAGTGCCGTACCGACGCGAACCGCGGGCCAGGTTCCCTGGTAGGTGTGCGTCAGCTCGCGGAGCTGCAGCGTGTCCTCAGTGACGCCATAGTCCGCCAGGACCATTCCCAGCACCGCCGGGCCACAGTCCGACGGGGCGTAGATCGAACCGTCCAGTTGTGTGCGGTAGGGAGGTTCGAGGCTCTGGCGCACCAGTGCCGATTGATAACCACTGTCGGCGAAGGCCGTCGCCCGCGGGCAGGCCAGGGACAGTAGCAGCACGACGCCCATCGGCGAGAGGATGCGCGGCACGAGGGTCGATTCTACAAGTTCGGCCGCGCCGCATTGAACACGGGTCCCGCCAGGTGATGCCAACGTCCGCGAGGTTCTTCGACGCGTAGCATGGCGTCGGGCTCATACGACCACTCCGCAAAGGACGCGACCATGGACGTCGAGATGCTTCAGCCGAAGGGTGTCTTTCAGTCGCCGGCATACGCGCAAGCCGCGCGCATCGGTGACACGTTGTTTATCGCAGGCCAGACGCCCCGCAATATTGACGGCAGTACCGCCGCGCCCGGCGACATTCGGGGGCAAGCCGAAAAGGTATTCGAGAACCTCGAGGCGGTCCTCAACAGCTGCGGCTCCAGCCTGGATCGCGTCGCCAAGCTGACGGTGTACATGACGAGTTATGAGTATCGGACGGCGATCTCAGAAGTGCGTGCCAGGGTCTTTGCCTCGGTGAGTCGTCCGTGCGCCAGCACCACGGTTGTCGTCAGCGGGCTGATGAATCCAGAGTGGATGGTTGAGATTGAAGCCATAGCCGCATCGAACAACGCACACACGTAAGACCCGGCTATCCCGTCGCGGAGAGCGCGCGCTCGAGCTCGCGCCGGCGGGGCGCGTGGGCTCCGCCCCGCCGACCGGAATCGCCGCTGGTCAGAAGCACGCGTAGTCGGCGTCGAAGCCGTTCAGGGGATACTGGACCAGTTTGACGCGGCCCCCAGTAAAGGTGCGCGAGCACAGGGTGGGCGCTTCGTCGGCGGAGTGGGCTCTGGCCAGCCAGTTGTACAGGCTGGCGAACGGCTGGTTGATGGTTGAATCCGCGGTCGTTGCGCCCGTGATCTGCCCCCACTGCCGTGGGCTCGAGTACACGCCGATGGACGCGACACCCGCGGCTTTGAGCAGCCCCGCCGCACCTTGCAGCACCGCGGCGTTGTTCGTGACGTCGTCTGACCAGGTATTGGTGGTCTCGACGTCCAGCCACCACGGCGCCGAAGTAGCCTGTCCGCCAGCCCTGGTGAGTGCCGCTTGCGCCGCGTACCAGCCGTAGTCGTAGGCACAGTCCAGACTCCCCGAACCGTCGCACGCTCGCGGCTGGCTCAAACCCGCGGTGGGCCAGTGTTGGCCAGGGTCGTTTGGCCCGGGGTTGTCGGTGTTCAGGTAGAACGACACGCGAGGTTGCCGCGTCGCGGCGGGCGGCGCACTGTTGAGCGCCCAGTTCATCAGTGTCGTCAGACACGGGTTGAAGTCAAAGGCGCGCCCGTCATTGACGCCCAGGATGGTGAAAGCGAACGTGCCTGGCAGCGACTCGCCGCACTGGGGGAACGACACGTCGTAACCGTCCTGCAGGTTGATGACCGGCACGGGAACCGACAGGGCGCCTGGCGCCGAGACCGGTGGCAGACTCGGCGATGCCGCGAGTGGTTGGGTCGCGGGCTGCGAGGCGGCGGGCGGCGCGCTGCCGCTGAGGTTGACAAAGGCATTGGTCAGGTCGGTACCAGCGAGCGCGGCGGGACGCGCCAGCGCACTCGGCCTGCCGGGCGCCCACTGGGCCAACAGTGAGTTGCCGCGGGCGTCCGCCGCCAGATCGGGGGGCAGGTTCTGGTTCAACAGGAGCGACTTCAGGTAATCGGCCAGCAACAACCCGTGCGTGCAATTGCAGGCAGCGTCATAGTGCATGATGCCGCGCTGGAAACGCTGATAGACGAAGTTCTTGTTGGTCGGATCGTAGGTTGGCGGGGAGGTTGGCAGCCCCCACATCTCGAGATCGAAGCCAGCCAGCAACGCGTCCGAGTTGTCCGGTGGTCCGTCGGGAAAGGCGCCGGCCCTGGGCACCGTGTTGAAAAACGTCTGGCCGAAGTTGACCTGGTGTCCGTCAAAGGTGTCCGGAGCGTTGGCCTGGACGAATCGGATGACGGTCGAGAGATAGTTGGGATCGGTGGGTGGTGGCATCTGGCCAGCGAAGGCAGGATCGGGTGCGGGAAACGTGCTGCCGTTGATGTGGGTGAAGGGCAGGAGACCCTGGTCCAGCAAATTCAGGGTGCCGACGCTCCCATCCGGGCGCAACTGCATCACGAGTCGCTGAAACAATTGGACGCGCGTGCCCAGCAACGTGAAGGTCTGGGAAACCGGGTAGCCGAAGGTGTTGACACCGCCGCGCTTCTGGAAGTAGTCCCAGAAGGCATCCTGGTCGATGCGAAAACCGGTCTGCGCAAAAGCGCGCGGGTCGCTGGTCGTGACAGCGACAGCCGGGCTCGGTGTTGGAGACGGCGACGGCGAGACCGGAACCGCGGATGAGGCCGCTGGAGAAGGCGCGGGCGTAGGCGACACCGCGGGCGGCCGCGACGTGGGCTGGACGGTAGGTACCGGCGTCCGCGTGGGGGTCGCTTGTGCCAGCGCGGTTGCCGGCGACAGCACACCCATGCCGAGGACGAAACTCGCGACGAGCACGCCAAGCCACCAGCGCGCGAGCGCCACGGGCGTCGTATCGTGGATGGCTGGCAACACCTGGTCAAACAACGACTGACGTGCCTCCGCGCAACAATTCAGGGGCGATTGCGTGCGCGCCAGAGGTCGGAGGCTGGTTTGAAGCTGTCCCCGACAGCTTTTACCATCGTCGCACACGCATGATCATCACCGATCTCAAATGCGCCATCATCGGCGACAATCCCGTCGTCCGCGTGGTCACCGACGCGGAATTGTCAGGTTACGGTGCGGCGGAGTCGTTCAAGCCCTATTTGAAACCGCACGTGCTGTACTACCGCGACTTTATCCTCGGCCAGGACCCGACGCAAGTGGAGCGCGTGATGCTCAACATTCGACATCGCGGCGCATTCAAACCGTGGGGCAGCGCGGTCAGCGCCATTGAGATGGCGCTGTGGGACGTTGCAGGCAAAGCCGCGGGACTGCCCGTCCACCGCCTGCTGGGTGGCAAGGTCCGCGACCGAGTGCGCGTCTACAACGGCGCCGTGCGGTTCCCGATGAGCGGCTACGCACCCGGTGATTACGCCGAGAATATGGCGCGCATGAAAGGCTCGCCCGAAGGCTTCACGTTGATCAAACAGGGCATCAGCTTTCACAGTCCGATGGTTCGCGAGATTCCTGACTTCTTCTACGGGACGCCAGCGCCGGCAGCCCGGCACGGCAATCGTGAACGTGGACTGCTGACGGAAAGAGGGCTCAAGCACATCGTCGCGTGCGTCGAGGCCATGAAGCAGGTGCTCGGGGACGAAGTCGGTCTGGCGCTGGACTGTGGTCCGGGCTGGACGGTTCCAGACGCGATCCGCTTCGCGCGGGCTGTCGAACCGCTCAACATCATGTGGCTGGAGGATCTGATCACTGGCGACTACACGCCCTTTGTGGATGCCGATCTCTACCGCGACGTCACCCACAGCACGTCGACTCCGATTCACACCGGCGAACAGATCTATCTTCGCAACAACTTCAAGAGCTTGATCGAAGGCCACGCCGTCAACGTGGTCGGGCCCGATCCAGCCGATGTGGGTGGAATCGCCGAGTTGAAGTGGATCGCCGAATACGCGGATCTCCACGGCATCCTGATGGCGCCGCACGGCACCGGCGACGGCGTGCTTGGTCTGGCAGCGCTGGTCCAGGTGTGCGCGACGCTGCCGCAGAATTACATCGGCTTCGAGTATCCGGTCGGCAAGCCCGCGTGGTGGTACGACATCGTCGAGGGCGTGCCCGACCCGATCGTGACCGACGGCTTCGTCGACGTCGACGCCTGGACCCGACCCGGCATGGGGGTCGACTTCAACGTCGACGCGGCCAGCCTCCACTTGAGACCAGAGGACGCCGACTTCTTCGACTGATCGCCCGGTTTACAACGCGGACTTGCTCTGGGTGTCGAATAGATACAGGTGATCCTGGTCCATGTCGAGGCGAATTGGCATATCGAACGCCGCGGCCGATGAATTTGCGCTGCACCACCAGTGCGCGCACCCGCGGTCACTACACCAGGCGGGCTGTGTCCAGGACCGCCCGCGCTCGCCGCGCACCCTCCGCGCCTCCATAGCGACGGAAGATCTCGATGACCCTTGTGGCCGCGGCAGGATCGCCATTGGCGACATGGGGGCATCGCGATTCGTTCGCCGCCAGAGCCACGCGTAGTCGACGGTACGTACGCCGGTCTGGTTGATCGTGGGACTCAATTGCGGACCTGTTAGCGTTGCCGACGGATGGATCCGGCGAGCCACCGAGACCTTCACTGTCGTACACGATCGCTGGTTCCTGCCGTCGACTCGACACGCGCCAGCGGTGCGCTGCCTATACCCTGGGCCACGTGTTGTTAGCGCGGTTGAACTGGGGCTGTGAACCTCTAGCGTGACGCTCTCGAAGGATTTCGCGCCTGCCCTGGTCAAGCCTGAGCCGAAGCGGCGCCTGGCCCCGCTCGCCACGTTGAGCGCGCCGGGGTACCGCTACCTGTGGAGCGCGTCGTTGCTGTGGAACCAGGCGCGGTGGATGGATCGTGTCGTCCTCGGCTGGGTGGTATTCGACATGACCAATTCGGCGTGGAACCTCGCCGTGCTCGAAGCGCTTCGATGGTTGCCGCTGTTGCTGTTTGGACTTGCCGGCGGGGCGGTCGCCGACCGCATCGATCGGCGCTGGGTGCTCATCGGGGCACAGGGGCTCGCATTGCTCGTCTGCTCGTTATCCGCGGTCCTCCTGCTGCTCGGGCTATTTGACTTCAGGGTGGCGATGTTCGTGACGTTCGCGCTGGGCGTGCAGTGGGCGGTCGACTGGCCAACGCGCCGCGCTCTCATCCCGGATCTGGTCGGCCGCGATTTGACCATGAACGCAGTAGCTCTGGAGGCGGTCTCGCAAAACGTCACACGCATTGCGGGTCCGCTGATGGCTGGAGTCCTCGTTGCGTACGTCAGCTCCGCGGCGGCCTTCGCCGCTATGGCGGCCCTGTACGTCGTCGAGATCGTCCTGCTGAAGTTGATGCCACTCCGCCCACGATCGTTGCCGGCGCGGCGTGGATCGATGCTCCGCTACCTCTCGGACGGTTTCGAGCGATTGAGCGCGAGCCAGGCCATCGTCGGCGTGGTGCTGGTCTCAGTGTTCATGAACGTCCTGGTCTTTCCCTATCAACAACTCCTGCCAGTCTTCGCGCGCGATTCACTCCAGGTGGATGCCGTAGGCCTCGGCGGGTTGAGCGCGGCGAGCGGCCTGGGGTCGGTGGTCGGCGCGATGGCCATCGCGATGTCGCGGCGTGTGCCGCGCTCTGGCATGGTGTTCTGGGTGGGTTCGTGCGTGATGAGTGTCTGCGTGATTGGCTTCGCCGCGTCCCAGCAGTACGGGGTGGCACTGGTGCTGCTGGCGATGAGCGGGCTGGGTCAGGCGGCGTTTTCGTCACTCCAGAGCACGATCGTGTTGAGCTCCGCAACTGATCAGCTGCGCGGGCGGGCTATGGGTGCGCTGACCCTGGCGATCGGCTCGACGCCGTTCGGGTCGCTGGAGGTTGGTGCCCTCAGCGTGGCACTGGGTGCAACCCTGGCCGTGGCGCTGAACGCCGGACTTTGCGCTGTGCTGGTGGTCCTGGTGGCTCTGCGACTACCCAGGTTCCGCACCGTCTAACCGCGGGCAACGCCGACCATCCACAGTCGGAGGAAGGCCCGCCGATCCCGCTGCTGCCGAAAGTACGGGAGATTGGGGGGAAAGTTAAGGAAGTGTAAGTGGTCCCAGGCCGCGGCGGGCGGGATGCTGGATCCCAACGCAAGGCCGCCCAAGCCCCAACAAGCGGTCGGGCGCGTCGCTCATCCAGGGGGAGCTGTACCACCGCCGCCGGTGCGAGCGCCGGCTGTTCCGCGGCCGTCGAGCCGCTCGAAGAGGGGACCTCAGCCTATGTACCGCCAGCACCACTTCCGGATCACGCGCCTGCGCGCCGTCCCCGCCATGCGGCACGGTTGGGCACGGCGCTTCCTGATCGCCGCCACCGCGACGGTGCTCGCCGCCCTGCCCGGCCTCCAGGGTGTCGCGGAGTTCGACCTGGAATTCTCGAAATCCGCGTCTAGCTACACACAAGGAGCCATCGAACCATGAACCATTCGACGTTCCCGCAGCGCTTGTTCCGCATGTGGCGCCTGCTGCCCGGCCCGATTTTCGCGCTCATACTCATCCTGGCGAGTGCCACCCTGGTGCTGCCTGCAACAGCCCAGGAGGCGCCTGCCGTGACACAGCCTGACAGGACCGGGGACGCCGCCCCCGCCTCCGATGATGAGCAGCCGAACTCCACCGATCACGGCACTCCTGCCAGCGACGACGCGAGCCAGCCGGCGGACGCCGAGCAGCACGACAACGACGATGCGAGCAAGCCAGCGACGACCGAGCAGCACGCCGAGGGTGTCGATTGGGGCCCCAACTCCAACGGCTGGAACATCACGCTCATCAACGCCACCCCGTATACACTGACGTATCCGCCAGACCGGCGGGTCCTCATCCCGCTCTTTACGGACAACGTGTACTACGGTCCTCCCAGCATCGCCCCCGGCGCCACCGAGACCGGCATCCGCGGTCGCGAGAGCCTCTTCAGTGGACCCGCCAACATGCGCATTGAGTACTCCATCAACAATCCCACCGACAAAGACTTGTGGGGGGTGCTCATCAACGTGAGCGCGAGCTTCTCCGGAGACGTTTCTGCCAGCACTGACATCAACGGGGTATGTAGCGACATGCCGTGCACTCCGCGGTACCGGGCAAGCGTCGTGACCGCGGTCGCAAACCAACCAGTTGTCGTGAAGCTCGTCCCATAGCGGTGCGATGGGTTCGTTCTCGGTGGATGACATCGGCAGGTCAAGACCAGTGCTCTCAAGAGAACCGGCCAGTCCGGCGGTCCGCGTGGTCGGCCGCCGAGATCGGCAGGGCTGAACACGTCGTCCTAACGCTGCGTGCGGCATGGGCGTCCTGTTGCGACCCCGCTCGGAGAGCATGACAAGTTGGGGGCGATCCGGCGGCACAAGGATGGGCAGGTCGATGCTGGGGGCCCACCTCGTGTCCGGTCTGCGTCACTGTTTGCGCCCATACGCTCGACAGTCCACCGCGGACGCCAGGACTCCGGCGCCCTCTCGAAGTGCTGGGCCCGTAGCTGTTGATGCGCAGCCCATGGGCATGGACCTGGCCGCGTCTTCGCCTGTTCTGTGGCACGACTCGCAGCTCAGCGAGATGCAGGCTCCGGATCAGCTCGCGGCGCAGGTGACGCTCGGGTTCCACATGCTGAACATTCCCATTGGATTGTCATTCCAGATCCAGGCATGCAGCGAGTAGAACGCTGGTAGACCGTAGCGGTTGCCCGCCGACGTCAGCATGAATTCCTGTCCAAACAGCGACGGTGGTGCGTCATGCGCAGCGTCCCACCCGGCTTGGAGCACGACGTATTCGACAGCCGCCAACTGGAGCCGTCCCTCTGGAGTACGCTGGTAGACCAACGCCTGTGGGCGTGCGACGTCAATCGTTCCGGCCTGAACAAGGGCACTCTTGACATAGTGAATACCCATCGCTCCAGCACCGGGCTGGTCGATGCAGGCAATGTCCGCTGCGTCGGTCAGCAGGTCATAGCCAGCTGCCAATGCCGCCGCCGGGTCATTGAAGCCCGCCGTGGCATCACGCACGTTGTTTACGCTCTCGCCGGTAGTAGCCGCGGAGGCGAGGTCAGGCAGAAGTACAGCCAGAATCGTCAGCATCGCAACCGATACTGGGATGAGCTTTTTCAGCATTGCAGTGTTCGTCCATACGCTCCTCCAGGGTCGGCTGGCCGGCGACACGGTCGGACAGGCCCGTGCCGCGCTTGTCGACCATGATCAGGCGCGAGAAGGACGCCAATCGGCGCAGGAAACGAGCAAAGGCGCGTTCCTGCCAGAAGTAGTCCAGGTGCGTCACCCAGCCCATGACAAACAGCAGGTCGATCGGCCCGCTACCCACGACCTGATACGCGATATGTACCCCGCCGCTGTTGGCGTAGTGGGTCACAGGTATGGCTGTCGGCTGCACCGGGACAGGCACCTACATTGCCACGCGCATCGCGGAGCTCCGGGGACCGCGCCCCACTGGGCGACGCGTCGCTTGGCGAGCTCACCTGTGAGCCCGAGCTCGGAGCCCGGCAGGAAGACGCGCTTGGCGGTCAGATTGGGATTCTTTCGATTGGCGAGCACGAGGCTGTCGCGCTGCACGTGTATTGGTCGCAGCGCTAGCACCTCGGAGATCCGGGCGCCCGTCGCCCACAGGACGCGCAGCAGCCGACGGTCGCGATCGCCGCTGGCCGCGGCGATTACCGCGCGCAGTGCATCGGGCGAGAATCCTTCGGGTGGCTGCCAATGCTTGCTCCGAGCGGATCGAACCAAACGCGCCTTGGGCTTCGAATCAGACAGCTCGCGCGTGGCAGGGACCGCGAGCGAGCGCGCCGGCGACTTCGGCTCAGGCCTCGGCATGCACCTGGATCATACAAAGGTGCTTTGTGTCTGTTTCGAACCATGACCTCGTCGCGGCGATAACAACCGTCTCGGCGACAACAACCGTGCGACGCCAGCACAGGGTCTATCAACGGCATCGCAGGACCAAGCGTCATCGCCGCGCACTGACGGTCATCATTGCTCTGGTCTGAAACCTGCCTACTCTCCGGCAGAAGCCCAGGTGAGCACAGAGCATGGCCAAGACAAGACGAGTGCTGGTCGTCGACGACGACATCGATATTCGCACCGCGGTTGCGGAGGGTCTTGTTCTTGAAGGCTACGCCGTTGAGACGGCCGGGAACGGTCTCGAAGCCCTCATGGTCGCGCGCCTCACCTCACCCGATGCCATCGTGCTCGACCTCATGATGCCGGTCATGGACGGCTGGACATTCCTTGCTCGTTGTCGGACACAGTCCTGGTGCCGTGAGGTGCCAATCGTGGTGCTGTCCGCAGCGTACGCGTTGCGCGCCGCCCGTGAACGGCTGCGCGACTTCGGTGTGCGTGTGGTGGTCGCCAAACCGTTCGATCTGGACAGCCTTATCGGTACAGTCCAGGCCTGCGCGCCGCTCGCTCGGCCCTGAAGGGCGCGCCGCCTCCTGCATTCGCGGCGGAAATGCCGGTTTAGGGCCGCTCTTCCCGCCACGCTGTTGCGAGTGACTCCGAGGCCAGCCGAGCTTGGCGTGGCCGAGGTGCAGCCCATGGCGCCGGTCGCGCAGCTCCTCACGATTGAAACTGAGCCGCCCTCCGTCAAGTGGACTGTACGCACGTATCCGCCAGGAGTCTGCGTGGAGATTGTCGTGCCCGGCCGTGCCGCTACTATCGAGCGCGTGACGATTCAATACATGCGGCATGAAGGGCGGTTGCCGTCGTGAGCAGCGCGCGTCCCGTGGCTCGGCTTGTCTCGCTCGTTGCCTTGACCCTGCTGGTCAGCAGTGCGCCGCCCTTTTCCGGCGTGGACACGCTGGCGGCCCAGGTGGTGAACGCTCAGGAACGCGTCGCGCCGGGCGATGGCCCACCCGCGGCCGTGCCAGCCCAGGTACCAACCGGGGCAACGCCCGGAGTTAGCGGCGGTGCGACCGGTCCCGCCACACTGAGCGCCGCTCTCGTGGCGATCGAGAACCAGCCCAAATACGCGCCCGCGGACTGGGGCTACTCGGTCCTGGACCAGACCACCGGCGAAGTCATTGCCGCCCAGAACGCCGACCACCTGTTCGACCCCGGCTCGACCATGAAGACCTACTCGGTCTCGACGGCACTGCGTCTCTATGGCAGCGACTACCGCTTCGCGACGCCGGTGTATCGCGCCGGTACCGTCAGCGGCGACACGTTGAATGGGAACCTGGTCCTGGTCGGCTCGGGAGACCTGAGCTTCGGCCTCCGCGAGCAGCCCGACGGAACGCTCTACTACGAGAACACCCCCGACCTCGACCAGAGCTACGCGACCGTCGGTCTGCCGGGCGCGGTCGAGCCGCCGGGCAACCCGCTGGCTGGACTGGACGAACTGGCGTCCAAGGTCCGTGCCTCGGGCATCGCCCATGTGAACGGCGACGTGGTAGTCGACGATCGGCTCTTCACGCCGTACAACGGTTTCCCCGACGGACTCATCTCGCCCATCTGGGTGAACGAGAACCTGATCAGCATCCTCGTGACACCAGGGAGCGCCGCCGGGCAGCCCGCGTCGATCAGCTGGCGGCCGATGACCGCGTCCTACACGGTCGACAACCAGGCGACCACCGTTGCCGGGTCGGAGACCACCTCACTGGAAGTTACAGAGCCAATGCCCCGCCACCTCGTCGTGAGGGGGACGATCGCCGCGGGCCCCACACCCACCCTGGTCGTCAAGGAGATCACGGACCCCGCGGCATTCGCACGGACGGCGTTCATCGAGGCATTGCAGCGAGCGGGTGTGAGCGTGACCGCCACCCCCAACGGCCCGAACCCCATCGCGCTCCTTCCCCCCAGGGACAGCTACCAACCGGCGGACAAGGTCGGCGAACACGTCTCAGCCACCCTCGCCCAGTACGCCAACCTCATCATGAAGGTCAGCTACAACCGAGGCGCCGACCTCATGGCGTGCTTGTCGGCCGTCAAGGTCGACAGCACAGACTGCACCAGAGGCGTGGCGGCTGAGGTCGACACGTTCACCGGTCTCGGCGTGTCGAAGACGAGCGCGTTCCCCTTCGACGGCGCCGGCTCCGACGACAAGGGCCGATCCTCGCCCACAGCGTTGGCCACCTTCTACCAGGCCGTCCCACAAACCGCCTACGGTCAAACGCTCTTTGACGCGCTCCCGGTCCTCGGCAAGAGCGGAACCCTGGCAAACGTCCTGTCGAACTCGCCGGCGGCCGGCCACGCGCAGGTGAAGACCGGCAACCGCGTCGTGGGGACACCCGCCGACCAGTTGATCGTGTTGGGCAATAGCCTCGCCGGCTATATCCAGGCGAAGAGCGGCCGGCAGGTCACGTTCATGATCGCCGTCGGAAACGTGCCGATCTCCTCGGTCGCAGAGTTCCCGACCGTCACCGATGATCAAGCACGCATGATCGAAGCCATCTACCAGGCCCTCTGACTGCTCAATCCGTCCGCCATCAGGCTGGCGATCTCCTGCACCCCCACTACGCGCGCGCGTCGCCTGGACCAAGCTCCTCTAGCTCGGCACGGCCACCATCATACGCGTGCGGTCCCTGACTTGGAGGGCTCACGTTGTTGCGTCATCCTTTGTCTCCGATATCGCGCGAATGACCCTGCGTTTTGTTATCGCGTCACCCTGGGCGGTGAGAACAAGATCACGCCATCGTTCTGTGCCGGAAGAAGACCCGCGGCCGAACTTCTTACTCTTAACACCGACCTCGGGGTCAAAAGGTTCCCAGCAATCGGTCGCCGCACGGTCGAAGGGTAGGCGTGGCGCCGAACGTCGGCACGCGTTCTGCTGCCGCTCGCCTGCTGGCGACTTTCATGCGACTTCGCGGTGCAGATGATCGACGTGCGTCTGCTGCACCATCTGCGTCCAAATGGCCAGGCGGCTGGTCGGCAGGGCTCCGCCTTCGATCGTTGACTCGCCTCAGGCGGGCGGGAACCATTTCGCTCCGAGAACTGTATTTAAAGGGTAGGCGTCATGAGGTAGTGGCCTGGCACTCTTGACAGGCCGCGGCTTGTGCAAGCCTGCGCACAGTCCACTCATAAGAGGGAAGCTGCGTTCGGCGCAAGAGATGTCGTCATGCAGTGGGATGAGACTGGCGGACCCGAGCAGGAGTGGCTATTCGAGCCACCCTTGCGGTCCGCGCGTTGAATGCGTAGCTCGAGGAGAGATGAATGAAATTCGTATTGGGAATTATCGTCGGAGTGGCAGGTCTGTGGCTCTACCGCTCGGACCGCGCACGCAATGAAGCACGCCGGCGGCTTGAAAGCGCACCAGAACGGCTGCAACAGTTGCGCCCGGCGGCCGCGGCTGGAATCAGCCGAGGGGCACAGCGTCTTTCAGAAATGATTGACGCGGCGCCTGTACCGGATCGAGTGAAAAGCGCCGCAGGCGACGCGGCGTTCAATACGTGGGCGGCGGCAGAATCTGCTGGCCATCCGACGCCCCAAGGGGACGCCGAAACAAACCAGGCTGGATCAGGGGCGTGATCAGTGCTGAGTCGCACGAGAGCCCCCCGCAACGGCACGATCCCGATCGACCCGACGCGCGATCGGGCACGCAACGTGCTTCTCACAGGCGGCAGGCGTCAGCACGCCTGCAGGCGAACGTGAGGAGGTATCGAGAACCATTGTTGGTTGGGTCATTCTCACTTTGCTAGCTCAGCGAGCAAAGTCACACGAATTGAACCCCGCGCTGGGGGCGCCGGGAACCTGAGGAGCCCCACGGAATTCACGCAAAGCCGAGCGCAGGGCTCTGCGCCTCCGGCACGAACCAGGGTGGTGCCCGCCCAGAACCATACGCTCGTGCCCACCCAGACTGAAGGAGAGCAACACGTGACGCAGACAACTCGACGCTCCACTGTAGTTGGCGTATTTCAAGAACGGGACGATGCACGTCGGGCCATCGAGGCCCTCAAAGACGCTGGGTTTGCACCAGATAGCATCAGCATTCTTTCGCCAGACAAGCAGGCCACGCAAACGATGGCCGAGGAGACGGGCACGCACGCCGGCTCCGGCGCAGCCACAGGCGCTGTCACTGGCGGCATTCTCGGCGGACTGGGCGGCTGGTTGATCGGCATCGGCGCGCTCGCAATCCCAGGCGTTGGGCCATTTATCGCCGCTGGGGCGTTCGCGACGGCTTTGACGGGTGCGGCAATCGGCGCTGGGGTTGGCGCGATCGCGGGCGCACTGATTGGCATGGGGGTGCCGAAAGAGGAGGCTGAATACTACGAAGGCGAGGTGAAAAGCGGGCGAACGCTTGTCACTGTTAAGGCCGACACGCGCTATGACGAGGCACAACGGATTCTTCGCCAGAACGGCGCTTATGACGTCGAGAATCGCACCGCGGGAAGCGCCGCGACGACCGGTGCTGTGGCTGGACAGGCCGTAGCTGCGTCAAGCACCGGTCGGACCGCGCAAGGCGAACAAACGATGCAGCTGCGGGAGGAAGAGCTGCAAGCGCGCAAGACTCCTGTCGAAACAGGCCAGGTCACACTCGGCAAGGACGTCGTCGAGGAGGAACGCACGCTCGATGTACCGGTCACGCGCGAGGAGGTCTACGTCGAACGTCGTGCAGTCGATCGGCCTGCGGACCGCCCGATAGAAACCGGCGCACAGCAGACGATCGACGTTCCGGTCCGCGAGGAGCGCGTCGATCTCGAGAAGCGGGCCGTCGTATACGAGGAGGTTGGGGTCAACAAGCAGCAGGTGGTGGAGAACCAGCAGGTATCGGATACCGTCCGACGCGAGGAACTGCGTCTGGACAAAGAGGGCGACGTGAATATCCCCGGCGCTCGTGCCGGCGCCACGACGACCTGGGATCAGGCGATGCCCACCTATCGCCAGGAGTGGCAGCAACGTTACGGTTCGGCTGGTGGCCGTTGGGAGGACTACGAACCTGCATACCGCTATGGATACGAGTTGCGCAATCGACCAGAGTATCGCGGGCGAGCGTGGACGGAAGTGGAGCCAGAGCTTCAGCGCGACTGGACGCAGCGTAATCCGACCACCCCATGGGCGCGCGTCAGCAACAGCGTGCGCGACACATGGCAGAACGTGACGAGCTGACGCCGAAGGAGGCGGGGTCGAGGTAGAGCGGCGGACGTAAGAGGCCAGGGCTGCTTCGAACAGTTCTGGCCTCGTTGACCCAGCGCCACGGCTGCACGGCCGGATCTCCGATCAGAAGCATCCTCGACCGAAACCGTGACGAAACGGTTGACCGCACCGGCATTCGATCTGCGTACACTTGACGCCCTGGTCAAGGCGGTATAGGGATGAGCGGCCAACAGCCTCGGTTGCGCGGGAGACTGGCAGTCATCGATGATGACACGGCCTTTCTCGAGCTTATGCATGATCTGCTCGAGGAAGAAGAGGATTTTGAGGTCCTCATCCACCGCGAGTGGGACAACGCCTACGAGTTCGTCAAAGAACGGCGCCCAGACCTCGTGATTCTGGACATCCGCATTGGTGGCGAGGAGCGCGGCTGGACCATTCTCAACCTGTTGACTCTGGACCCCATGACGCGTCCGATCCCGGTTATCGTGTGCTCAGCGGCGATTCAGTCGCTCCATGACCACCAGCCCTGGCTCGACAAATTCGGCATCTGTGCCTTACCCAAGCCGTTCGACCTGGAGATGCTTCTAGAAATGGTGGACCGGGTCCTTGCACAGGAGCGAGGTGGTGCGGATCAACAGAATCAGACGTGAATCTGCCGCGCCTGGGCGACCACCCCGCTCGTGGCCTGACCTGGTCCAATCACCCGGTCGGCGGCACTGTGCCCGCGCGTGCTCAGGGGTTTACGATCAGCGCGTCCAGCAGCATGTAGACACCACTCTTCTTGACGAGCTCGAGTGTGTGACTGCCAGCCGCCAGGCCGGTCCTGGAGAAGAGCGTCTGGGAACCCTGGTTATGCACACCAGCCGCGTTTGCGTCCACGGTCTGCTGGAACTGCCCGTCGAGATAGACGTCGACCAGCCCGTAGCCATCACTCTTCTCGGACACGTAGGCGATACCGACGCCCGTGAAGGTGTACGAGACCGAGTCGCCGTCGTTGAGCGTGGCGTGCACGTCGTTCTGCACATCCTGGAAGGAGGCTGGCCGACCCGGATAGTAGCCCCAGCTACTCCCGCTGTACTGGAGGCCAACGTCGGCGTCGTTGACGACCAGCGTCTGAGGTCGGGGCTGGACCGGCTGCGGCTGGGTCGACTGAGCGGGCTGGGGCGTCGGCGGTGCCACGATGTTGTCCAGATCGGAGATGAACACAAGGTCCGCGTTGAGCGGCGTCACGACGCCGCTGCTCGTTACGTCGACCAGGGCCCCGCCCGCATACTGATCGCCGGTGGTGGCGACCAGACTGAACGAGGACAGGCAACTCAGGCTCGCCGGGCTGCAGCCGAACGTGAGCTTGATGGTTTCGCCGGACTTCACGGGAAGTGCGCTGTCAAGGGACAGGTATTGCAGGTTGCCGCTGTTGCCGCCCTCCCAGGTCGAGAGCGGAGGATCGAGCAGAACATCCTGAGTCGCGGTCGTGACATGGACATTGACGAACGAGTTGTCGTCGGTGCCGCAGCCGGTGCAGGCAGCGGCCACCCATACACCGACCAGGTCGCCGGTCTGCTGTGCGGTGAACGTCTGCTGCTTTTGATCGGCGAAGAAGCTCGACGGACCGACTCGGACCTGGCGCAAGGCGGAGTTCAGCCCTGGCACGTTCACCTGGTCGGGTACGGGCGCGGCCATCGCGCTGCCAGCGCCCAAACTGCCCGCGCCCAACATGAGGGCAGTGACCAGGCCCAGTCCGGCGGCCGCGCGCTTCGGGAAATGCTCGATGAGTGGCATACGGCCATCCTGCGCTTGACCCGTCGCCGCCACACGGGGGCTACCCCCCCAAGTTCCAACGCGCCGAGCCGCGTCTTATCGGGCTCGGTTCAGCGCGATACGGCGAGCGTTGTCATCGCCGGGCTCGGACACAATTTCAAGGTGATCCAGCCACTTGACGTTCGTGTAGCACGCACCTCCCGACACAACCAACCGCCACGGAGCCCCATGCTCGAGCGCGAGTGGTTCGCCGTTCAGCTCATTGCACAACAGGCCCCGTCCGACGTCTGTCAGAGCAATCGGCACGACCCACTCGCGCACACAAAGGGTTCCTCCACAGCGCCGCGGGGCAAGGATTCGCGGTTCTCCACCACGTCGATTTTGCCACGGCCGCATCCCACGCGTCATGTACTCAGAGGCGAAGGACCGCGGAGACGTTGCAGCAAAGGTCGGGTCTTCGGGGGCGCTGAAACGCGTGTGCGCCGCGTGTGCTGAGCGTGTGGCTCCTTCACCGCCGCGGGGCGATACTCAACGGTAACGCCGACCCAAAAATGCGGCGCGGAAGCGTGACCTGACCTAGGTGTGGAGCACAGAGTATGTACGTCGTCGTACGTGACTATCGGAATGAGGCACCCGGCGGAGTGCAGCGTGCCATCGAACTCCAGGGGAGTATCAAGCAGGTCCTTGCGGGTGTGCCCGGGTTGCACGCGTACTACGCGGTCGATAAGGGTGACGGGAGCCTGGTGACGATCAGCGTCTACGCGGACAAAAGCAGCGCGGAGGAATCCAACCGGGTCGCCGCGAGCTGGGTGCGCGACAACATGGCCCGATGGGCGCCCGATCCGCCAACGCTGATCAAGGGTGAGGTCGTGATCACCGCGCCCTGAATGGGCGGGTTTTCGCTATATCTTGGGAGCTTCATAGCATCTGGAATACGGCTGCTCGGCTGGCGAGCTGGGTACGTGAGGTGAGATCGAGTTTGCCGAGTAGTCGCGACACGTGGGTCTCCACAGTCCGCTCGGAGATGACGAGAAGTTCGGCTATGTGCCGGTTGTTCACCCCATGCGCAACCAGTGCGGCAACCTCGCGCTCGCGGGCCGTCAGCCGCGGTGCGCCCACGCGTCCCGCCCCCGGGCTCGTCGACTCCGAGATGCGGTACTCGAGTGCCGAAGCGATAATTTCGTCTACCGAGACGGCGCGCCCCTCCGCCGTCAAGCTTGCAAATCCCGTCCGCCCCAGGGCCACTTCAAGGCGCAGGCGAAGCAGCGCATGGGCTGGTGGGTCGTGGGGGTTGCGTGCAAACGCGTGAGCGATGCTCGCATACAGCTCGTCAGCCGCGCCCAGCGTCCGGGCGGCCCATTCGAACCTGCCATCAAAACTGGCGACTCGCGCCATGCCATCGAGTGCAAGAAGCATGGCCGCCTGGTCCTGGTCTTCAATGCTCTGGCGCAGGATCGTGCGGTATGACTCGGCGGCAAGATGAATCCTGCCTTTCCTGCTGTGGATTGCAGCAAACCCGAGCTGGACTCTCGGGATGAGGTGGCCTGCACCGAGTTCGCGCGCCTGCTGCAGCGCCTGACTGAGCCAGCGCTGCGCCTCGATGAGTTGCCCCTGTTGAACAGCGACCATTCCCAGTGTGACAAGGATCCACGCGACGAGTTGCGTGGTGTTGGAGCTGGCGTGTTGCGATAACTCCAGCGCGCGATGCGCGTAGACGTCGCCCTCACCTGGACGACCCGCATGTTGGGCAATGATCGCCTGCATGAGCAGCGCGTACGCCAGTCCAGTCTCATCATTCAGGCTGCCGAATACGGCCTCAGCCTCGAGGGCGAGGGCGCGCGCGCGCTCGGGATCGCCGTCGAGCGTGCAATAACTGGTTGCGAGCAGTGCCTTGCCGCGCATTTCGGACGGCGCCTCGTCCCGCTGTCGGGCTAATTCGAGGAATGTCTCGCCCCACGCCGCTACTTCGCGGACGGATGCAGGGCCGGTAGCCTGTCGCGACCAGGCGGCGCGGGGCAGCCCGAAGCCCCACACCAGCTGGAATCCGAGCCGTGTATCGCCGTGCTCCCGCGCCCACGCTGCCGCACCGCGCAGATTGTCGATCTCTGGTGCCAGACGGGCAACGACCGCACCGGGTTGGGGACCCCACAGGTTGTACTCGGGATTGTCAGGCAGCCCCGCATAGTAGCGCGCGTGGCGCTGTCGAATCGTTGACTCCTCTCCACGGTCCCGGAGGCGCTCGGCGGCATACGCGCGAATCGTTTCCAACAGCGCGAACCGCGATGCCCGATCCGGTCCCGCCTGTCGCTGCACGAGGCTCGCCTGTACCAGCCGCTCCAGAGGTTCAACGACGTCCCCGCCGCATGTGCTCTCGACTCCGCACACCGACTCCACCGCGGCGAGTGAGGCGCCGCCCGCAAACACCGACAGCCGGTCCAGCAACTCCTGCGCGCGGCTGCCAACCAGGGCATAGCTCCAATCGAGTGTCGCGCGCATCGTCCGATGGCGGTTCGCGGCCCGGACCTGCGTTGAACCTGGGGGTTCGACGGATTCGTAAACCCGGGTGATCAGTTGCTGGGGCGTGAGGGTCCGCATACGTGCGGCAGCGAGCTCCAGAGCCAGCGGCAAACCGTCCAGACGACGACAGAGCTCCGCAACGGCCGCGGCATTCTCGGGCGTCAATGCGAAGTTGTGCTGACCAGCCCTCGCGCGGTCCACGAACAACCGTACGGCGCCCGAGCGCGCAACGCGCGACGGATCGTCCTGGGCCAGAGGTAAATCGAGGGGTGGCACCTCGTAAACCGTCTCGCCGGCCGCGCCGAGCACCACTCGACTCGTGCTGAGAATGACCAGCTTGGGGCACGCTCTCAGTAGAACCGTTGCCACGTCGGCGCATGCTTGCGAGAGGTGCTCACAATTGTCGAGCACCAGGAGAGCATTCAGCTGCCTGGAGCCGGTCGAGCCTGGTTGACCTCGGACCCTGAGGAGCGCCGTCACCTCTCGCGAAAGAAGTGACGCGTCAACCAGCGAGGTGACATCCAGCAGCCACACTCCGTCGGCAAATGCATCTCGCAGTGCCGCGGCGACTCTCAGCGCCAGCCGAGTCTTGCCGACACCCCCCGGACCGGTGAGTGTCAGCAGGCGAACCCCCTGGAGCGTGGCTACCAGCTTCGCGACCTCCGCCTCGCGACCGACGAGCGTGCTTGTCTCAGCGGGAAGATTGTCTCGGCGGGCCGTCGGTGCGGCGCGCTCGAGCAAAGGACCCTCAGCCAGGTGGTCCAGAGCAAGTCGCACCAGTTTTGGAGCGCCGATCACCTGTTCGCCTCGCTCCCAGCGCGCGATGGTCGTGGCGGTGACTCCAAGCAGTTTGGCGAGCTCTCGCTGGGACAACCCCAGGCGGCCCCGACGTGCCCGGAGCGCCGCCGGCGTTAGCTCCGCGCTTGTCGCGCCGTCAACCGACTCGGCTCCCGGGACGGCTAACACGATTCCAGCTCGAAGTGTACGTCATGTACACAGGCCGTGACTTGCTGCCGGGACGTGATGCTTCGACACGTACGGCCGCCACACCACTCTCGACCATGTTCCACGCTCAGGCTGACCCACTGGAAACTACGTGGAACCACGGATGAATGTCGCTCTTGAAGCACGTATGGTACTCAATCGGGTGGGTGGGCTCGCGATGGCTGGCGGTCCCGAACAATTCAAAGCGCTGCTACGCGAATATCGCCTGTCAGCCGGTCTGACTCAGGAGGAGCTCGCCGAGCGCGCGGGCCTGAGTTGGCGCGGGATTCAGGATCTGGAGCGGGGCGTGCGCCGCAGGCCACAAACGGCCACGGCACGCCGTCTGGCGGATGCGCTCGGTCTCACCATGGAACAACGTGCCGGGCTTCTGGCCGCTGCAACTCGTGATGAGGGCGGGCAGGAGGCGGCGAGAGAGTTTTCGAAATTGCCTCGGCGCCTGACCAGTTTCGTCGGTCGGGCAGGGGAAATACCTGCGCTGCGCCAGCGGATCAAGACGGCGCGCATGCTGACCCTCGTAGGGCCGGGAGGGATCGGCAAGACTCGTCTGGCGCTGGAGGTCGCGGACAGTCTGACTCCAGACTTTCAGGACGGAGTCTCGTTCGTGGACCTCACCCCCGTCGGCCGTCCGGAGCTTGTGATAGTTGCCATAGCGCAGGCACTTGGGCTGCACACGGAAATAGCTCGGGAGCCTCAGCGGGCCGTGCTCACTGCTCTGGCAGGAAGACAACTGCTGGTCGTCCTCGACAACTGTGAGCATCTGATCCACGCTTGCGTAGATGTAGTTGGATGCGTGCTCCGGGGTTGTCCTGGAGTCTGCGTACTGTCGACCAGTCGCGAGCCGCTCGGTGTGGAGGGCGAGATGCTGTGGCGAGTTGGGCCGCTCGGTGAAGCCGACGGGGTGCGCCTGTTCGTGGACAGGGCGGTGGCCCAGCGGGCGGACTTTCAGGACCCGGATCAGACCACCATTGCCGCCATTTGCCGGGCTCTGGATCAACTACCGCTCGCGATTGAGCTGGCCGCATCTCGAGTAAGCATGCTGGACCCGGCCGAGATGTTACCCAGGCTGACAGATCGATTTGCGTTGTTGCAGCGCAATGTGGGGGGCGGTGGGCCGCCTCGCCAGCAGACGTTGCGGGCCACGGTTGATTGGAGCTACGACTCGCTCGAGCCGGCCGAACAGCGGCTGTTCCGTCGTCTGGCGGTCTTCGCCGATCGGTTCAGCCTCGATGCTGCTGAGGCCATGGGCGGACCCAACGGTTTGGACGTACTCGGGCGGCTGGTCGACAAATCACTGGTTGTGGCCCAGTCATCGCCGACCGGCACGCGCTACCGCCTGATCGACACATTGCGCTGCTACGGTTGGGAGCGGCTGCTCGAAACAGGGGAGGTGGAGGTGGCGCGCGAGCGGCACGCCCAACATTTCCTCAGCCGGGCCGAGGCCTTGTTCACGCCGACCGACAGCGTGGACGGCCGGACGCGCGAGCTCGACGAGAGTCTGGAGGACCTGCGTCGGGCCCTCGAGTGGTCGGCCTCGGGCGCGGCCAGGCTAACTGGATCTGGTGGTCAGGACAACCGCAAGGAACAAACATGAGCATGTGTATCGCGCGCATGGAACTCCGCGTGACGGGAGCCTTCCACCCATGAACCCCAACTACGGCGACGTCTTCGACGCAGTTGCGCGGGTCGTGCAGCCGGCGGACCCTGCGATCTATTGCGACGACCGCGTCGTGGACTGGAGTGAATTCGACCGCAGTTCCAATGCTTTGGCACGCGCGCTCTGCGCCGCCGGACTCGCGCCGGGCGCCAAAGTTGCGCAATACATGCGCAACAGCCCCGAATATCTCATCGTCTTCGCGGCGGCATTCAAGGCCAGACTCGCGCCGGTCAATGTGAATTACCGCTATGGAGTGGACGAGGTTGGCTACATCCTGAACAATTGCGACGCCGAGGCGGTGCTCTTCGATGCCGAGTTCGCCACGATTGTCAGTCAACTGAAAGATCGAGTTCCGACCGTCAGAGTGTGGATTTCAGTCGGCCTCACGGTTCCTGGCTGTGCGCGTTTCGAGCATCTGAGCTCGGGCGACGGTCGGCCACTCGACATTGCTCGTTCGCCAGCCGACCTTCTGCTGCTGTACACGGGTGGCACGACCGGCATGCCCAAAGGCGTGATGTGGCCGAGCGAGACCTTGTGGGACATCCTGGCCCCCTGGCGTGCGCCCGCGCTGGGCCTGGAGATCCCGAATAGTGTGGAGGAACTCTGCGCCCAGATTCGCGCTGGCCTTGGCCGCGAGCCCGTGTACGTCACCTGCCCGCTCATGCACGGAACGGGTATGGTCACCAGCCTCGCGGCCATCACCAAAGGTGCTCCGGTTGTCATCACGCGCACCGCGCCCTTCGACCCGAGTGCGGCGCTCGACTCCGTTACCAGGCTGCGTTGCGGCGTATTGATCATCGTCGGTGACGCGTTCGCGCGTCCGTTGCTTGATTGTCTGCGCGCGGAGCCCACACGCTATGATGTGAGCTGCCTGCGCGTGGTTGCCTCCAGCGGCATGATGTGGAGCCCGGCGGTCAAGCAGGGTTTGCTGGAGTACATGCCGGACGCAGTGCTGTTCGACAGTTTTGGTGCTTCCGAGGGGACGGCGATGGGGACCTCGATCACTACGCGCGATAAGCCGCCGACCGAAGCGCGATTCGATGGCCCCGACAGTATTGTCGTGCGTGACAGCGATTTTGCGCCGGTCGCGCCCGGCTCTGGCGAGGTCGGCCTGGTCGCCAAACGCGGGCAGCTACCACTGGGCTATTACAAGGATCCCGGCAAGACCGCGAGCACCTACGTGACGATCAACGGCGAACGACACGTCATCACCGGTGACCATGCAACGGTTGAGGCGGACGGCACGATCCATCTGTTGGGTCGTGGCAACCAGTGCATCAATTCCGGTGGTGAGAAAATCTACGCCGAGGAGGTTGAAGAAGCACTGAAAACGCATCCTGCCGTGCGCGATGCACTGGTGTTCGGCGTACCCGACGTGCGCTTCGGACACGCGGTCACCGCGGTTGTGGCCGTGGTGGAGGGCGCCAGCGTCACGGACGCGCAGTTGGTCGATCACGTGCGCGCCAGGCTGGCAGCCTTCAAGGCGCCGCGGCGCATCGCCTTCACCCGCGAGGTGCCGAGGTCGCCAAGCGGCAAGGCCGACTATACGCGAGCCAAGGCCGTCTTCGCGGAGTCGTTCTCCAGTTGAAGAACACAACTGGTACTTGCAGCCAAGGCGCGCGTTACGGACGCCGACGAGCGGTGATTCCGCATATGTAGTCAGCCGCTAAACAGCAGGACAGAGGATAATAAGCCAGCCGTCCATGCTGAGTTCCAACGCTCCCCTGCAACGTTCCTCGGCAGCCGGGGCGGCGCTCAGTGCCAGGGAGCTGGTCATCGAGATCGCCACGAACGGATCGTGGCGCCCGGTCGTGCGCGGGGTCTCGCTCGATCTCGGAAAAGGCCAGGTGACCGCGCTTGTGGGCGAGACCGGCTCGGGCAAGACGATGACGGCGCTGGCGCTTGTCGGTTTACTCCCCCCGGCCGCCCGCCGCACGTCCGGTCGGGTCTTCCTCGGGCACGAGGAGGTGTCCACCGCCACCGCGCAGGCAGGCGCGCGCGGCCGACGGATCTCCATGATCTTTCAGGATCCGATGACAGCGCTCAATCCGGTGCTGACCATTGGCTTCCAGGTCACCGAGCCGATGCGCGCCCACCTCGGCCTCGACGCCCGCGCGGCCCAAGAGCGCGCGCGGAAGCTCCTCGAACAACTGCATATGCCCGACCCGACCGGAGTTCTCGCGCGCTATCCTCACGAGTTGAGCGGCGGCATGCGCCAGCGCGCGCTCATCGCGGTTGCGCTCGCGTGTGACCCCGAGATCCTCCTGGCCGACGAACCGACAACCGCGCTCGACGTCACGATCCAGGCGCAGATCCTCGACCTTCTGCGCGAGCAGGTAGACCAGCATGGGCTCGCGGTTCTGCTCGTCACGCACGACCTTGGCGTTGCGGCTCAGGTCGCCGACCGCATTGAGGTCATGTATGGCGGTGCCATCGTCGAGGAGGGCTCGGTCGAACAGGTGCTGCGCAGACCGAACCACCCGTACACCCGCGGGCTCCTCGCGTGCGTCCCGCGCGTTGACGCGCGCGTCCGACCGCTCCCCACGTTGCCCGGCAACCCGCATGGCGTATGGACGATTGATGCCGGATGCCGTTTCGCGCCGCGCTGCGCGGACGCGACTGCCACGTGCGCTTCCACCGAACCGCCGCGGACCGCGGTCGAGGGAGGCCACAGCTCCGCGTGCTGGGTGTATGCACGCCCGCCGGCGGCGGCCCAATGACGCCGATGCTGCAGGTCGCCGACCTCGTCGTCGAGTACGCCGCGCGCTCAGGTCCGTTCGGCCGGGGGCGCGCGACCGGGGTCCGGGCGGTCGACCGCGTGAGCTTCGAAATCGAACCCGGGCGCACCCTCGGCCTGGTGGGCGAGAGCGGGAGTGGCAAGACGAGCGTCGCACGCGCCATCCTCGGCATCGCGCCGGTCAGCGACGGGCGGATTATGATCCAGGGTCGCGATGTGACCCGCGTGACCGGAGCTCTGCTGCGCGCGAAACGTCGCACCGCGCAAATGGTGTTCCAGCAGCCGACCACCTCGCTCGATCCGCGCCGGACGGTCGCGACCTCGATCTCGGAGCCGCTCGTCCATCTGCTCCACATGCGCGGCCGGCAGCTCGAGGCGAGGGTCATGGAGCTCCTGGAGCTCGTCGGCCTCGAACCTGAGCACGCACGCCGATTGCCTCGTGAGCTCTCGGGCGGCCAGCGCCAACGTGTCGCGATTGCGCGTGCGATTGCCACTTCGCCATCGCTGGTGGTGTGTGACGAGCCGACAAGCTCGCTGGACGTATCCGTGCAGGCGCAGATCATCAATCTCCTGGTGTGGCTTCAGTCGGAGTTGGGGATCAGCTACCTGTTCATCTCCCACGACCTCGGCACCGTGCGTCAGATCGCTGACACGATCGCGGTCATGCACCTCGGAGGCATCGTCGAGGCCGGCTCCGTCGAGCAGGTCCTCGACGCGCCGCGCCACGAATACACGAAGGCGCTCATTGCAGCCGTTCCGTCAATTGATCGCATCGGCGCACGGCGGGGAACGACAAACGCGATAGCTCCGTGAGCGAGGCGTCGTCCCCCGCGACCGCTTCACGGTCGGGTGGCATTGGTGACCGGAGCTGGTCGAAGGATCGGGTTCGAGTGGTGTGATTAGCGGCGGAAGTCGGCGTCGGTACGCGCGAGCCGGTGGCGCAGGTCGTCGCCTGCGAGAACGAAGAGAATGCTCACCAGCGCGACGAGCGCACTTGGAATCAGGGCAAGGCCCGGGAACACGGCAATATATTTGCCTCCGTCGGCGATGAGTGTGCCCCAGTCGACATCGGGCGGCTGCACGCCCAGGCCCAGGAAGCTCAGACCGGCGGTTGCGGCGATCATCTGGCCAATCTCCGTGCTGCCCACCACGAGCGCGGTCGGCAGCACGTTCGGGAGCATGTGCTCGGCCACGATCGACAGCGCGCCGGCGCCTGACAGCCGCGCGGCGATCACGAAGTCGCGCTCGCGCAGCGAAAGCGTCTCGGCGCGAATGATCCTCGCGTTCCGAGGCACAACGGCGATTGCGACAGCGATCATTGCATTCACGAAAGAGGGGCCAAGGATCGCGACGAGCAGTAGGGCAAGGAGAATGAAGGGAAACGCGAGCAGGACATCCATCACGCTCATGAGCAGACGGTCGAGCCAACCGCCGACGTAGCCCGAGACGAGTCCGATCGTGGCTCCGACAGCCATGCTTGCGATCGCTGGAGCAATGCCCGCGAGGATGGAGATCGAGATGCCCGCCAGGAGTCGGCTCACAAGATCGCGACCATAGTTGTCGGTCCCGAGTGGGCTGCCGGGAGAGCCGACCGGAAGGAGGATCCGATCAGCGTGCACCTCCGCTGGGCCGTAGGGTGTCAACTGGCCGCGGAGCGCCCATCCCACGACCAGGGCACCGAGCACAAGCCCAAGCCAGAGCCACGGCGAGTCGAGCGGGACGCGCGGCGCGGGGCGCGCCATGGACCAGCGTCGAAGAGTGGTCGTCGCTTCCGTCAACCTGGCGCTGCCTCTCCGGTGCGGATGCGCGGATCAATTGCCCCGTAGGCGATATCGACGAGCCAGTTGATGACCACAAAGACCCCGGCGACGACGAACGCGCCTGCCTGGAGCGTCGGATAGTCGCGTCCGCCCACCGCGCTCACCATCATCGTGCCCACGCCGGGCCAGCCGAAGATTGTCTCGACGAAAACAGCGGCCGTGAACATCCCGCCAATTAGCACGCCGATGTTAGTGATGATCGGCAACAGCGCGTTCGGCAGGACATGCCGCAGCGCGATGCGCCGCGCGGAGAGCCCGGCCGCGAAGGCGCCGCGCACGTACTCCTCGTGCCGTAACTCGTCGAGCGTGCCACTCGTGATGCGCGCAGTAAGCGCAGCGGGGAAGATCGCGAGCGTCGTCGCTGGCAGAATGAGATGGCGAAGTAGATCGACCGGTCCCCCGCCATCGACCGGCGACTGCATCCCCGACGACGGGAGCACCCGCAGCGAGACCGCGAAAATGAATGTCAGGGCGATACCAAGTGTGTAGGCGGGGACGCTCATCAGGAGCATCGGTAACGACCGCAGTCCGCGTCCGAGGAGCCCGCCACTGTAAGCGGCCGCGACCCCCCACAACACGCCGACGACCACCGCAACCACGGCCGCCACCGAGGCGAGGATGAGCGTCGCGGAGACTCGTCGGGCGAGGATCGACGCGACCGGCTCCTGCGTCTGCAGCGATCGGCCGAAGTCGCCGCGCGCAATATGCGATAGCCATGCGAGATACTGGACAGGTAACGGGTCGTCGAGTCCGTACGAGCGGCGAAACTCCGCGACGAGCTGGGCGTTGGCGGTGTCGGCCTTGCCGAGCATGAGGGAGATGGGGTCTCCAGGGACGAGGCGGACTGCCGCGAAGACGAGCACGGAAACGCCGAGGAGAATGCCAATCGACGCGAGGGTCCGGCGAAGGACGCGTCCGACGATCACGTGTCAGGAAGCAAGCCCAACACCCAGGTCACTTCAGGTTGATGGCCCAGGGGTTCACGCGGCTGAACGCCTTGGTGAGCGGGAGGTCCTGGATCTTGCTCGGGTTCCACGCCACGGGTACCTGGTAGCGGTTGCCCCACATGATCGGCGCCTGGTCGCGCATGAGCTTCTGTGCGTCCTTCAGAAGCTGGAGGCGTTTGTTCGGATCGAGCTCGACCTTCGCCGCGGCCACGTCATCGTCGAACTCCTTGTTCGACCAGAACGCGAAGTTGCGCTCACCTGGCGGAATGCTCGCGGTCGTCCACCGCGTCAACCAGTCAATGGGGTCCGGAAACGAGGACGCGTGACCCGCGTTGGACAGATCGCAGCATGTCGGGCTGAACACGCCGACCGTGGTGCTGTTGTACGTCGCGGCGTCGACCGCCTGCAGGTCGACCTTGAATCCTACGTCCTGCAGGTTGCTCGTGGCGACCGTGGGCAGCGCACCCAGAACCCCCGTCTGGCCGATGCGCATGACGAGTTTTACTGAAAGATCCTGGCCGTTTTTCTGACGGACGGTGCCGTTCGCCGGGAGCGTCCATCCGGCCTGGTCGAGCAGTTGTTTGGCTTTATCCGGGTTGTATTTGTAGTCCACGACATCGCCGTTGTAGCCATACGCGTCCTCGAACCAGTCGGCGTAGATTGGCGTGCCCTGCCCGTTCAGGACCTTCGCCAGGGCCTCCTTGTCCAGCGCCCAATTAGCGGCCTGGCGGACCAGGACGTCGTCAAACGGAGGTTTCGTGGTGTTGAGCGCCAGGTAGTCGATCTCGAGCGTCGGGTAAAAGTTCACCACGAGATTCGCCGCCTTGAGCTGGTCGAGATTCGCCGGCGGCGGCGCGATCATCGCGTCGATGTTCCCCGAGAGCAGATCATTCACCAGGGCCGCTGGATCGGTCTTGACGATGGCCACGATCCGGTCGGGCGCCGGCTTCGCCCCCCAGTAGTCATCGTTACGGACGAGTTCCCAGCGCTGATTGGGCTCGAACGACGCCACTTTGTACGGGCCAGTCCCAACCGGTTTCAGCGCATAGTCGGCACCCTCTGCCTGTACCGCGGTCGGGCTCTCGATGTAGGTGGCCGGCGTGCTGAAGGTGCGCAGCACGAATGGGGCCGGAGTGATGTCGACGCGGACCGTCATGTCATCGATCTTGGTCACACCTTTGTAGGACGGAACGAGATAGGTGTAAGGAATGCCGGGTTGTCCGGACCCGATCAGGGCCTGGTTCGCCGGAAACGTCGTGTCGAAGGCACGGCGAAAGTTGAAGACGACCGCGTCAGCATTAAACGGCGTGCCGTCCTGGAACTTCACGCCACTGCGAAGGTGGAAGGTAATCGAGTCGGGCTTCTCGTCCCAGCTCGTGGCCAGCGCCGGAACGACCTGGTCTGTATTCTCGTCATAGCGGACCAGTGGTTCCTGGTTGTACTCGGGGCACGTCACCATGCCCCCGCCGATGACGACCAGTGTCGGGTAGTCGCACCCCGTTGTCTCCTGCGTCCAGCCGACGACGACCGTGCCGCCGGTCTTGGGAGCAGCAGTCGCGGCGGCGGATGCTGAAACGCTGGTGGGAGCCGCGGCCGCGGGTTGGGATGTGGCAGCGCTCGTTGGAGCCGCGGCCGGGGCCGCGGTCGCTGCAGCGCTGGTCGGAGCCGCCGTCGGCGCCTGCTGTGCGCACGCCGCGAGCAGCATGCTCACGACCATCGGGATCGCGACCTGGAGAGCGGACGTCGTTCGCGGCATGACCTTCCTCCCGACTCGGCAGAGAGAGCCGCATGGTACCTTTCTGTCAATGCCCAGTCCACCAGGACAAGTTGCGCGACTGGCGCACGCGATCGGGTCGCGTCAGTTGACGACCACAGGGCGTTCTGGCCAGAGAATCTTGCTGGCTATCCGCGCACCCTCCGCCAGCGTGCGCAGCTTCCCCCAGACGACGGGCGGGTAGATGCGCTCGGAATAGGCTGAGGTGCCAAAGCCACAGTCCACTCCAGCGATGAGGTTTTCGCGCCCGACGACCCCAGCGAAGCGAACGATGCGCTCGGCGACGAGGTCTGGGTGCTCGACGAAGTTGGTCGTGTTGTCGATGACCCCGGGGATGAGGATCTTGCCGTCAGGCAGTTTGACATCACGCCACACCGCCCACTCGTGCGCGTGCCGCGGATTGGCCGCTTCGACCGAGTACGCGCCGGCATTTACCGCGAGCACGAGGTCGACGACCTCGCGCAGCGGGGCATCGCGAGTGTGCGGCGCCTCCGCGTTGCCCCAGCACACGTGCAGGCGCACGCGATCCTCGGGAATGCCGCGCAGCGCGTAGTTGAGCGCCTCAACCCACAGTCGCGCCGTCCTCTTGAAGTCCTCGAGCGGCCGGTCACGGAACTCGGGCCAGCCGCGCTGGCCCGTAATGCCTGGAGCATCGATCTGCAAGATGAACCCGGCGTTGACGATCGCCCTGTACTCGAGCCGCATCACGTCAGCAATCGCGGCGACGTACTCCTCGTACGACCGGTAGTAACCATTCACCACCTGTTGCGCAATCGTGCCGATGGACGCGGAGGGGATGAAGGCCTCCTCGGCTCCGGCGGCGGCAACAGCCACTTGCAGGTCAGCGATGTCGCGGTGCAGGGCATTCTCGTCCTTCCATCCCAGAGGTCCGATGCATTTGGGCCGGCCCCGCGGTGAGAAGTAGGCCGTGCCCCGTGCGGCGTACCACTCCTCGTAGCCGGGGAAGTCAGGATCGTGGTTCACGTACAGCGCGTCGTCCCAGCCCTCCATTCCGCGAAGGCGGTCGGCGACATACATCACAAAGTTGGGCTTGCCAAGTTCGCCGTCGCTGACGATGTGGATCCCGCAGGCCACCTGGTGCGCGACGCACTCCGCGACGGCGGAGCGCACGTGCGACTCAAAGGCTTCCTGATCGCGCGGATCATGTGTCTCGCGCATTTTCAGCATCTCGCGGAGGTCCGGCGGACGCGGCAGGCTGCCGGCGTGTGTCGTGAGGATGTACTCGACGCTGCGGTTCATGTTGGCCCGTGCCCTGAGTAAAAATACACTGGCGCAATGACTCCGCGGACACCGCCCTTCGACTATGCGCGCGCATCGGCGTTGATGGAAGCGCAGAACATCCAGGCGATTCTGGTCTGTTCGCGCGCCAATGTCGGCTACCTGGCCGACTATACGTATTACACGGCGCAGGCCTTGCCGTTCTTGCTGGAAGACGGACGCGAGTGGAGTATGAGCTTCGTCGGGCTGCCATGCGATCCGTCGCTGGGCGCGTTCATCACGCCAGTGACTGGCGAAGAGGGCATCATTCGCCATGCCGATCCATGGATCGAGGACCGTCGACTCTGGGGTCCGCGCTGGGCGTATGTCGGTGAATCGACCGGCTCCAGCGCAGCTCCGAACGACGTCGCGGACGCCGCGGTGACCGCACTGCGCGACCGCGGTCTCGGCGATGGCAAGATCGCGCTCGAACTGGCTGCCGTACCGGCCGCGCGGTATCTCCGATTGCGCGAATTACTGCCGAAGGCGGAGTTCGTCGATGCGGCGCCGATCATGTGGGCGCTCCGCTCAATCAAGACGCCCACGGAAATCCAGCGTTTGCGGCACGTGGCCGAAGTGACCGACGCGGCGGTCAAGCACGCGTACGATGAACTCGACGCGAACTGCCGCGAGACCGACTTCGAGCGACGCATGGCAGCCGCGCTGATCGACGGCGGCGTGACCTACGGTTGGTGCTCGATCGCCTACGGCCCGAAGGGTGCGACCCTCGTGCAACCAACCGATCGACTACCCGCTCCCGGGGAAATCGTGCGCGTCGACCTGGTGGGGATATACGCAGGCTATTACAGCGATATTTCTCGAGTGGCCGCCTTTGGTCGGACTCCTGACACGGACGCGCAGGCAGCGCACGCCGCAATTCTCGAAGCCAATGTGGCGTTGCGCCGCGAGGCAGGACCCGGAGTCCGCTGCGGTGACCTTCACCACCTCACGTGCGAGACACTCGAGCAGCGCGGATTCCGATTACTGGCGCCGTACGCCGGGCACGGCATCGGACGCGACGTGCACGAGCCCCCGTTTCTTGGCGCCGAGGACGATGCCGTGCTCCAGCCCGGCATGGTGCTCGACTTCGAACCGACCATGCGCGTCGCGGGTGTTGGCTCGGTCAACATTGAGGATATGGTGCTGATTACTGACAACGGCTGCGAGTCGCTGACGAAGTTTCCGCGCGACCTGCTCGTATTTGGCGGGTGAGCGAGTCCCCAACAGCACTCAGCACGCGGCTCGGCAACCGAGGTGCAGATGGGCGTCGATGAGACCGGGTCACCGTCTGGTGCGTGGCGTCGAAGCGTTCAATCGGCGCGTCGGTTGGCATCGGCCAAGTGTAGACGCGTCCTTGCCGTCGGCTGCTTCAAGTGCGGAAGAGTCAATGTCGCCGCGCGGACGAAGGACGCCGACTTGACGTGCAGACGTCGGGTTGGCGACGCTTGGCGCAATTGACATGTCAAGTCTGGCGCCGGCGCAGCTCACGCGGGCAGAGTTTGAGGCGCGGGTGCAGCGCATTGAAGCGCAGCTCGAGCGCGAACGGCTGGATGCGCTGATTGGCTACTCGGTCGGCAATCGGGCCGGACCGGTGGCCTATCTGGCTGGCTACGAGCCGCGCTTTGGCCAGCGCGACGTCGCGGCTTTTGTGCTCGTGCCAGGCAGGTGCTACGCACTCGTGCTTTACGCGTACTGGGATCTGGCGGACCTGCAGACATGGACGGAGGACGTCCACCTCACGCGCGATCTCGGAGCGACGCTGCGGGAGCTGCTGCCGAGCTCCGTTCGACGGGTTGGCGTCGCGGGATATGAGTTCTTCCCCGCGCCAGTTGCCGCGGCACTGATGGACCGGACGCTGATCGACGCCACGCCTCTGCTGATGGACGTGGCGCGCATCAAGAGCGCTGCTGAGATTGCGCTTGTGCGCGAGGCGACGCGCCAGACGGACGCTGGCGTCCGCGCGCTGTTGGACGGGCTCGTGCCCGGCAACGACGAACGCGAGCTCTCCGCCAACGTCCAGGCCAGCATCGTCAAAGCGGGTGCCGATCGGCTGGCGTTCCCCGTGCTGTTGTTCAGTCGCGAGCGATGCGAGACCGGCATCGGCTTTCCGCGGCCGCGCGCCCTCGAGCCCGGCGATCAGGTCAACCTGATATGTGGGGCGACGTTCCATGGGTACAACACCGACCTCGGCCGTATCGGCTTCGTTGGTCAGCCTGCCCGCGAGTTGCGCGCACTGCTCGATACTGCGGAGGCCATGCACGCCGCGTTGCTGAGCGCCGCACGGCCAGGCCAGTCCATTGCGAACGTGGCACAAGCGGGTATCGACGTCGTCCGCGAGCGGGGCCACGCCGCCTGGCTCTATCCGCATGCCGCGCCGGGCTACGCCGGTCACGCCATCGGCTGCTGGCTGGACGAGTCGCCGCGCCTGCAGCTGGACGCGCCGGGTGAGCTCGAAACCAACATGGTCATAGTGCTCGAAGCACGACTCGGCCGCGAGGGCGGCGGCGGAGTCACGATTACTGACCCGGTGGTGATCGCCGAAGACGGCGCCGAGCGACTGTCCAGCGTGCCCGTCCGTACCTGGGGCTAATGACTGGTAAATGATCGAAACGCGCGCTGGAACGCTGCACCGCCAGGCGATGGTCCTGCTCAGCCACGATCACCTGTGGGAGCCGACGGACTTCGCGGCCGCCGTGACGGGCGGCGTGACCGCGCACGTGGTGATGCCTTTCGTTGATGTCGAGATCTGGGGCGGGCAAGAAGCTTTTGACGCGACCGCGCGCCGCGAAGACGATCACGCGAAGCGTGCGTTGATGGCGTTCGACCGGGTCCTCGCCTACATCGAAGCGCATCCCGACCAGACGCTGCTGGTGCGTTCGATCGAGGACCTGTATGAAGCCAAACGATCAGGCCGCGGCGGCGTGATCCTCGGCTCCGAAGGTGCGCGGCTCGTCGAAGGCAGTCTCGAACTGCTGCGCGGCTATCAGCGTATGGGCCTGCGCCAGGTCCAACTCAACTGGGATTTCCCGAATCGGGTTGCCGCCTGTCAGAACGACGTCGATACCGCTGACAGCGGCCTGACCGAGTTCGGCCGTGACCTGATTCGCGAGATGAACCGGCTGGGGATGCTCGTGGATACCTCCCACTCGTCGCACCGGACACGCCTGGAGGTCTTCGAGCACAGCGATCGACCGGTGACCCATGGACACGCGGGCGCAAAGCGGATTACCGACCGGCCGCAAAACATGACGGATGACGAACTGAAAGCCCTCGCCGCGAATGGCGGCGTGATCGGGTTGCACTTCTTCAGCCGCCTCGTGAACCAGAAAGGTCCGGACGCTGGGCAGGCGCACCTCGAGGACCTCTACGCGCACATCGACCACATTGCTCGCATTGCTGGCATGGAGACGATCGCGCTCGGACCGGACTGGTTCCCGTTCCACCCGTTCGGCGGCTGGACCCGTGAGCAGGGTTTCACCTTTGTGGAGACCCTGGAGTCGATCGACCGATTGCCGAACCTGACGCGGGGTTTGCTCGAGCACGGCTACGGCGAAGCCGACGTCGAGGCGATCCTCGGCGGCAACCTGTTGCGTGTGTTGCGCGCGGTGCTACCCGCGGCTTGAGCCGCTTACCGAAGTTCGTCGTCCTGGCGAACCTGCCTGCCGAACAGCGAGACTGGTTCGAGCCGCTTCGCGAGCAGGTGCAACTTGTATTCGGCGCGGACATCGCGCACATCGCGGCTGACCTGGCCAACGCCGAAGCACTCTACGTCTGGGGCCATCCGCATGATCCCTGGGATCAGCTGCTGGGCGCGGCCCCGGCGCTGCGCTGGGTGCATTACACCGGCGCGGGCGCCGAGCACCTGCTGACACCGCGCTTCCTGCGAAGTCGGATTCGTCTCACGAACTCGCGGGGCGTCCACACGGCCGGTGTGGCCGAGCTGGCGATCGCGCTGCTCCTGGGCCTGGCCAAGCATCTACCAAATCGCGTCCGCGCCCAGGCAGCCCACGAGTGGAGCCAGGAGCTCAATGCAGGTGTCTACGGCAAGACGATCCTGGTCATCGGTCTGGGCAGCGTCGGCTCGGCCGTCGCGCGCGCCGCGCGCGGTCTGGGTATGTACGTGATTGGCGTCAGGCGCTCGCCACGGCCAGCCCGCTGGGCAAACGAGGTCGTCTCACTAGACGCCCTGGATGGAGTGCTTTCGCGCGCCGACTACGTGGTGCTCTGTGCGCCCGAAACCGCGGCGACACACGGGCTCATGGACGCCAGTCGGCTGCGCCGTATGCAGCGCGGCGCGATGCTGGTTAACGTCGCGCGCGGTGGTCTCGTCGACGAGCCCGCGCTGATCGATGCCCTGCGCGACGGGCACCTGGGCGGAGCGGGCCTCGACGTCTTCGTCCACGAGCCGCTCGACCGGCGATCTCCACTCTGGGACCTGCCCAATGTGCTGATCACACCTCACTACCCCAACGTGGAAGGATGGGAGCGCCCCACGGTGCAACGTTTCATCGACAACGCCCAGCGTTTCCTCGCGGGACGACCACTCCACGATTTGATCGACAAGCGGCGCGGTTACTAGATAGCGCCGAGCAACTCTACGTATTGCTGCCATATGCGCCGCTCAGTGCGACGGTCTACCGCGTCACCACTCGGCGCATCGAGATCAGCACGGGTGTGTTGTCCCGCAGGACCATCACCCGAGAGACGTACGAGTTCCGCGATGCGGTTATCCGGCAGCCACCGCACTACCCGACTGTTCGGCGTAGGCGACCTGAGCCATCGACAGGTTGGCGACGAGGCGTGTCCCCGCCGCGTCGGCGCGAGCGCGCGAGGGTGCTGGCCATCGTCGCCTGGCGCCATGCGATCGCCCGCTCGGGCATCGAATTCATTCGTGGCTCGGTCAGCGACGGCGTGCTCGAGCCCTGTTGCGGCACGCTCATTGAGCACCACCCGCACCACCTGCTGGTGAGCACGCGGGGATTTCTGAGTTCGCTGGCTTGCCGGATCTGGCCAAACAGCCGATTCGTCAATCCAATCGTTCACGGCGTGTCGAATCCGTCGCTCGCTGTTCGACGTTCTGGTATGAGCATGCCTCCAAGCCCACGCCGTGCCTGGCTCGGCGTCGCCGTCCTTGCGCTGCCGTGCATGATCACGGTCATGGACCTGACGGTCCTCAACCTGGCAGTGCCCCGCATCACCTCGGCGCTCGAGCCGAGCGGGACGCAGCTGCTGTGGATCATCGATATCTATGGCTTCATGCTGGCTGGTGCGCTCATCCCGATTGGCGGGCTTGGCGACCGTGTGGGTCGCCGCAAGCTGCTGCTGATCGGCGCGGCAGCTTTCGGCATGGCCTCAGCCATGGCGGCGTTTTCGACCACCGCGTTGATGTTGATCGCTGCCCGAGCGCTGCTCGGCCTGGCGGGCGCGGCCGTTGTTCCCTCGACGCTGTCGCTGCTGTCTACGCTCTTCGAAGACGCGACCGAGCGCACCAGGGCGATCGGCGTGTGGGGCGCCAGTTTCGCGGTGGGCGCCGCCATCGGACCACTCGTGGGCGGCGTGCTGCTCGAGCACTACTGGTGGGGCTCGGTGTTCCTGGTCGGTGTGCCGGTCATGCTGATGCTGGTGCTGGTCGGGCCGCGCCTGCTGCCCGAATATCGCGACGTGGCGGCTGGTAGGCCAGACCTGCTGAGCGGAGTGCTCTCGATCGCAGCCATCCTGCTGGTGATCTATGGCCTCAAGCAAGTGGCCCAGGACGGCGTTGCGGGGCTGTCAGTAGCTGCCATGCTCGTCGGCATCGCCCTGGCCATCGTGTTCGTGCTGCGGCAGCGGCACCTGGCGGACCCCATCGTCGACCTCAGCTTGTTCCGCAATCGCGCGTTCAACGTGTCGTTGGGCAGCAACGTGCTCAATGTGTTCGTGTCGTTCGGCTCGTTTATCCTGATCAGTCAATACCTGCAGCTGGTTTTAGGGCTCTCGCCGCTGGCGGCCGGGCTCCTGTCGCTGCCGGCCTCGATGCTGGCGATCGCCGGACCAATGCTCAGTCCGAAGCTCGCCGAGCGCCTCGGCATGCGCCTGGCGCTGACCGGGCTGCTGGCCATCACCGCTGTCGGGTTTGCAGTGCAGACGCTGGTGGGTGGCTCGTTCGCCGTAGTCACGGTGGCGGTCGGCTGGGCGTTGTGGGCCTTTGGTGGGTCGGCGGCGGCGACGCTGACGACCGACACGGTCATCGGGTCGGCGCGGCCGGAGCGGGCGGGGGCGGTCTCAGCCCTGGCGCAGACGGGTGCGGAGCTGGGTGGCGCCCTGGGCATTGCGGTGCTGGGCAGTCTGGGCGGCGCCATCTATCGTGGCAGGCTCGCCAGCGCACTGCCGGATGGTCTGTCGCCGGAAGCGGCCAGCGCCGCGCGCGACACACTGGGCGGCGCGCTGAGCGTGGCCAGCCAGTTGGCCGATCCCGCCGCCGCCGCGACGCTCGTGCTGGGCGCGCAGCAAGCCATGACCACGGCGGTGCAGGTCACGTGCGGCATCAGCTGCGTGATCTCCATCGTCGCGGCCCTGGCCGTAGCCCTGTGCTTCGAAGCGCCGCATCGTGAGCGCGAGCTGGAGCCGTGCGCGGCGGCTGCGTAGAACTTCAGGCGCCCCGGGATTGCGCCGCACAACGCGCGACATACTGTCCCGAAGCCGCGAGGCGCTGGCGGAGGTCCCGTCCAGCGACGATCAATAAGGTCGCCGCCTGCACTGGCCCGGGTGCGGACGAGCTGGGCAAGCGTGTCAGGGCGAGAGTGTGAATCCCTCGTAGTTGTTGGCGGCCAGCTCGTCGCACTTCTGGCGATAGGCGCCAACGCCACCGAGGTAGGGCATGAAGACCCTCGGTTTGTCTGGAATGTTGGCACCCATGTACCACGAGTTCGCCCGCGGATAGAGAGTCAGGTCGGCGACCTCGTTGACATGCCGGACCCAGGCATCCTCGGCCTGGCGGCTGGCCTCAATCTTCGTGTAGTGGTGGTCTTTCAGGAAGCGGACGCAATCGGTAATCCAATCGACGTGCTGCTCGATGGATACCACCATGTTGCTCAACACCGAAGGACTGCCCGGACCCGTGATCATGAACAGATTGGGAAATCCGGCGGTCGCCAGGCCGAGATAGGTGCGCGGGCCATCGCTCCACTTGGTCTTCAACGACTGGCCGTCACGGCCACGGATATCAATGGCAAACAGCGGACCTGTCATCGCGTCGTAGCCGGTTGCAAAGACGATCGCGTCCAGGGCGTACTCGCCAGTGGATGTCCGCAGGCCGCGGGGCGTGATCTCCTGGATTGGCGCGCTGCGTACGTCCACCAGCGTCACGTTGGGGCGGTTGTACGTCTCAAAATAGTCGATGTCCACGCAGAGTCGTTTGGTGCCGAACGGATACTCGCGTGGGATCAACAACTCCGCCGTGGCCGGGTCGTGGACGATCTGGCGGATCTTGTCGCGCACGAACTGCGCGACCGTTTCATTCGCATCTGGATTGGTCACCAGGTCTTTGAACGCGGCATTGATGCTGCCGATCCCGCCGCGCTGCCAACCGGCTTCGAAGATCTGGTTGCGCTCCTCGGGCGTAACCTCCAGCGCCGAGCGCTCGGGAGCATCGAACGGAAATCCCGCGCGGGACATGCGCGATTTCTGGCGCCGGGCGGGATACTCGGCTTTGATCTGGCGCTGGCGTTCGGGGTCAAGCGGTTCGTTCTGCGCGGGCACGCTGTAGTTCGGAGTTCGCTGGAAGACGTACAACCGCCTGGCCTGCTTGGCAATCTGCGGGATGGCCTGAATCGCCGACGAGCCGGTGCCAATGACGCCCACTCGCAAGCCAGTGAAGTCGACGTCTTCGTGCGGCCACAGGCCGGTGTGATACCAGCGGCCCGTGAAGCTCTCCAGGCCCTTGAAACTCGGCTGGTTCGGGGTCGAGAGACAACCGACAGCCATGATGCAGTAGCGTGCGGTGTACCGCTGACCGTCGTCGGTCTGGATGTCCCAGCGGCTACGGGCTGCGTCGTAGTGGGCATGGGTAACGCGGGTGTCGAACTGCATGTCGCGGCGCAACTGGAAGCGATCGGCGACATGGTTCAGGTAACGCTGGATTTCCGGTTGCGTGGGGTAGCGCTCGGTCCATTCCCACTCCTGCTCGAGCTCGGGCGAGAAAGAGTAGGAGTAGTCGAGGCTCTCCACGTCACAACGCGCGCCTGGGTAGCGGTTCCAGTACCACGTGCCCCCCACATCGCTGCCCGCCTCAAACACGCGCGTTGCCAGGCCCAAGCCGCGCAGGCGATAAAGCATGTACATCCCCGAGAGTCCGGCCCCGACGACAATTGCGTCAAAGCTGGCGGCCGGCGGTGTCGTGGAACCGTGCAAGCCCGATCGCTCCTTCGAAGGTGAGTGTATGCGCCAGGACGTGGTGCGCTAGCGATCATACGGCGTCCCCTCGTCTTCGGAGCACGGGTGGCCGGCTGGTCGACCGCGCCGGCGCTCAACCAGGACGACGAGGCCAACGTCTCGCAGCCAGCAGTTCATGTCGGGTTCCTCAGGCGTGGCCTACCCACGACCGGGTCCCAGCCAGGCGACTGCGCGGCGCCACCAGTTGCCTGCGGCGACGGTTACTGTCATCGGCGCCGAGAGTACGGCGCGCGTGGATCAGTGCTTTCGCGCCCTGATCGCAAGCACGGTGGGCACTGGTTTGCCACCTTCGTGCAGGCGCTCGGGCGCCAGGCCGGCGTCGAGGAACGCGTGAACGAGCTCGGGAAGGGGCCAGTGCGAGGCACCAACCCTGGCGCGAACGCCCTGGGGCGTCCATGACTCGGTTGTCCAATGGCTGTCGAGATAGCCAGGCCGGATCACGACGGCAGCGGGGTCTGATCGGTCGGCGAAGCCGCCGCAGAAGCAGGGATGAACCCCCACGTGCACGAACACTCCGCCCGCACGCAGCACCCGTGCGGCCTCGGCGAGTACGACGGGATAACGCGGCATGTCGGTATGAGCCATGACGGTGATGACGGCCGGCAGCGTCGATGAGGCGAACGGCAGCTGCTCGGCGTCCGCGCGGATGACAGGGAGCCGGTCCTTTGCGTAGCGGAGCATAGCGGCGGACAGGTCGACCCCGAGCGGGGTGTGCCCCAGGTTCCGAATCAGGGCGGCCCACTCACCAGTGCCGCACCCGATTTCGAGACATGATCCGCTGCCGCGACCGAGCAATGCCCGCAACGCGTGGTCGATGCCGAGAGGATGCTCGGGCAAGCCGCGCGACCGAGCCAGGAACTCCCGCTCGTACCAGTCTGCAATGGCGTCGTAGGTGGCGCTCGGGCTCATCTTGTCATCGTACAAACGTCCCGACACCGATGGCGGCAACCGGGAAAGCAGCGGCGTGGCAACGACGAAACCCATTGCGCGCCTGAGCGATTAACACAACCGCGTTGAAGTTCCAAGGCGACGAGGGGCTCGAGTGGAGGTCAGCGGTACGGTGGGTGGATATTGATTCGCCAGTGCTCCACTCCGAGGAGGTTTTTTAGCAGTGGCTCGAACCCGCCTGCTGCGGCTGCACGAGCGATGACGCGGTCGCGCGCAAACCACTCGCCCGTGACATTCCATTCGTTCAGCGCGCTGTGGAGTTTCGCTTCGACCTCAGGTGTCGAGTCCAGGATGTCGGCGATCTGCGTGAGCTTTCGCGAGTTGCCCGTCTGCAACTCGAGCACACGTTTGGCCACCGCGCCCGACGTGTAGCCGATCTTGATTCCGAAGCCATCCTCCAGAACGTAGACGGTTCCATGTCCGTCCTGTGGCATTGCAGGTGGTGTGTAGGTGATGGTGAACTGGCGGCCGCCCACAAAGTCGTAGACGATCACTGGGGAGCTTTCCGGCCTGACGACCAACCAGTCGGCGTTGGCGCCGACCGCTTCGCTGAGCCGGTCAAAATACTTCCGCGTGCCCTGTCCACCAAGCGAGCGTCCCGCCGCCGGTGGGGCTGCCCCGTCAGCGAATCTTCCCCACGTTGCTTGTCGAATCCGCGGACCAGGTATATGCCGCTCCCCCTGGTGCTCGTCGATCTGGAAACCGGTGACGCCAGTGCTGACCACCTTGCCGTGCCTATCGTTGTTGGGGTCAGTACAGAGCACGGAGGCGAATGACGAGTTGACGACGGCCGCGTGCTAAATCTCCAACCGACTCCCGTGAGCAAGATTCGAATTGAGGCAGGACCTGGCGTGCACACCGATTACGTCGTTCCTGTCCGCGGGGCTTTCTCCGGTGGCGGCCTGGCGGTACTGGTATGGGATCAACCGGGGTGCGGCCCGTCCACGGGTGATTGGCGGCGCCAGACGTTGGTGGATCGCGCCGACGAGGCTCTCGCTGCGATCGGCGTCTTGAAAGCCCACCCCGAACTCGCATCGGAGCGGATCGGTTTGTGGGGCCAGAGCCAGGCTGCCGTCGCGTGCATTCGGCTGATTCAGGATGGCAATCGACGCGGTGACCTTTACGAGCAACTGGAAACAACCGCGCTCGCTCCCGCGCAGTCGCAACCGTGGGGGCGATGCTTCACGTCACCACCCTTCGGCCGGCAGGGAGACATGGCTGGAATACCAGGCTGGTGAATCAATCAGCCGCGCGCGAATTTCATCACAGTCGCCGCAGTGTGACGGCGTCACGCCAGAATGGGGTTATAGCGTCCATTTTCAGCAGATTTTCGGGAGTCTCATTGCAACCGGCAGGGGATTGACAGGTCGCGCCATGTAATGTCCCGCTCGTTGAAACAGGAGACCTCGCGATGCATACCTTCCTTTCTAGACGGCGCCTGCTGGGCCTGACGAGCGGCCTGTCCTTAGGGCTGCTAGCGCCCATCGGCGCCGCGCGCCCGGCGATTGCTGCTGCCGCCGCTAGCGCACCGATCTCGGTGAGCGTCACCTCCGGTGTCGCGGTCAGCGCCAGATCCACGTCCACCACCCCCGGCGACCACGTCGCCGTGCTGCACCTGGCCAGCGATGGCGGCTCCAACAACGCCGCCTTGAATGTCATTTCGGAAAATACCGCCTTCAGCGCCGCAGAGATCGGCGGCCAGGAGACCGCCCACGGCACGCTCAAGATCGGACACATCAATCCGAGTGTCAGCGACGCACAGTCGGACGCCGACGCGGCGGCGCTCAGCATCGACCTGCGGGCCAACCCCAACCCCGAGCCAGGCACCGTGCGGGGCACCGCCGCTCAGGGCATCTTCCTCAAGTCGACGACCGGCGGCACCACCGGCAAGATTATCCATTACCAGGCTTCCACCGGCGAAACCGTCTTTGCCTTGCTGCCGGATGGCTCGCTGTTGCTGCGCCCGCTGGCGGCGCCACCGGCCGGCACGCGGGAGGGGCTGACGCTGTGCAACGTGGGCGGGAAGTTGGGTGTGGTGGACGCCAGTGGCGCGTTCACCACGCTTGGCTGACGGCACGCTCACCACGGAGCGCATCCCGTCATGCGACGCTGGGCTCTGTCGGGACTCGTCGTTCTCGTTGCAGTGATGGTCTCGGCCATCAGTGGCTCGGTACAGCGCGGCCTCGGGCACAGCAACGAATTCATATTCCTCTATCCAGTTGAGTTGCTGGCGCTCCCCGTCGGCGCGGTCGTAGCCTCCCGCAGGCTGCGGGCACGGCCCGACCTGGCGCCCGGAGTAGTCGGGCTCGGCCTGTACGTGCTGATTGTGGCTGCGGCCGTCAGCACGGCCTATCCAGTATGGCTGCCCAGCGACGACACCATTCTCGGTTCGGCACTCCTGGCGGGCGTGCTAGCGGGCGTCGGCGCCAGACTGGCCCTCGCCGGCGCCGCCGTGCTGGCCGGGTGGCCCGCTTTCAGGAGGGGCCTCGTGGGCGTTGCGGGCGGGCTGCTAGCCTTCCTGCTGGTCACGGTCGGCGGGATAGTCGCACCACTACCCCGGCTTCAAGTCCCGCTGCTGGTGGTCGCGGCGATGGCGGTGGCGGCGGTGGTCCTCGCCCGGCGCCGGAGCGCAGCAGTCATGCGGCCGGTGGCCGCGGCGCTCGCGGGCGGAGCATGCACCGTCGCGGTACTGCTGGCGCGGGGGCCGGGCGACTGGGCGTCCGCCTCGACCTCGGTCAAGCTCTACAGTTTCCCAATCGTCGTAATGGCCCTGACCATCGGCCTGGCCACGCTCGGCGCGCCGCCGCGGCGGAGTCGGCAGCCAGTCGATTTGACAGAGGACGGAGGACCAGTGTGATGGCCCGCGTGCGGCTCGCGGGACCGGCCGACGGCTACCTCGCCTCGACAGGCCGTGAATCAAACGCGAAGCACGCTCGCCGACAGGGGCAGCGTACGCGAGGCATGTGAGCTCACCACCTACCTACCTCATACGAAGGAGAACACGATGACCACAACACTGGAGCGGGTGCGCGAGCTGACGCCCATGATCCGCCAACGCAGTACGGAAATCGAGCAGGGCCGGCACGTACCGTTGGACCTGATCGCGGAACTGAAGGCAGCCGGCTGCTTTCGAATGCATGTCCCCGCGGAGTACGGCGGCGATGACCTGACCCTCAGTCAGGCGCTCGACGTGATCGAAGAGCTGGCTCGAGCGGACGGTTCCACGGGCTGGACGACGATGATCGGCAGCGACGGTCCGACCCTGTTTTCGCGGCTGCCCAAGACAACGTTCGACACAATCTACGCGGATGGTCCGGATGTCATCGGTGCGGGCGCCCTGGCTCCCAAGGGGCGGGCTATGCGCGTCGACGGTGGCTACTGCGTCTCGGGCCAGTGGTCGTTCGCGAGCGGCTGTCAGCATGCTGACTGGCTGCTAGCGCACGCGGTCGTCGTCGATCAGGGCCAACCGCAACTGCTTTCCAGCGGCGTACCCGATATGCGAGTAGCGGTGTTTCCCACGAACCAGGTCGAGATCGTGGACACGTGGCATGTTGTGGGGCTAAACGGTACCGGCAGCCATGACTTTAGCTTGCGAGAGGCCTTCTGCCCCGAGGAACGGACGTTCAGTTTGATGGGCCCGCCGTCGGTGGCGAACACTGGGTTCGGCATCCCGCTCCTTGGACAGCTCTCCTTGAATTTGGCAGCGGTGGCGCTCGGTATTGGCCGTGGTGCGCTCGACGACATTGCCCAACTCGCTGGTGGTGGCAAACGGCGCGTGTTCGCATCGCATCGGTTGGCGGAGTCGGCCGTGTTCCAGGACAAGCTCGGGGAAGCAGACGTCACGCTGCGTGGGGCGCACGCCCTCCTGCACGCTGACGCTGAAGCGGCCTGGGCGAAGGCCGGCCGCGGGGAGGAATTTTCCCCACTGGAGCGACTCCGTATCCGGGCGACTGCCGCGTACGTGGTGCGCCTGATGACGCGGGTGGTGGACGTCTCGTATACAGCTGGCGGTGGGTCCGCGATCTATGAAGCGTCGCCCTTGCAGCGGCGGCTGCGCGATATCCACGCGCTCACGCAGCATATTGGCGTGAGTGGGGAGGCATTCGAGTATGTGGGAGCGCTGCTCGCGGGCGAGGAACTGGACCCACGAGCGCGCGTCTGAGAGGTGGCTATTCGCGACCACCCAACCAACGATCAGGTGTGGGCGAACGGCCGAGCGTCAAAGTACGCCTTGATCTGGACGATCTTGCCATCGCGAACCGTGTGCCACTCCGCACAGAGCCAGCACGCCGAACGATTTATCCGCGACGCGGCCACGGTGTCCGGGTGAACCCTTCAGGTGGATTGGCGAATGGCAAACGGGCCAGATCCGTTTACTATTCGAGCTGATCCTGATGGAGCGGTTGGGTACGTTTGCTGACTCCGACGGCCTCAGCCAGCTGCTTCTGCGGCTGACCGTCAACAGCACCCTGTACTGCCTTGTCGGCGATGACGGCGCCCTGGGGCTTCAAGGTCGCCGCCCATCCGGGCCGGCATTCCACCTCCTGACCTCGGGCTCCGCGTGGCTCGAAGGTGAGGAGTGGCCGCAGCCAGTTCGAGTGGCCGCGGGCGACCTCGTCATCCTGCCTCGCGGCGAAGCACACGTGATGAGGGATTCGAGGCACAGCGCGGTGCTCTGGTTGGACCAGATCTTGGCCGAGACGCCTTCGGTCAACGGGCGGCTCAGTCATGGCGGGGACGGAGAACGCAGCGAGCTACTCTGCGGCGGCTTCGTCGTTGAGCAGTTGACCGCTCAACCGCTACTGGAAGCGCTGCCCAGCGTGGTGCACTTGCGCGGGAGCGGCGGCCACGCCCCGGAGTGGCTGTCCAGTTTGGTTCGAATGATCTCGGTGGAGATGGCGTCTAGCGGCCCTGGGTCGGAGGCGATCGTGACCCGACTGACCGATGCCCTCCTGGCTCACGCCCTGCGGCAGTGCATCATCGAAGCCGACAGGGCCAGCAGCGGCGCGACGGCTGTCAGTGACCCGCTCATCGGCAGGGCGCTACGACTGATCCGCGAGCAGCCCGAGCGCCCGTGGACGGTACCGCGACTGGCGGCGGCAGTCTCTGTGTCCCGTTCGACCTTTGCAGATCGATTCCGCGCTGCTACTGGTGAGACTCCGATGCAGCACCTGACGCGCTATCGCAGCGCCTATCGCAAAGCTACAAACGTTCCATCCGAGTCCATTTCGCCCGACTGACGCCAGCCGCGTGACTCCGACCGCATATCCGGCCCGTAGCGGACCCGGAAGAGGAGCGTGCGTTGCGGGCCGTTCTCGTACTCGTGAAACTCGCCGGGCGGGTGGACCACGAACGAGCCCGGCGTCACCGGCACGCTCGCCTCGGGCGTCCGCATTACCCCACCGCCTTCGAAGCAAAAGTAGATCTCGCTTGCTTCGGGGTGGCTGTGATACGGGCTGATCTGGCCGGGTTCCCAGCAGGCGACGGTCACGTCGCCGTCAGCCACCCGGCCAAGAATCTTTTCGACATGCCGCCGCGAGTTGAACTCCTGCTCGCCGTGCAAGCTGAAGGCTTGCACCTTAGCGCTCGCTGAACAGGACTCCGCCCTTGCCTTTGTCGGTGAGCGGGTTTTCATGAATGATCACCGTCACTGCGTCGGCAGGCACCGAGCAGGTGCGGACCACGGCCTCGGTGATCTCTTTGATCAGCGCCCGCTTCTGATCTTGTGTCCGGCCCTGGGCGATCTCAATGATGACTTCCGGCATGTGCGCCAGCGTATCGGATCCGACGCCGGCCAGCACTCGAGTTCGCCACCGCCTGCTGCCGGGCGGCGCGCCAATCGCTCGGCGCGAGGGTCAGGGCATCCCCGCGAAGCCCCGGCCTGACTGCTGGAGGTGCGCCAGCGCGAAGTCCTCGCTGCCTGGCGACGCCGCGGCCGCGGCGGCTGACAGCTCCAGGCATAGTGCCGTGGCGGCCATGATCTGCGCCAGCCGATAGGCGCTGCCCGGGCCATGACATCCCAGCAGCGACAGGTATGCCTGCGCGTGCGGCAGCCCCGTCCCGCCGCCGACGGTCCCAACCTCGAGACTCGCAAACCGCATGCCCACGTGTACGCCGTCCGGCGTGGCATCCAGCACATCCTGCGCCATGCTCGAGGTGCCGACCATGCCCAGGTCCTGCCCGGTGGTCGCGAACAGCGCGGCGAGCGCCGACGCCGGCGTGAACGCCACTGACTGCATCCCGCTCGCATGGCCCGCCTGCGAGGCCAGGTGCTGCAGGACAAGCAGGTCCGCTGTCGTCGTCCGCAGCACGCGTCGCAGCGTCTCCTCGCGCACCCGAATGCTGGCCATGACGGTCTTGCCATGGCCGCCTTCGATGAAGTATTGCCAGCTCGGCTTCTTATCGCCGCCCATGTTGGCTTCGACGAGCACCCGCGGCGGCTCCAACCCCAGGTCTTCTCTGAGTCGCCGCACCACGAACCCGTTGAGGGCAAACGAGTTGCGCGTGATCATGTTGGGCCCGCACGCCTCGCCCGTCGTGTACCGGTACAGCACGTGACACGCCGACCCGAGCACGTGCGTATCGACCTCCCACAGTCGCGCGTGGCGGCTGAGCCGCGCGACCCCGGCGAGACGCTCGGCGTACTGTGGATTGGCGGGATCGTGCAGCCACTCACGCAGCTCGAGCGCGTGGTCGCCGAACCAGGCCGCGCAGCGCACCGCGTCGGCGGTGGTCTCGAACAGGAAGCACGAGTTGCGCGTGATACGATCGCGTAGAACGAAGGTTTCCAGGCTCCCACCGTCCAGTATCGCCGCGATCCCGCGCTGCAGCGACGCCGACAGGCCGCCCTCGGAGTGAGCCAGTGGCACATACACCTCAGTTGTGTGGCGCTCGTCCTCGACCAGCTGCCCGTTGCGGTCGTCGATGTGATAGTTGCCCAGCGTCAGCCGCAGCGGCCCAACCACCGAGACGGGGAGCACGAGGTGCGCCGTGAGCGCCTCCAACATGCTGGCAAACGCGGCCGGCGGTGTCGGCCACTCGAAGACGAAGTCGTGCGCGGCGTTCCAGTGGGCGAGCTCGCGCAGCCGGGTTTGCCGCGCCTGCACGTGCTCGGGGGTGTTCTTGCGCGGCCAGCTCGCGAGCCGGCGCCGGTTCAGGCCCTCGCCAGCCGCCGGCTGCAGATCAGACTCAGCAGACATCCGAAACAGCGTGCCATGACGGCTCCCTCGTCGGTGGCGGGCGTCTGAGGCGGCGGCGGACCGCTGCGGTCGGATACGATCGGCCCGGATCCGGTCTTCGGCGGACCCTGCCTCCGCTCCAGAAGCCCTACCCTGTGGGCGACCCCGTCGATCTCGCCGCCGACTTCCCCCAGGAAATCGTCGATCTCCACGTGAAAGGCCAGCGCGTCGTCGCGTACGCGGCGTGTCATCGACTCCAACAGCCGCATCAGCTCGTCGCGCATGTCGACCATTACTCGCCGACGCTCCGGCGTCAGCCCCGGCACATTCCGCTTCAAGTAGTGCTCGGCAAATGCCAGGTGGCGCGACTCGTCGCGAAGAATCCGCACCGTCAGCGGGCCGAAGAAGGGATCCGGCGCCGCCTGCTTAGGCCCAAGCGCGCGATAGAAGTGCTTGCCGATGATGTCGCTGATCAGAATCCCCCACACCCAGTCAATACGGTCGCCTTCTCGCAGCCGGTGGTAGTAACGCAACAGCTCCGGCATGTCGCGAATGCGCAGCGGGTCGTGTCCAAGGCTGCGGTACAGGCGAGTCAGCGCTTCAAAGTGCCGCGCCTCGTCCATGATGAAGCTGGCCAGATACAACTGGGCTGTCGTCTCGCCCGCCGCCATCACACTCGGCAGCATCGAGCTCGCGCCGGCCATCGCCGACTGCTCGCCGAAGTACACCGGAGTGAGCAGCCGCGCGAGCGCCAGGCGCTGTCGATCAGAGAGCTGGAAGGGCGTGTTCCAATCGAGACTGCGCGACGTCCACTGCACCTGGGCGCCCTGGTGAAACAGATTCAGCAGCAGGTCATCGGTGAGGTCCGGAAAGATCCGAGTAATCCCCGCGGCGACCACCCAAACATCCTAACCCGTTCGATCTTGAGTGGCGCATCCGCGCTCGCTACGCTGGTCACCCGCACGTTACGTATGGCAATCGCTTCGGGTAGTCCCACCACGGCCTCGGCGCCCTATGCCGCGCTCCGCGCGCGTGTCGTCGAGGCTGGACTGCTCCAGCGAGCGCCCAGGTATTACGCCTGGCGGGGTGGTGTGTCGTTCCTGGTGCTGATCCTGGGGGTGGCGTTGGCGCTGTCGCGGTTCTCGGTCGGGTTGCCGCTCGCCGCGGCGCTGATCGCGCTGGGTAGCGTCCAGGTCGCGCTGGTCGGCCATGACGCTGGGCACCTGGCCGTTTTCACCAGCCGGCGCGCCAACGCGCATCTGGGCCGGCTGTGTTGGAGTCTGGTCCTCGGGATCAGCTTCTGGTACTGGAACGACCGACATACGCGGCACCATGCGCGTCCAAACGACGTGGCCCGCGACCCCGACGTGCAATGGGACTACGGCCCCGCCTTTCTGCCGCTGCTGGCTTTCACGTTCCGCATCGAAGGTTGGCGCTTCGTTCTCCGCCACCCGCGCGGACCTCAGCGCCGCGCGGAGCTTCTCCTGCTCGGAATCGGGACGACCGCGTGGCTGCTGCCCGCCGTCGTGCATGGCTGGAGCTGGCTCATCACCGTCTTCGCCGCCCAGGCGCTGGCCGGCATGTACCTGGCCCTGGTGGTCGCCCCCAACCACATTGGCATGCCCATGTGGCGCTCGAACACCAGCCTGACCTTCCTCGAGCAACAGGTGCTGAGCTCGCGCAACGTGGTACCCAGCCCGCTGTGTAACTTCTTTTTCGGAGGTCTCAATTACCAGATCGAGCACCACCTGTTCCCCATGATGCCGCGGAACCACTTCGCCGCCGCCCGGGCGCTGGTGCGTCCGTTCTGCGCCGAACGTGGTTTGCCGTACACCGAGCTTGGCGTGTCCGCCGTATTCCGATTGGTATGGCAACAGGCTCCGCGACTCGGCCAACACGAATGGAGCTGAGCAGTCGTTGACGATGCTCGCGATCATCAATCCGGAAGCCGGGCGTCGGGCCGGGCTTCGGACCTGGCGTCGTTTGCGCACCAAGGCTGCTGCCATCACGCGCGACTGGGAGTGCGTCACGACCAGGTACGCCGGCCACGCGACTGCTCTGGCGCGCGCTGCGGCGACAACTCGGCGTTATGACCGGGTGGTTGTCCTCGGCGGTGATGGTACCGTCTCGGAGGTCGCAAGTGGGCTTGCGGATTCCGAGACGCCGCTTTGCATCATTCCGGTCGGCACCGGCAACGACATCGCGCGCAATCTCGCGATCCCGCGCCACCCAATCGCCGCTGCCCGGCTCGCCGCGAGCGGGTCGCCGCGCGCGATCGACCTGGGCCGCGTCGAGACATTCGCGACGTCGCGGTCTGTCACTTACTTCGTCAACGTCGCGGGTCTTGGTTTCGATGCCGAGGCAGCTTGGCGGGTCAAGCGCCTTCCGCGTCTGGTGGGCGGCACGCTGCCGTACCTGGTGGGAACACTCCAGACGCTGTGGCAATACGCCGCGCCCCGCGTGCGCGTCAGTCTCGACGCCCAGGTCATCGTGCTGCCGCTGTTCATGGCCGCGATTGGCAACTGCGCTGCCTACGCCGGCGGCATGCGGATCGTGCCCACGGCGCGCCCGGACGACGGCATCTTTGACGTATGCCTCGTGCACGCCCTGCCGCGGCTCGAGGTGCTGCGGATGATTCCGCGCCTGTACTCCGGCGGGCACGTGTCGCACCCGGCGGTCAGGTTGATTCGCTGTCGGACGCTCGCGGCCGAGGTCCTCAGCGCGAGCGACCGAGGTCCCGACCGCGTGTTTTGCCATGCCGACGGCGAGCGAGTCGGCCCCTTGCCTGCCCGTTTCACGATTCGTCCGGACGCGCTGCGCTGTGTGACGGGACGGCTGCCCGGCTCGGCGTCCTGAGCGCCCAGACGCCCAGAATCAGCGCGACCGGACCGACCAGGAAGTGGAACGCGTTCTCGCCGGGCCCGAGTTGCAGACTGAACGGTTGGTCGATCGTCAACCCCAATACGCCGAGCACGATGTAGAAAGCGCCGAATACGACCGCCGCCCACGCGACGCGAATCTCCTGTCTGTCCTTCGCCAGCGCGCTGACGATCAGCAGCGCGATGCCCCAGACCACGTGCAGCAGGTTGTGCCGCCAGTCCGTAGCATTCACCGGCACCGGCACGCCCAGCCAGTCGACCAGCAGCAGGACGGCCCCATCCAGCAGGAGGCCCGCGCCGAGTACCCAGATGTAGAGCCGCAGCAGTCGGACAGGGTCCACGACCTCGAGCTCATTACGAAGGAGGTTCTGGCTCATGTGCGCGCCGCGGATTGAACGTGGACTGGTTGGCGAGCGACGCTCGCCACAGCCCAACCCAGGGCCAGCGCGCCACATCCAAAGAGAGCAAACCACACGACGGTGTTCGGCGCCGGGTTGAAGCGGTCCAGATGCAGCAGGGAGGCCAGCAGTACCAGGATGCACAGACTCAACGAGGCGATCAGGAAGTCGCGAATCGCACGCGTGTCGGTCTCGCGCGCGGCGAGTACGGCCCCGATCGCGAAGGTGAGAATGAAACACGCGTACAGCTGGCCCGCGACCGGCGGCAGTGCCCACGGCCAGTACGCGGCCGCTGCTTCCGGAGCTAACAGCAGGACGAGCGCGAGCATGCCCAGGACGGCTGCCTCGACTCTCAGCAGCGGTGTCAGGGAGTGCCGGTTGCCGGGGCGTGGCGGCCACAGGCCGGCCAGCGGCACGATGAGCACGGCCAGGAGTGGGTCAGCCACGTACACGAACATCCACACCGGTCGATGTGGCAAGCCGTCGTCCATGAAGTCCGGCCAGTGCAGCAACGTCAGGCAAAGGATGAGCAGCGTGGCCAGGCCGAAACCAACGCACATCAATCGTTTGCTTGCCCGACGCGGTGCAAAAAGGGCCAGCACGATGCCCACGCCGCCGGCAACGTACAACGCCGCCACGAAGCGAGCATTCAGTGGCGTCAGGCGCAGGGGAATCTGCATCTCGGGCGGGAGGATCAGCCCCGTCATGCCGATGCCAAAGGCCTGTACGGCGGCAAAGACCAGATACCCGCCAATGGCCCAGTCAAGCCAACGCTGCACCGACGCACACTAGCACCTCCCGCAACACGGGGGAACGCTTCCACGGTACGCTGAGCGCACCCGGCAGATGAGCGCCGCACACCGTCCATGGCGGACAGATCCGCACCCGCCCGCGTGGATTGGCGCGACCCAGCCGCGGGGAGGTGTGCTGGGGCACCTGGCCGAACTGCACCACGACCCGCTCGGGCTCTTCACGCGGTGCGCGCGCGAGTACGGTGACCTCGTGCGGCTGCGGCTTGGCCCAACACGCATGGTCCTCGTCAGCCACCCGGCGCTGGTCGAGGATGTCCTGGTCACCCGGCATCACCACTTCCATAAGAACCTCAACCGACGCCTGGGGTCCGCCCTGGGCAATGGGCTGCTGGTAAGCGAAGGCAGCTACTGGCTGCGGCAGCGACGCATGATGCAGCCGGCCTTCCACCGCCAGCGGATCGACAGTCTGGCCGAAACGATGGTCTCGGTTACCAAACGAGCGCTCGACGGTTGGCACGCGAACCCCGTACGCGACCTCTACCTGGACATGACCGACGTTTCGCTCCAGATCGTGGCTCGCACCCTGTTCGGGATCGATGTGTCCCCGGACTTGCAACGCATTCGTCAGTCGAGCCAGGTCATGACGGATCACCTCCGCTCGCGCTTATTCAGTCTGGCCATGCTGCTGCCCGATAACGTGCCGACGCCCGGCAACCTGCGTTACGCCGCCGCCATTCGCGATCTCGATAGGCTTGTGTACCGCCTGATCGCCGAGCGACGGGCGATAGGTCACGACCGCCAGAACGATCTGCTCAGTACGTTGCTCCAGGACAGGGATGCCGACGGACAGGGACTGACCGATCGGCAAGTGCGTGACGAAGTGTTCACCATGATGTCAGCGGGCTATGACACGACAGCCCTGGCGGTGACCTGGGCGTGGGTCCTCCTGTCGCAGTACCCGGAGGCCGAAGCTCGCATGCGGGCGGAGATCGATGCCGTGCTGGGCAATGCGCCACCGTCGGCCGCCGACTTGCCACGCCTGCCGTATGTCGGCTCCGTCGTGGCCGAGACGCTGCGACTGTATCCCAGCGCATGGGCAATTGCGCGGGAAGCGGTGTGCGATACTCAAATCGCCGGCGAACCTGTCGCGAAGAAGTCGACTGTGCTGGTCAGCCCCTGGGTGCTCCACCGCGACCCGCGTTTCTTCGAGCAGCCCGCCGCGTTCCGGCCCGAACGCTGGGCCGACGCTCTGGCACAGCGCCTTCCGCGATTCGCGTATATGCCGTTCGGCGGCGGACCGCGGATCTGCCTGGGTAGTACGTTTGCTCAACTCGAGATCGTCCTGTTGGTCACGCTCCTCGCGCAGCGCTTCCGCGTCGAATTGACCGATCCGACGCACCCGGTGGAGCCCATTCCCGTGCTCACGCTGCAGCCCAGCCGTCCGGTCCAGGTGGCGGTCTCCGCACGCTGAGCGCTCCGCACTCGCGCGTGACCAGCGCCACTCGAGCCAGCGTCCCTCTAGCGTATTATCGCGACCGAACAAGATAGGATCGTTCCGGAGAGCCCGCGTCAGCAAAGGGCATGAAGGCGAAGGAGTAAGCAACGCATGGAGATCATCGACGCACAGATCCACGAGCCGAAGCCACCGATTCCGCTCGGCGCCAACTACGGCAAGGACGTCGAGCTGCTGGTGAACACCGAGATTGCCCGAGAGGCAATGGACAGCGTCGGTGTGGATGCTGCGCTCGTGTTCGCTCGCCAGGAGTATATAGACTCCTGCGTCGGTCGTTACCCAAACAGATTTGGCGGCGTGGTGGTCTTCGATCACATGGCCTCTGACCTCGAAGAGCAGATCGCGAACTACCGCAAGAAGCCCGGAAACCTCGCTGGCCGCAACCTGGTGGGGAATGCGGCAACCGCCGAACTTCGCCCTGAATTTGGGGAGGGCAAGTTCGATCGCTACTGGGAGTACGCGGCCAAATACGACCTGCCGCTGTTCTTCTCAACCCACGGTTGGTCGCACGTCATGGAGCCGGTGGCGCAAAAATACCCGAACCTCACCATGATCATCGACCACCTTGGCGTGAGCCAGTCGCCCGTGTCGCCGCCGCGCGAGGACAAGTGGGATCGGCTGCCGGGTATCCTGGGATTGGCGAAGTACCCGAACGTGCACGTGAAATTCAGCGGTGTTCCGCTGATGTCGGAGTCGGGCAAGTTCCCCTACGAGGACACCTGGCCGTTCCTGCACAAGATCGTCGAAGCGTTCACGCCCGATCGCCTGCTGTGGGGCACAGACTTCACGCGCATGCGCTGGATACCGCAGACCAGCAGCGAGTTGCGGCCGTTCAAGGAGTGGAAGTACTACAGCGACTGCGTGAACTACCTGCGGGATACGAACGAGCTCTCGGAGAGTGACAAGGAGAAGCTCTTCGGCAAGACCGTTCGGCGCGTGCTGCGGTGGCCAAAGCCTGCCGCGCCTTAGCAGGTGGTTGAAAGGCTTCTGCTTTTCTTTCAAGGGAAGCTTTTGACACTTCCTGCTGCTCTGTCGTTAGTTGTCGGCTGAGCCAGTCAGGACTCCGGCGCGTGGTGGCCAGATCGGTTCGTGATATCCAGCTGGCACGACTGGTCGTGCCCAGCGCGTTGGCGTCTCCGACAGCTGGAGCACCGGTGCGAGGTGCTGCAGCCTACCTATTGGTGTGTTGGTGACAATTGACCATTGATCCAGCTCTTGTGGGCTGAACTCCAGCGGTACGTCACGCAGTCCGGATTCAGCGACTTCACCTTGCCCGACGAGCCAGCGCCCGACCTGGGCCAATGATGTCCGCACCAGCCAACTGCCTCCCTGTTGCGCGCGGAGGACCAGCGCCACGATCGCGCCAAAGGCCAGCAGCGAGCCCGTCAGATAATCGATGGCCGAGACAGGATAGAACTGTGGCCCTGCACCTCCGAACAAATTCCCCTGGCGATCCGCGATGCCACTGACCGCCTGAACGACGGTGTCAAAGCCCCGCCGCGAAGCCCATGGACCGATGTGCCCAAACGCGGACAGCGAGACAACGATGATGCCGGGCCGCAAGTCAGTCAGCGACTGAAGCGAGAGCCCTCGGCGGGCAAGCGTGCCAGGTCGGTAGCCCTGTGAGAAGACGTCCGACTCGCGGATGAGAGCCCGCAGCGTCTCGAGATCCCCTGCCTGGCGGAGGTCGAGTTGTGCTGAGAGCTTCCCGTGGCCAGTGTCATACTCCTGATAATCGATGCTCGGCAGATGCGCAGCGGTAATTCTCAATACGTCCGCGCCGTGCTCGGCCAATGTCCGACCGCAACTTGGGCCAGCCAAAACCCGCGTCAGGTCCAGCGCCCGGATGCCAGACAGAGGGCGCTCACTCTCGGGCAGTCTCTCCCTTGGGCTGTCGCCGATCTTCAAGATCTGCAGCACCGGCAGGGAGGCTACGGCCAAAGCCTGTGGATGTTCCGTCCACTCCTGTTTGCTCCGGACCATTCCGCCTGCTCCACCGGCGGCGATGATCGCCTCTTCGAGATCGAGGGCGTCCCATCTTGCTACAGCCTGGCGCACGGCTTCGTGGTCTCCAGCTGCGACGCCGATCACACTCAAGGCGGCTGAGAGGTGATGTGGGAAATTGCAATGAAGGTAGCTCCAGCGACCGTCCCGGGCAGGGTAAAACCCCATCAGCGCATTACGGTCGGTCGGAATTGGTTTGCCATTCAGTCGCAGGTATCTCGTACTCCGCAGCGAAGCGGTGGCGCGGCGCGTGTCGACGGCGACCTGCTGCAATCGTCCCGTTCGCAACTGCCACACGCGCGCGACGGCGAGGCCCACGGCTGCATGCGCCGCAGCGCTGCTCTGGCCGATGCGTAGCGGCGTTGGCAGGATCGGATCTGGTGCCGGGCTTATGTCGACATCAGAAGCCATCTCCGCCGACCAGTCAACCGACTGCAAAAGCGTGCGCAGCGCGTGGTTGCTCACGTCACACCCGCCGCGGGTCGCGGGGACCGCTTGACTTCCGCACCGGCCTACAGTATTGATGCGAGCGCACGGTCGTCAAGAACCCGGTCGGGTGTGACCCAGGTCGCCCCGGAGCAACTGGAACGCCACCAGCGTCGCGGGATGCTCGAGTGCCCTCGTGAGCCCATTGCTGCTCCCGCCGCGCCCTGCGACACTGACCATCGAAAGGGAGACGGCATGCAGCGCAGCACTGAACGCATTCTGACCACGCACGTTGGGAGCCTGGTCAGGCCCGGAGCTATCGCCGAGGTTCTCCGCGCCGAATCGCTTGGCCAGCCGTACGATGCTGCGGCCTTCGAGCGGATTCTCGCTCCGGCCGTAGCCGACGTCGTTCGCAAGCAGGCTGACGTCGGTGTCGATATACCGAGTGACGGCGAGTTCGGCAAAGTGATGTGGACCCAGTACGTCATCGAGCGACTGGGCGGTATCGAGCGGCGCGAGCTTCCACCGGGCAGCGCCTTGATGGCCACGAGCAGCAAGGATCGGCAGGACTTTGCGGAGTTCTACGCCGTCTACAATCCGATCTCGCTAACCATGTGGCTGGATCCGGTGGTGCTCGACCACCTGAACGGGGCGCCGCTGCAGCCGCCCGGCCGATGGGTGTGCACGCAGCCGATCACCTACACCGGCCGCCACGCCCTGCAGCGCGACATCATCAATTTCCTCCAGGCGCTCAAAAGCACACAGGTGACCGAAGCCTTCCTGCCGTTGGCGGCTCCAGCCAGCGTCGAAGCCACGATCCCCAACGAGTATTACGCCTCGGATGAGGAGTACGTGTACGCCCTCGCCGACGCACTGCGCGAAGAATATCTGCAGGTGATCGACGCCGGGTTGCTGCTTCAGGTGGACGACGCGTTCATCCCCTACAACTACGATCGCATGCTCCTGCAAGGCGCCTCAATGGAGGAGTACCGCAAACACTGCGAGATGCGTATCGAGGCCGTCAATCACGCGCTGCGCGGTATTCCCGAGGACCGCGTCCGCTATCACATCTGTTGGGGATCGTGGGCAGGACCGCACACCTCGGACGTGCCGCTGGCGGCAATTGCGCACCTGCTGCTGCGAGTGAATGCGCAGGCGTATTCTGTCGAAGCGGCCAATCCACGCCACGAATACGAGTGGAAAGTCTGGCGAGACGTCGCCAGGCTGCCCGAGGGCAAGATCCTGATTCCAGGCGTTATCACACACTCCACGAACGTGGTCGAGCATCCGGAGACGGTGGCCGAGCGGATCGAACGCTACGCAAGTGTAGTCGGGCGCGAAAACGTGATTGCGGGAACCGATTGCGGATTTTCTCAGGGTTGGACGATGAATCGCACCCACTCCAGCGTGCAATGGGCCAAGCTCCAGGCTCTCGCCGACGGTGCGCGATTGGCATCAGGTCGTCTGTGGGGTGTCCACGCGACTCGTGCTGGGGTCACTCAGTAGTTCGTTCGTGAGACATGGAGGTCAGGCATGGATTTGTCTTCGTACACGCGCAGGGCGCTCCTCCAGCGCATCGGCACCATCGCGCTAGGAGGCGTAGCCGTCGGAGTTCTGGCGGCCTGCGGCCCAGCCGCTCAAGCTCCCGCACAGACTTCGACAACAGCGGCGCCAGCCTCAACCCCGGCGCCCGTCGCCACAACGGCCGCCGTGGCCGCGCCCACCACGGCCGCGTCGCAGGCTGGACCCGCGGCAACGGTCGCGCCGGCGACTGCCAGCGGTGGCTCCAGCCAGACGCTGCGCTACGCCAGCGCCGACTTCTCGAACGAAACACTTGATCCCATCGTGCTCGCCACGCAATGGGGCTGGGCGCTGTACGACTCACTTTTGACGTTTGATGCCCAGGGGAACGCGATCGGCAATATCGCCGAAACGTACAATCTCAGCCAGGATGGCCTGACCTGGACATTCAATGTCCGCAAGGGCATCAAGTTCCACAATGGCGATCCGCTGACCGCCAATGACGTTGTTTTTTCATTGCAGCACTTCGGCTCCAAAGATTCAACCAACCCGTGGTCGCCGTACATCCTCAAGAACAACGAGTCGATTACCGCG
>JAFAOS010000035.1 GCA_019247515.1 Chloroflexota bacterium | reverse complement strand
GTCAAGACGGGCGACGAGATCGAGATCATCGGTTTCGGCGAGACGCGCAAGACCGTCGTTACCGGCGTCGAGATGTTCCAGAAGACGCTGACCGAAGGCATCGCCGGCGACAACGTCGGTTGCCTCCTGCGCGGCGTCGAGCGCACCGAGGTCGAGCGCGGTCAGGTGCTCGCCAAGCCCGGCAGCATCACGCCCCACACGCAGTTCAACGCCGAGGTGTACGTCCTCTCCAAGGAGGAGGGCGGCCGCCACACGCCGTTCTTCAATGGGTATCGGCCGCAGTTCTACATCCGCACCACCGACGTCACGGGCACCATCAAAATCCCCGAGGGCATGGAGATGGTCATGCCAGGCGACAACGTGCAGATGGAGATCGAGCTGATCACGCCGGTCGCCATCGAGGAAGGCCTGCGCTTCGCCATTCGCGAGGGCGGCCGAACGGTGGGCGCGGGCGCGGTCACCCAGATCCTCAAGTAAACGATGCCGAAGCAGCGCATCCGGATTCGGCTGAAGGCCTTCGATCACAAGATCCTGGACCAGTCAGCCCAGCAGATCGTCGAGACCGCGGAGCGCACGGGGGCAGTCGTGGCTGGCCCCGTGCCACTGCCGACTCGCATCGAGCGGTTCACGGTGATCCGTAGCCCGTTCATCGACAAGGACTCCCGGGAACAATTCGAGATGCGCACGCACAAGCGACTCATCGACGTCCTGGAGCCGACCTCCAAGACCGTGGATGCGCTGATGCGGCTCAACGTCCCTGCCGGCGTGGATATCGAAATCAAACTATGATTCAGGCTCTGCTGGGTCGAAAGCTGGGCATGACCCGGCTGTTCGACGAAAACGGCGTGGTCACCGCCTCGACGCTGGTCGAGGCCGGGCCGTGCTTCATCACCCACCTGCGGACGGCCGAGAACGACGGCTACATCGCCGTGCAGCTCGGCTTCGGCGCGAAGCCGCGGCCGTCGAAACCGCATCGCGGGCAGCTCAAGAAGGCCGGTCTGCCCGATCGTCAGGGTCTCGAGGCCATGCGCGAAGTTCCCGCGGACAACGTGGAAGACCTCGAGCTCGGCGCACGCGTCGACGCCTCGATGTTTGCCCAGGGCGAGATCGTCGACGTCATCGGCACCTCGAAGGGCAAAGGCTTCGCGGGCGTCATGAAGCGCCACAACTTCCGCGGCGGCCCGAAGACGCACGGTCAATCCGACCGCTGGCGCCATCCGGGCTCGGTCGGCTCGGGCACGACGCCAGGCCGCACCTTCAAGAACATGCGGATGGCCGGCCACCTGGGCGACGCGCGCGTCACCGTCAAGAATTTGCGCATTCTGTCGGTCGACCCCGAGCGCAATCTCGTGGCCTTGCGCGGTGCGATCCCCGGACCGAACGGCGGCCTGGTCATGATTCGCAAGAAGCCGCTGGAGGAGTACTGAGCGTGAAGGCCAACGTCGTCGACCTCAGCGGCAGCGCGCTACGCGAAATTGAACTCGACGACCGCGTGTTCGGCATCGAGCCAAACGCCGCGGTCGTGCATCAGGCCGTCGTCGCCCAGGAGGCAAATGCCCGCCAGGGCACCCACGATACCCGCACGCGAGGCGAAGTGGCCGGCGGTGGCAAGAAGCCATACCGCCAGAAGGGCACCGGCTATGCCCGACAAGGCTCCCGCCGCGCGCCGCACTACCGCGGCGGCGGCATTATTTTTGGCCCTCACCCGCGGTCCTACGAAAAGGCGATGCCGAAGAAGATGCGCCGCCTGGCGCTGCGGTCGGTGCTTTCGGCGCGCGCCGCCGAGGGCGCCCTCACGGTAGTGGACTCGTTCACGCTGGAGACTTCGAAGACCAGGACACTCCTCGAAACCCTTTCCATCCTGGCGAACTCCACGTCAGTGACGGACTCCATGGAAAGTGGTTCTTCTACTAGCTCCCCCCGAGGGGTCCCCTCTGGGGTAATGATCGTCCTCGCCCAGCGCAGCGATGGCGTGTGGCGTGCGGCCAGGAACCTCGGAAACGTCCACGTCATCACGCCGAATGGTCTCAATCTCCTGGACCTCTTGCGGCTCCCACACCTGATCCTCACCGAGGGCGCTCTCGAGGAGCTGACGCGAACCCTCACCGTTGACTTGAAGCCCGCGAGCTCGGAGGTGAATGCGTGAGCCTGGATGCCTTCAGCACCATCGTTCGCCCGGTCGTCTCTGAAAAGAGCACGACCCTCGGCGAGCAGGGCAAATACATCTTCGAGGTGGCGCCGTCGGCCAACAAGATTCAGATCAAACACGCCATCGAGGCCGCCTTCGCCAACAAGAAGGTCGCCGTCAGCGCCGTCAACATCCTGCGCGTGCCGGGCAAGCAGCGACGCCGCGGCCGGTCGGTGGGCATGACGCGCTCGTGGAAAAAAGCCATTGTCACTTTGAAAGCCGGACAACGGCTTGATCTGTTCGAAGGTGTCTAGACGTGCCAGTTAAGACCTACAAGCCCACCTCACCAGGCCGCCGTGGGATGTCCGTGGCGACGTTCGACGAGGTCACCCGGACCAGACCCGAACGCTCGCTGACCGAGCCGCTCAAGAAGTCGGCTGGACGCAACAACAACGGCCGCATCACGACCCGTCATCGTGGCGGTGGCCACAAGCGCCTGTACCGCGTCATCGACTGGAAGCGCAACAAGATCGGCGTGGTGGGCAAAGTCATTGCCATCGAGTACGACCCGAACCGCTCGGCGCGCATTGCCCTGGTCGAGTACGAGGACGGCGAGCGGCGCTACATCCTGGCGCCCGTCGGCGTCCGCGTCGGCGTGCGCCTTTCGTCGGGGCCCGAGGCCGACCTGTTGCCAGGCAACGCCCTCGCGCTGCGAGACATTCCCGTCGGCTCGATCATCCACAACATCGAGCTCAAGCCCGGTCGTGGCGGACAGATGGTCCGCGGTGCTGGCGTCGGCGCCCAGCTGATGGCCAAGGAAGGCGACTGGGCCCAGGTGCGTTTGCCTTCGGGCGAGGTGCGCCGCGTCTTCGTCGAGTGCATGGCCACCCTCGGGCAGGTCGGCAATCCCGAGCACGCGACGATCTCCATCGGCAAAGCCGGGCGCACACGGCACATGGGCATCCGCCCGACGGTACGCGGCTCGGCCATGAATCCGCGCGACCATCCCCACGGCGGCGGTGAGGGCAAGGCGCCCGTCGGTGGTCAGCCGCAGACCAAGTGGGGCAAGGTGGCCATGGGCAAAAAGACACGCCGGCGGAAAAACACCGACAAGTTCATCGTGAGGAAGCGCACGTAATGAGCAGGAGTCTCAAAAAGGGTCCCTTCGTGGATGCCAAGTTGATCAAGCGCGTCACCGCGATGAATTCGGGTGGCCGCAAAGAGGTCGTGCGCACCTGGTCCCGCGACTCGACCATCTTTCCCGAGATGGTCGGCCACACGATCGCCGTCCACGATGGCCGCCGCCACGTGCCCATCTACATCACCGAAAACATGGTTGGCCACAAGCTGGGCGAGTTCGCCCTGACCCGCCTCTTCCGCGGTCACACCGCCCGCGGCGAAAAGGCCACGGGGGCGCGCTGAGGCGTGGCAGACGTCGAAGTCCGATCCGTTCAGCGCCACATCCGCATGTCGCCGCAAAAGGTGAGGCTGGTCCTTGACGTCGTCCGCGGCAAGAACGCCCAGGAGGCGCTCGCGATTCTCAAATTCCTGCCGCAGCGCGCGGCGCGGCCGGTGTCGGCGGCGATCAAATCGGCGGTGGCCAACGCCGAGAACAACTTCAACATGGACCCGGACGACCTGGTCATCACCCGCTGCGCCGCCGACGAAGGCCGCACTCTCAAGCGCTGGCGGCCGCGCGCCCGCGGCCGTGTCAATCAGATTCTGAAGCGTTCATCGCACATTACGGTCGTCGTCGCCGAGAAAGGAGCCACATAACGGGAATCACCTTCTCCCCCAGTAACTAGGTTGGGGTGAGGGTTTATCCCGTGTAAACGCTATGGGACAGAAGGTTCACCCGATTGGCTTCCGCCTCGGCATCAAGGTCGGCGAGCGATCGGTCAAAGACTGGGACGGACGCTGGTTCGCCACGGGCAAGGAGTATTCCGACCTCCTGCTCGAGGACATCCGTGTCCGCGAGCACATCATGACCCGCATGGCCGATGCGGGCGTGGCCAAGGTCGAGATCGAACGCTCGGCCAACATGATCACCGTCACGATCCACGCCGCGAAGCCAGGCATCGTCATCGGCAAGAGCGGCGTCAAAGTTGAAGAGCTGCGGCGGACGCTCGAGGCCAAGACCGGCAAACGGATTCGGGTCACCATCCAGGAGATTCGCCAGCCCGAGATCAACGCCATGCTGGTCGCGCGGTCGATCGCCGATCAACTGGAAAAGCGGGTTGCCTTCAGACGCGCGATGAAGCAGGCGGTGCAGCGCGCCCAGCGCTTTGGCGCCAAGGGCGTGCGCGTCCAGGTGTCTGGTCGGCTCGGCGGCTCCGAGATGAGCCGACGCGAGTGGGACCGCTGGGGCCGCGTGCCGCTGCACACGCTGCGCGCGGACATCGACTATGGGCAGACCGAGGCGCGGACCACGTACGGCGTGATCGGCGTCAAGGTGTGGGTCTATCGCGGCGACTTCACGCCCGACGGTCGCAGTCCCGAGGAAGTCTCCGCCGAGCAGCGCCAGCCGGATCGCCGCGGGCCGCGCGCGACGGTGCGCGCCGAGGTGGCGCCCGAGGCGCCGGTGGCCGAAGCTCCGGAACCGGCGGTGCCCGCTGAGGTGGACTACTCGCGAGGTGGCGTGTTCGAGCCCGGCGAGGACTCGGGGGACATCCGCCCGCGCGCGGGCCAGCCGGCCGCCGAAGCGCCGGTGACTCCAACGCCGCCGACGCCGCCCGTGCGACCCGCACCGACGCCGCCACGGCCGCCCACACCGCCGGCCACACCAAGGACGGAAGAGTGATGGACACTCGGCACGGTCACTGTCGTGACTCTTCCGACAGGGTCCTCGCTGGGGGATGGCCTCCCGACAGGGTCCCCGCTGGGGGATGGTCTCCCGACAGGGTCCCCTCTGGGGTTTTCTCGTTCGACAGGGTCCAACGTACGGGCTCGATCTCCGACACGCGGGTCCCCTCTGCGGGTTTCCCGTCACCACGGGTCCCCTCTGGGGAATGGGTTCTCTGACCGATGCTTCAACCAAAACGAATGAAGCATCGCAAGATGTTCAAACGCACCCACGGCGGTCTCGGCGGCGTCTCCAGCCGCGGCAATACGCTTGCCTTCGGCGACTTCGGCATCCGCACCCTCGAACCCGCCTGGATCACCGCCAGGCAGATCGAGGCCGCCCGCCGCACGATCACCCACCACCTCAAGCGGGGTGGAAAAGTGTGGATCCGCATCTTTCCCGACAAGGTGGTCACCTCGAAGCCAGCCGAAACCCGCATGGGCTCGGGCAAAGGCGCACCGGACCACTACGTCGCGGTCGTCAAACCTGGCCACGTGCTGTTTGAAATCGGCGGGGTGCGCGAGGAGCTCGCTCACGAGGCGTTGCGGCTCGCCTCTCACAAGCTGCCAGTCGCTACCAAATTCATGATGAGGGAGGGCCTCGAAAGTGGCGGAGAGGAAGCCGCGGCAGTCGCGCACCAGTAGCAACACGCCCGCGCGGGGACGTCAAAAGAAAGCCGCCGACCCGGTCACCAACCCCGAGGCGCGCCTCCAGGAGCTCAGCGAGGAGATGTTCAAGCTGCGCTTTCAGTTCGCCACCCGCCAATTGACGAACACGGCGCGGATCAGAACGGTGCGCAAGGAGATCGCTCGAGTCAAAACAGTCCAACGCCAACGCGAGTTGACCAATGCCTGACCCGCGCAAGCCGCGTCGCACCAAGACCGGGCGCGTCTCGAGCAACAAAATGAACAAGACCGTGGTGGTTGCCGTGGACCTGGTCACCCGGCATCGCCTGTACGGACGCACCCTGCGGCGCACCCGTCACTTCAAAGCCCACGACGCGGGCAACCAGTGCCAGGTAGGCGACACGGTGATCATTGCCGAGTCGCGGCCGATCAGCAAAGACAAGCACTGGGTGGTCCAGCAGATCCTGCGGCGCGGTACGGGTGAGCCTGTCGAAATCGCCGAGGTCGAGGCCTGAACGCATGATCATGCCTCAGACTCGGCTGCGCGTCGCCGACAACACCGGGGCCCGCGAGCTGATGTGCATCCGCGTGGTGGCCGGCGGCTCCAAGTTCGAAGCCTCGATCGGCGACGTGATCGTCGCGGCGGTGAAAGTCGCCAACCCGGGCGGCTCGGTCAAAAAGGGTGAAGTCGTCAAGGCGGTCATCGTGCGTCAGGCCAAGGAGTACGGCCGGCCCGACGGCTCGTATATCCGCTTCGACGACAACGCCGCGGTTATCCTCCAGGACAAGAACAACCCGAAGGGGACTCGCATTTTCGGACCCGTCGCCCGAGAATTGCGCGAACGCAACTACATGAAGATCATTTCTCTCGCCCCGGAAGTCCTATGACGCTCGCACGGATCAAAAAGGGTGACGAAGTCATCGTCCTGATCGGCAAAGAAGCAGGCAAAAAGGGCGTCGTACGCCAGGTCATGCCCAGGAAAGGCACGGCCCTGGTGCAGGACATCAACATCAGCAAACGCCACTTCAAGCCCGGTCGTGCTCGACAGGCGGGCATCGTCGACGTCGAGCAACCGATCCACCTGTCGAATCTGGCCCTGGCCGACCCCAGGTCCGGCAAGCCCACCCGCGTCCGTGCGCGCACGCTGGCCAATGGCCGCAAGGTGCGCATCGCGATCGCGTCGGGCGAACAGATGGCGCGGGAGTAGCGCGTGGCTCGCAATCCTCAGGCTGCTCCGGTCGAAGCGCCCCCGGCCACCGACGCGCCCCAGGCGTCGATTGGCAAGTCGCGCCTGCACGAGCGCTACGAACGCGATGTGGTGCCGGTGCTGGTGCGCGACTTCAGCTACAAGAACCCGATGCAGGTGCCGCGTCTGGCAAAGGTCAATGTGAACGTCGGCGTTGGCGAGGCTATTGCCAACAGCAAGGCACTCGACGCCACGGTGCGCGACGTCAGCATCATCACCGGGCAGAAGCCCATCATCAAGAAAGCCCGCAAGTCAATCGCGCAGTTCAAATTGCGCGAAGGGATGCAGGTGGGCGTCAGCGTGACGCTGCGCGGCGAGCGCATGTGGGAGTTCCTGGATCGGCTGATGAACGCGGCGTTGCCGCGCACGCGTGATTTTCGGGGCGTGCCGAGCCGCTCGTTCGACGGCCGTGGCAACTTCACGCTCGGGCTGCGTGAGCAGTTGATCTTTCCCGAGATCAGCTACGACCAGGTGGACAGGGCCCGCGGCCTGGAGGTCTCGATCGTGACCACGGCCGAAACGGATCAGGAAGCCCGCCGCCTGCTGGAGTTGCTGGGCATGCCGTTCCAGCGCGAGGGCGAAGCCGCGCCCACGGTCGCCCGCCCGCCCGTCAGGAGGCGCCGCCGCTAACCCTTAGGCTCGGATTACCGCTCGTCATTCGCCGTCTTGAAAGGCAACGGGTTCGGGTCCATCGCCGATAAAACCCGTTGAACCTCAGCACGGAAGGAAACTCATTGGCCAAGAAATCGATGATCGCCAAGGCGCGGCGCACGCCGCGCTACAAAGTCCAGGCCCACAACCGCTGTCAGGTGTGTGGGCGACCGCGCGCGTTCCTGCGCCGCTTCACGCTGTGCCGCATCTGCTTCCGCAAGTTGGCCCTGGCGGGCGAAATTCCGGGCGTGACGAAAGCCAGCTGGTGACCTCCTCATGACGATGAGCGATCCGATCGCCGACATGCTGACCCGCATCCGCAACGCGTCTCGCGCACGCCACCCCAGTTGCGACATGCCCTACTCGCGGATCAAGCAGGCCATCGCCGAGGTGCTGCGCGATGAGGGCTACATCGATTCATTCGAGGACCGTGGTGAGGGCATCGGCCGCGTCCTGCGCGTCCACCTGCGCTACGCGCCTGGCGGCCGAGGCCGCGATCCGATCCTGATGGGCGTCGAGCGCATCAGCAAGCCTGGGCTGCGCGTCTACGCGCGTGCCACCGAGATCCCACGCGTCTTCGGTGGTCTGGGCACGTCCATTCTGTCGACGCCCCAGGGCGTGATGAGCGGCACCCAGGCGCGTCGGCTCAAGGTGGGCGGCGAAGTCCTCGCGCACGTGTGGTAGTCGGAGGCTAGAAGCAAGCAATGTCCCGAATTGGCAGGATGCCCATCACCGTCCCCACCAGCGTCACGATCGACATCGACCAGGGCGCCGTGCGCGTCAAGGGCCCCAGGGGCGAGCTGTCGCGCAGCGTCCCGCGGCAGATCAGCGTCACCCGCGAGGATGCGCTGCTGCGCGTCGAACGCTCATCGGACGAGCCGAGCCAGCGTTCGCTGCACGGCCTGACCCGCAGCCTGATCGCCAACATGGTCACGGGCGTCACGGATGGTTTTTCGCGCCGCCTGGAAATTAACGGCGTTGGCTACCGCGCCGCGGTTTCGGCCGGCAACCTGATCCTGCAGGTCGGCTATTCCCACCCCGTCCTCGTGCCAGCGCCGCAGGGCATCAGCTTTGCCGTCCAGGGCAACGCCATCACGGTGTCCGGCGCGGACAAAGAGCTGGTAGGTGAGGTGGCGTCCCAGGTGCGCCGCGTGCGTCCCCCAGAGCCCTACAAGGGCAAGGGCATCAAGTACGCCGAAGAAGTCATTCGCCGCAAAGCCGGCAAGGCCGGCGCGAAGAAGAAATAATGTTCAAGGCTATCGACACTCGCGCCGCGCGCCAGCGCCGACACCGCCGCATTCGGGTCATGCTGAGCGGCACGCAGCAGCGGCCGCGGCTCAACGTGTACCGCAGTTTGCAGCACATCTATGTGCAGGTTATCGACGACACGACCGGCACGACGCTGGCCGCCGCCAGCACCAACGAGCCCGACGTGCGCGGCAGCCTGACCGGCACCAAGACCGACCGCGCACGTGTCGTCGGCACGACCATCGCCCGGCGTGCCCGCGACAAGGGCATCAACACCGTGGTTTTCGACCGGGGTGGCTATCTGTATCACGGGCGCATCAAGGCGCTGGCCGACGCCGCGCGGGAAGGCGGGCTGGAGTTTTGAGAAGCATGCCGCGACAGGAACAGATTGGGCCGGGCGGCATCGCCCTGGAAGAAAAAGTCGTCCAGGTCAATCGCGTGGCCAAGGTCGTCAAGGGCGGCCGACGCTTCTCGTTCAGCGCCGTGGTCGTGGTCGGCGACGGTTCCGGCCATGTTGGGGTCGGGCTTGGCAAGGCGAACGAAGTGCCGGATTCGATCCGCAAAGGCGCCGAGCGCGCCCGCAAGAACCTGATCCGCGTGCCGATGGCCGGGACGACCATTCCACACGAGATCGTCCAGAAGTTTGGCGCCGCGCAGGTCTTGCTGAAGCCGGCGGCGCCGGGCACCGGTGTGATCGCGGGTGGCGCGGTGCGCGCCGTGGTCGAGGCCGCGGGCATCAAGGACATCTTGAGCAAGTCGCTGGGCTCGGCGAACCCGGTGAACGTGGTGCAGGCGGCGCTGCTGGCGCTGACGAATCTGCGCGATCCGCAAGCGGTGGTCCAGCAGCGCCGACGGGTGCCGATCGCGGCGCCAGCGCCACGCGCCGCGGCGACGCCGACGGAAGCGGAAGTACCCGAGGCGCCGCCGACGGAAAGTGACACGTCCGCGCCGGCCGCGGCCGACACTCCGTCCTCAACGACAGAATCAGAGTCGTCCTCTGAACGGCCAACGTCACCAGTCTCGGACACTCCCGAGTCGGCCTCTGAACAGCCATCGTCACCGGCCTCTGACACCCCCGAGCTGGCACCTTGATGGCCGAAAGCAGGACCCTCAAGCTAGAGTTGGTGCGCAGCCCGATCGGGTCCACGCAGCGCCAGCGGGCGACCGTCCGCGCCCTGGGCCTGCGCCGCCTGCATCAGGTCGTCGAACAGTCGGACTCACCCGTGACCCGCGGTATGGTTCAGAAAGTCGAGCACCTGGTTCGAATCGTGGAGGCTCCCGAATAGATGCGCATCCATGAGCTTCAATCCCCCGAAGGCGCGACGCGCGAGCGCATTCGCATCGGGCGCGGCCACGGCAGTGGCAAGGTCAAAACGGGCGGCAAAGGCACCAAGGGCCAGAAAGCGCGCGCCGGCGGCGGAGTACCGCCCTACTTCGAGGGCGGTCAACTGCCGCTCATCCGCAAGCTGCCGTACCGGCGCGGCTTCCGCAACCCGTTTCGAGTCGAGTTCCGCGAGGTCAACGTGCGCGACCTGGCCAGCTTCCCGCAAGGCAGCACGGTCGGACCCGAAGAGTTCGAGATGGCGGGTGTGCTGCGCGGCAAGTCGGGGCCCGTCAAGGTTCTCGGCCAGGGTGAGCTGAGCGTGAAGCTCACGGTGCGCGCTCACAAGTTCAGCGCAGGCGCGCGCCAGAAGATCGAAGCCGCCGGCGGCACGGTCGAGCCAATCGGCGGCGAGCCCGACGCCGAAGCCGAAGCCGAAGCCGACGCGGTCGACGAAGAAGAAGGGGTCTAGGCCGCCCCTCGGGGGAACACACCCATGTTGAACGCCCCGCTGCTCAACTCCGCCCTCGACGCGTTCAGGATTCCGGACCTGCGCCGCAAGCTCGTCTTCACCATGCTCATGCTGGTCGCGTTCCGGTTCATCGCCCACATCCCGGTGCCTGGCGCCGACGTGGAGGCCCTGTCCCGCGTCTTCCAGACCAACCAGCTCGCCGGCTTTTTCGACCTCTTCTCAGGTGGCGCGCTGAGCAGCCTGTCCATCGCCGCCCTGGGTGTGTACCCGTACATCACCGCTCAGATCATCATGCAGATCATGCAGCCGGCCATCCCCAAGCTGCAGGAGGTCGCCAAGGAAGGCGAATCGGGGCGTCAGAAGATCAACCAGTGGACCCACTACCTGACCGTCCCACTGGCCATGTTTCAGGCGTACGGCACCCCGAACCTGATCAACTTCAGCTCTGGCGGCAACACGCCGATCATCAAGAACTTCGGCTTCGACGTCGATCCGCTCGGGACGCTGGCCATCATCATCTCGATGACGGCGGGCACGATGCTCCTGGTCTGGATGGGCGAGCTGATCACTCAGTACGGCGTGGGTCAGGGTGTCTCGATCATCATCTTCGGCGGCATCATGGCCCGTCTGCCATTTCAGGTGTTCCAAGGTCTGGCGGGTGGCGCCGATTTCGGCCAGCTGATCATGTTTGGCGTGCTCGGCGTCCTGACCGTCGTGGCCATCATCTACATCTACGAAGGTCAGCGGCGCATCCCTGTTCAGATTTCCAAGCAGATCCGCGGTAACCGCGTGTATGGCGGCGGCACCACGCACATTCCGTTGAAGGTCAATTCGGCAGGCATGATCCCGCTCATCTTCGCGTCGAGCATGTTGATCTTGCCGTGGACGATCTCGAGCTACTTCGTCAACAGCGACAATCAGATCATTTCCTCGATTGCGACCACGGTCTACAACACCTTCAACGCGGGGACCAGTCCGTTCTACTGGTTCCTGTATTTCATCATGGTCGTCGCGTTCACGTTCTTTTACGCGCTGGTGATTTTCCAGCAGCAAAACATTGCCGAGAACCTGCAGCGGCAGAACGGCTTTATCCCGGGCATTCGGCCCGGGCGACCGACGCACCAGTATCTGTCACAGGTCCTCATTCGCATCACCGTCGCCGGCGCGCTGTTCCTGGGGATCGTCGCGGTCCTGCCGTTCATCGTGAAGTCCGCGACCGGGTTCCAGACCCTGACCATCTCCAGCACCGCGGTCCTGATCGTGGTGGGCGTCGCCCTGGACACCATGCGCCAGCTGGAAGCCCAGTTGATCATGCGCAACTACCGGGGCTTCATTGGCAGATAGCCCCCTCTCCCTCTCGGAGAGGGCGGGGGGTGAGGGCGACGGCAAACCGCTCGATCTGGTCCTGCTCGGGCCAGCCGGAGCCGGCAAGGGCACCCAGTCACGCCGAATCGCCGACAAATACCACGTCCCGCACGTCGCCAGCGGTGACCTGCTGCGCATGCACCGTGACCGCAAGACCGAGCTCGGCCTCAGCGCCATGCGGTACATGGATCGCGGCGCGCTGGTGCCAGATGACCTGGTCATCAGCATGATCGTCGATCGCATGCGCCAGCCCGACGCCAATCACGGCATTCTGCTGGATGGCTTCCCGCGCACCGTTGCGCAGGCCACCGCACTGGACGGCGAGCTCGAAGCGGAGGGCCGCGAGCTCAAGCTGGCCCTGTACCTCGAAGTGCCGTTCGACGTGCTGGTCCAGCGTGCCGCGGGTCGCTGGACCTGCCGCACCTGCCAGACCACCTACAACTACGATGTCAATCCGCCGCGACGGCCCGGTATCTGCGATGTCGACGCCGGCGAGCTCTACCAGCGCGAGGACGATCGACCTGAGGTCGTCTCGGAGCGGATCAGGGTCTACCTCGAGGACACCGTGCCGGTCGTCGACTACTACCGCGAACGCGGCATCCTGCGCGAAGTCGACGGCACCCAGGACATCGAGACGGTCGCGGCTGAAATTGAACGCCAACTGGAGGCGGCAGTGTGGTAGAGTCTGTTGGTTGCCCGCGGAGCGCGGGATTGTTGGCGTCTGTCCAGAGTGGATAATCAGGAATGAAGATCAGAACATCAGTTAAGCCAAGGTGTGAACGGTGCAAAATTATTCGGCGCAAGGGCGCGGTAATGGTCATCTGTTCCAACCCGAAGCACAAGCAGAAGCAGGGGTAGAAGGCTAAAAAGTGGCACGCATTGCCGGCGTTGACATTCCTCGCGACAAACAGATCTGGGTGTCGTTGACCTACATCTACGGGATCGGGCCAACCACGGCCCACAGGGTCCTTGCGCGGACGACCATTCCCCCCGATCGGCGCACTCGTGATCTCACCGAAGACGAGGTCACGCGCCTGCGCGAGGTCGTCGATCGCGAATGTACGGTCGAAGGTGACCTGCGCCGTGAGCTGAACCTGAACATCAAGCGGTTGATGGAAATCAACTGCTATCGGGGTGTGCGCCATCGTCGCGGTTTGCCCGTGCACGGTCAGCGCACGCGGACCAACGCTCGCACCCGCAAGGGACCGCGCAAGACTGTCGCCGGCCGCAAGAAGGCCAGCGCGAAGAAGTAGCCGCCAGAATGGCCGAGCGCAGAAACGCACGAACCGCCGCGGCGGCGCGTGTCCGCCGTCGCGAACGCAAGAACGTGCCCCGCGGCAACGCGTACATCCAGTCGAGCTTCAACAACACGATCGTGACCATCACCGACCCCGACGGCAACGTCCTGACCTGGGGCTCGTCGGGTGGCGCGGGCTTCAAGGGCTCGCGCAAGAGCACGCCCTACGCTGCGGGTCTGGCGGCTGACACGGCCGCCCGAAAGGCCATGGAGCACGGTGTCCGCCAGGTCAGCGTGTTCGTGCGCGGGCCGGGCGCCGGTCGTGAAGCCGCGATTCGCTCGCTGCAGGCCGCCGGGCTGGAAGTCACCGCCATCGTGGACCGTACCCCGATTCCCCACAACGGCTGTCGCCCGCCCAAGAAGAGGCGCGTCTGATGGCGCGCTACACCGGGCCGGTGTGCCGGCTGTGCCGGCGCGCCGGGATGAAGCTGTTCCTCAAGGGCGAGCGGTGTTTCACGCCCAAGTGCGCCGTCGAGCGCCGTCCGACTCCGCCAGGCGCCTCGCCCAGCGATCGCCGCCGCCGCAAGGAGAGCGAGTACAGCGTCCAGCTCAAGGAGAAGCAGAAGGCGCGCAACATCTACGGCGTGCTCGAGCGGCAGTTCCACAAGCACTTCGTCACCGCCGAGCGCCAGCCAGGCGTCACGGGTGAAAACCTGCTGCGGCTGCTGGAGATGCGCCTTGACAACGTCGTGTATCGGCTCGGTTTTGCGGACTCACGCAAGCAGGCGCGCCAGCTCGTGCTGCACGGCCATATCGAGCTGAACGGACGGCGCACAGACATCGCCTCGGCCCAGGTGAAAATGGGCGACACGGTGGCGGTCCGCGCCTCGAGCCGCGGCAACGAGTACTTCAAGACGGTTTCGGAAACGCTGATGCGCAAGACCGTGCCGCGCTGGCTCGAGCTCGACCCACCAGCCCTGAGCGGACGCATCTCGGATCGGCCCGCTCGCCAGGACATCGACATCAATCTCAATGAGCAGCTCGTCGTGGAGTACTACTCGCGATAGCGCTGAACAGCAAACTTGAGGCACCCGAATTGCTCGAACAACTAAACGCTCAGGTCGAAATCGTCCAGCAGACGGAAGACTATGCCAAGTTCCAGATTGAGCCACTCGAACGTGGTTTCGGACTGACGCTCGGCAACGCTCTGCGTCGAGTGCTGCTGTCCTCGATGCCTGGGGCCGCGGTGACGGCCGTCAGGATCGAGCGCATCTACCATGAGTTCGCCACCATCCCGGGTGTCAAAGAGGACACCACCGAGCTGCTGCTCAATCTGAAGCAGCTGCGCCTCAAGTCACACGGCGATCAGCCCGTCACGTTGCGGCTGGAGGCCCAGGGCCCGGGTGTCGTGACCGCCGCGGACCTCATCTACCCCTCCGAGATCGAGATCGCCAATCCCGAATTGCACATCGCGACGCTCGACTCGCCGGATGCGCGCCTGGACATGGAGCTGACCGTCGAGCGCGGGACGGGCTACCTGCCGTCCGATGGCCGCGAATCGGTCCCGCTCGGGGTCGTGCCCGTCGACGCCGTGTTCACTCCGATCCGCCGCGTCAACTACAACGTCGAAAGCGCGCGCGTTGGCGCCCGCACCGATCTTGACCGGCTGGTTATCGACGTCCAGACCGACGGCACGATCACCCCCGTTGCGGCGCTGGTGCAGTCCGCAAACATCCTCATCGATCAGTTCGCGCTCTTCCAGGAGCTGCAGCAGGAGAAGCGCCGCCCCGACAAGCAGGGTCTCAGCGCTGGACCGGTCCCCTCGCGCATCTTCGACATGCCCATCGAACAGCTCGAGCTCTCGCAGCGCACGTACAACTGCCTCAAGCGCTCGCAGATCACCAAGGTTGGTCAGATCCTGCAGATGAGCGAGAACGAGCTCCTGTCGCTGCGCAACTTCGGCCAGAAGTCGCTGGTCGAGCTGCGCGAAAAACTGCAAGAGCACGGCGTCCTGCCTGAGGGCGAGACGGCGGGCATCGGCATCGGCGTCTCAGCCAATGGTTCGAGCGCCGGCGGTGGCGCGCCCGACAACTCGGACGAGGAGTAGGTCCCTCAGACATGCGCCATCGCGTCGCAATGCGCAAGCTCGGCCGCCCGACAGGCCATCGACTCGCGCTCATCCGCAACTTGATGACCGACCTGATCCGCCATGAGCGCCTGCAAACGACGGAACCAAAGGCCGCCGAGCTGCGACGCGAAGTCGAACGGCTGATCGGCACCGCGCGCGCGAACGATCTGCACGCGCGTCGGCTGTGCGCCGCGCAGCTGTACGACGAAGAGGTGCTCAAAAAGCTGTTCGCCGAGATCGTGCCGCGCTATCAGAGCCGTCCCGGGGGATTCACGCGCACCGTCAGGCTCATGCCGCGACGCGGTGACGGCGCGCCGATGGCCCAGATCGAGCTCATCCCTTGATAGATTGCCGATGCGCCGCCTGCGGATGACGCTGGGCTATCGCGGCGCGCGCTACGCCGGCTGGGCCGTCCAACCCGGCAGCGCGACGGTGCAAGCCACGCTCGAATCGGCGCTGGCCTCGGCGCTTGGTCATCCGGCGCGCGTTGTCGCCGCGGGCCGCACCGACGCCGGTGTGCATGCCGAGGCTCAGGTCGTCTCGTTCGATACGCCCTCCTCGATCCCACCCGCTGGTCTCGAGCGCGTGCTGCCGCACCATCTGCCGGATGACGTGTGGGTCACCGACGTGACCGAGGCGACCGCGAGTTTCGATGCTCGGCGCTCAGCGCGTCGCCGCTGGTACCGCTACGCGATCTGGCGCGATGCCGACGTGTCGCCACTCTGGCGCGGCCGAGCCCTGGTGACGCCGGAAATCATCGACGTCGCCGCGATGCGGGCCGGCGTCCAGCACCTGCTCGGCACACATGATTTTGGCGCCCTGGCGACCCGCCCGTCCACGCCCGTGCGGACAACCCGCACCGTCTTCGCCGCCGATTGGCTCGACGTCAACCATGCGCTGTTGATCTTCGAGATCTGCGCCGACGCGTTCCTCAAGCAGATGGTGCGCGCCATCGTCGGCACACTCCTGTGGGTGGGCACCGGGCGATGGTCTCCATCCGACTTCGCCGCCGCCCTGGCCACGAAAGACCGCCGCGCCACGGGACCTAACGCGCCCGCTCACGGACTTACCCTGCACCACGTTGACTACTGACCCTCTGAGGTAGCTTGCTCCCATGCCAACCACGCAACGAACGTACAGCCCGAAAGCCAGCGAGGTGACCCACGCCTGGCGCCTCGTGGATGCCGAGGGCCAGACGCTGGGGCGACTGGCGACTCAGATCGCCACGTACCTGCGTGGCAAGCACCTGCCAACTTTCGCCGAACACATGGACCTGGGCGATTTCGTCGTCGTGGTCAATGCCAGTCGCATCCGATTGACAGGCAACAAGGCGCAGCAGCGCATGTACTACCGCCACTCGACCTACCCCGGCGGTCTCAAGTCCATCTCGCTCGGGGAGGTCCTCGCCCGACATCCCGAGCGCGTCATCAAGCACTCGGTCCGCGGCATGCTGCCGCACAATGCGCTGGGCCGCAAGATGCTGCGCAAGCTCAAGGTGTACGCCAGCCACGAGCATCCACACGCGGCCCAGTTCCGCGCTTACGAGAAATCCCAGCAGGCTCGCGGCAGCGGCTCGGCCGCGGAGCAACGTCCATGAGAGATCGCGGGCCGACACCGCCAGGCGGCCGCGGATCAGCCGGCGGCGCCAGCTATACCGCCGTCGGTCGGCGCAAGCGCGCGGTCGCTCGTGTGCTGCTGCAGCCTGGTCCCGGCAACATCATCGTCAATGGCCTGCCACTCGACGAGCGCTTCCCGCGCGCGACGCATCAGGCGGCGATCACCCTGCCGTTGCGACTCACCAATCGCCTGGGCACCTTCAACGTGCTGGCCAAAGTCATCG
>JAFAOS010000033.1 GCA_019247515.1 Chloroflexota bacterium | reverse complement strand
TACCTGGACTTCTCGAACGATCGCGCGCTCATGGTCAACAATGCCGACTGGCTGCTCGACCTGAAGTGGATCGAGTTCCTGCGCGATATCGGGCGCTACTTCACCGTCAACCAGCTGATGCAGCACGGCACCTACCGCGAACGATTCGAGGCCGGCAGCTTCTCGTTCATCGAGCTGAACTACGCCCTCGTGCAGGCCTACGACTTCCTGCACCTGTACCGCGAGTACGGCTGCATCCTGCAAATTGGCGGCAACGACCAGTGGTTCAACATCCTGGCCGGGCGCGATCTGATTCGGCACGCCGATGGCGGTGAGGCGTTCGCGCTGACCACGCCGCTGATCACCACGGCCTCTGGCCAGAAACTGGGCAAGAGCGTCGGCAACGCGGTCTGGCTCGACCCGGCGCTCACCTCGCCGTACGAGTACTACCAGTACTGGCGGAACACCGAGGACGCCGACGTCGGGCGCTTCATGCGCCTGTTCACGTTTTTGCCGCTGGAAGAGATCGCAGGCTTCGAGCGCCTGCGCGGCGCGGACCTGAATCACGCCAAGGAAGTGCTGGCCTTCGAGGCGACGAAGATCACCCACGGCGAAGACGAGGCGCGCAAAGCCCAGGACACGGCGCACGCACGCTTCGGCGGCAGTGGGTCCGACCAGGGTCCGAGCCTTCACGTGTCGACGCCGGCGGGTCTGGTCGAGCTGAGCGTGGCCGGCGGCCTGGCCGAGTCGAACAACGAGGCCAAGCGACTGATCCGCCAGGGTGGGATCAAACTCGGGGGTGAGACGCGCGCGACGGACTACGTGGTCAAACCGTCCGAGCTGCCGAAGGTGCTCTCACGCGGCAAGCTTCGCTCGGTGTTGCTCGTCGCCTCAGATTGATCAGACGATGTGGCCGTTGGTCGCGCCGTTGCGCTGGGCGTGCATGGCCACCGTCCTGATCAGCTCGTTCAGATCGAACGGCTTGGCCAGGTAGGCCTGGATCGGCGCCGCCTGGACGCGCTGCAACGCGTCCTGCACCGCGGACATCACCACGATGGGCACGTTCTCGCACAGCTGCTCGTTCCGACACGCCTCGATGAACGTAAACCCGTCCATGATCGGCATCATCAGGTCGAGCACCACGGTCGCCGGTCGCCGCGCGCGCATCGCTTCGAGCGCTTCGCGGCCGTGAGCGGCCAGATCTACCGAATAGCCCTCTTCGCGTAACGCGTCGGCGACGAGCCCGCGGATGGCTGGGTCGTCGTCGACGACGAGCACGTATGACTCCGTCGCCATCGGTCCCCGACTGACGGAGTATGCCACACGCTCTGCCCCGACGCGGCGGCGACTGAGCGCAGTTGGGCGGGAATGTTCAGTGGCTGAGACCGTTCGACCGTCCGGTGACGCCGTTGGTGTGTTCGGGCGACGCGGCGTCGAGCGCCGCCTCGGCGCGGTCGGCCGCCAGCGAGGCGTCGGTCGAGCCCACCACCGCGTCGATCAGGCCATAGTCCCTGGCCTCGAGCGCGCTCATCCAGTAGTCGCGGTTGATGTCATGCTCGATGCGGTCCACCGCCTGGCCGGTGTCGGCCGCCAGCAGCTCTTTGATGCGCGCGTTGAGTCGAATGATCTCGCGGGCGTGGACTTCGATGTCGGCCGCGGTGCCCTGGACCCCGGCAGACGCCTGGTGGATGAGCATCCTCGAGTTGGGCAGCGACAGGCGTTTGCCTTTCGCGCCGCCGCCCAGGATGACCGCCGCGGCGCTGGCGGCGATGCCCACGCAGGTCGTGGCCACGTCGGGCGCCACCAGGTGCATGGCGTCGTAGATGGCCAGACCGGCGTCGGCGCTGCCACCGGGGCTGTTGATGTACAGGTGGATGTCGCGGTCGGGATCGTCCTGCTGCAGGAACAGCAATTGGGCGACGATCGTGTTGGCGACCTCGTCGCTGACGGGCGTGCCGAGGAAGATGATCCGATTGCGCAGGAGCAGCGAGAAAATGTCATAGGCGCGCTCGCCGCGACTGGACTGCTCGACGACCATGGGCACCGTGTAATTGATCGGGTGTTCGCGTTCTTCGTTGTGAGTCACGGGATGTCCCTCCAGGACAGAACTCAGGGCCGAAAACCGAGTGGACGATCGTGACGTCTTTCTGGTGGACCTTCGGCGGACGCGTCCGAGATTGGCGGCTCGCCAGCCGAACGAGGCTCCGGGAGCGATTCGCGCAAGGCGCGGCGGGTCGAGGCGCTCAGGCCCTCGGCGAGGGCCACACACGCCTCCACGTAGGCGCGCCACATACCGGGCGGCAGCGACGTCTGCATGACCTGCCGCAGGCGCGCCTGGTGTGCCTGCAGCTCGGCTTCGAGCTGTGGATCGGCATGGCTGTCGCGCTCGCTCCGCAGCTGGGCGACGGGCAAGCCGACGAGCTCGTCGAGCGCGACGCGCTCGACGCCGAAGGCATCGGCCAGACGCTGGAGGTACTGCAGGCTGGGCACGACCTGGCCGCGCCGCCAGCGCGAGATCTGCGTGTCGGCCACGCCCACCGAGCGGGCGAGCTGGGCCTGAGTGATGCCGCGCGAGCGCATGCTGGCTTCGAGCCAGCCGCCGAAGCGGCGACCGTCAGCCGGAGTGGTGCTGGGCGGGTGAGGCATCATGGTGCTCCCCACTATGACATGACGGATACCTTTCTCACAAGAAAGCAAGA
>JAFAOS010000008.1 GCA_019247515.1 Chloroflexota bacterium | reverse complement strand
CCGCGCGCGCGGCGACCTACGCGTTCACTCGCGAGCGAACGGCCAGCGGCGTGCTCGAGGCCCTGCGGGCCCTGCGGGTATACGCCTCGAGAGGCGCCGCCCTGGAATTGTGGCTCGAGGGCATCGACGGCCAGGTTGCGATCGTGGGCGACCGCGTGTTCGGCGAAACGTGGACACCCCACACCCGCCCGGCCAACGCGCGACTGCACAGTCTGAGCGTGGGCGTCGACGAGCGGTGTGTATATGCCGAGCTGCGCGACGATCAGGACGGGTTGGAGGCGGTCTCAGCGCCAATCTGGATGTCGACTACACACTGATCCGAGACGACGGTGTGGGCGGTCAGGGTCAACGTCCACCGGCCAGGCGGCAGTGGCCCGACGAGCCCGGGCGATGCCTGGTCTGGTCGTAGCCATAGCTCTTGCTCGGGCGAGTGCCGATGGGCCGCCCCACGGTAGGTCCCTGTTGCGTCGTCCAGCGAGATCGTGACCAGATTCGGAACCCTGAGCCGCGCGTCGAGAAAATCGGCGGCCCAGCGCTGGGCGAGGGCTGGGCCGACGCGCGACGCGAACATTTCAGACTGGCCGCTGACCGCCTGCTGGACCAATCGGTCGGATGCCTCCGTTGAGATGAACTTGGGTGAGTAGCGAATCTGCACGTCGAGGCGGCGGCAGGCGGCGGGCACCTCGAAAGAGAAGCGGCGATGCGTCTGGTGGTCGGCGCGGGTCAGCACCACGCGCACCGCGAGGAGCCCAGTCTTGCGCGTAGCTTGTGTCACGGTTCGTAATCCAAGCTAATGGCAGTGCGTGGGCCAATCTACTACGGCTGGATCCTGATCGCCACGCTGGGGGTGACCGAGACCATCTCGTGGGGCATCCTCTACTACGCCTTCACCGTCTACCTGGCGCCGATGGAGGCCGAGCTCGGTTGGTCGCGCGGCGAGATGACCGGCGCCTTTTCGCTCGGGGTCCTGCTGGCCGGGTTGGCCGCCATCCCGGTCGGGCGCTGGCTCGATCGCCACGGGCCGCGACTGCTGATGAGCATCGGCTCGATCGTCGCGACCCTGCTCGTCATCGGCTGGTCGCGCGTCGGCAGCCTGACCGAGCTGTACCTGCTGTGGGCGGCCATCGGGCTGACCATGTCGGCCACGCTGTACGACCCGGCCTTTGCCACCGCGAGCCGCTGGTTCGAGCGGCGACGCGTCCAGGCGCTGACCGTCATCACGCTGATGGCCGGCTTCGCCAGCACGATCTTCATTCCCCTCTCGGCGGCGCTGGTCCAGGCGCAAGGCTGGCGCGAGTCGCTGCTCACGCTGGCCCTGATCCTGGCTGTCGGCACCATTCTGCCCCACGTGCTGCTGCTCAGACGCCAACCACAGGACATCGGCCTGCACCCGGATGGCATCTCGGCCAGCGCCGGCTCAGACAGTCAGCGGCGCCAGGTCGACTTACCCGTCGGTCGGGCCGTTCGTCACGCGTCCTTCCGTTGGCTGACCGGCGCGTTCTGGTTGGCCACCATCGCCACCGCCGCTGTCGGCATCCACCTGCTGCCGTACCTGCAGGATCGAGGCTACGACGCGACCTTTGCCGCGGCAGTCGTCGGTTCCCTCGGGGCGATGCAGGTCGTCGCCCGCCTGACGCTCGCGCCGTTTGGCAATCGGATCAGTCCGCGCATGCTGGGCGTCGGCGTCCTGGCGCTGCAGCCGATCGCCCTGATCATCTTGCTCGTGGTGCGATCCACGCCTGGATTGCTCGTCTTCGTGTTGCTCTTTGGCGCTCAACGTGGACTCTCGACGCTCGTTCGCCCGGCGCTGGTCGCCGACCTGTACGGCGCTGCCCGGTTTGCCAGCATCGCGGGCGTGTTGACCTTCAGCCTGGCGCTGGCTCAGGCGGTCGCTCCGTTCGGCGCGGGCGCCGCCTACGATGCGCTCCACAGCTATGACCCGATCTTCTGGGGCCTGACGATCGTGTCCGCGCTGGCGGTGCTGGCCCTGTTGCCAGCCAGGCGTGATCCTGCCGAACGGCTACAGTCTGAGCCGTGATCGAACCTATCGGGTTGTCAACCTCCTGGAACGGGCCCGGCTACAACCCCGTGCAGCTTCTCGACGAACATCGCAACCTCGGCTTCCGGCGTCTGGAGGCCTACCAGCACTTCAATCCGGACAGCTTGCGGGCCCTTGCCGAGGAGGCGAAGCGGCGCGAAATCGAGATCAGCAGTCTCCACGCGCCGTGCCCCGTGGCTTCGCCGGTAGGTGACGGGCTCGCCTCGACCAACCCTGACGAGCGGCAACGATCGGTGGACGCCCACAAGCGGACCATCGACGCCGCGGCCGAATATGGCGCCCGGGCAATCGTGGTCCACCTGGGCAACACCGGGGTGATCTCTCGCCAGAGAACGCTCTTCGACGTCATCGCGCGCAGCGGTCGACTCTCGAGGGAGCACCTCGAGCTGCGCGATGCCGCCTGGCAGGAGCGCGAGGCGCACAAAGGCCCGCACCTGGAGGCCGCGCTCCTGAGCATCCGCGACCTGGGGGAACACGCCATCGGCACTGGCGTCAGAGTCGGCGTCGAGTGTCGCGACGGCTACTTCGAGATTCCGAGCATCGACGAATATGCCGACGTCCTGGGCGCGTGTGAGGGACTACCCGTCGGCTACTGGCACGACGCCGGGCACGGCGCGAAGCTCGACTACCTGGGGTTCGTCGAGCACGAGGATTATTTGCGGCGCTGGGGCGGGCAGATTGTCGGCATGCACATCCACGACACGCTGGACGGGCGCGACCACCAGGCGCCAGGCCAGGGCACCACCGATTTCGCCATGCTCGGCCGCTACCTGATGCCCGACACGTTGCGCACGCTGGAGCTACACCGCAGCGTGACCGCGGCGCAGATCACCCAGGCGCTGGACGTCCTGGAGCCCCTGCGCGTCTTCGGTGTGGCCGAGGGGATCCTCGTTTCTTCCTGATCCCAGCCCGGCAGAGGCTAGAGGCGGCGAATCTCGCGTTCCAGCTGGCGGAACCAGCGCTGCACGACGTTTTCGATCTCTTCGAGCGCGGTCAACAGCGCTGGCCGCAGAATCGTGGGCACGTTGTCGCCCAGCAGGTCGCGCACGTCCGTCGCGTCGTCCACATTCCGCCAGTCGCGCACCAGCCGGCGGGCGGCTTGCTCTTCAGGCGCGGAGCGACGTGAAAGCAGCCACAGCCCGGCGATGAAGACCGCTGCCGCGGCGAGCAGCCATTTCTGCTGCAGAAGGTCGCCGAACATGCTGTGCTGCGTCCATTCGGAGGCCGAGTAGTCCTCGGATGTACTGGTCATAGCCACACCGTAACTCGTCATCGGCGTGGCTGTGAACCTCGTCTCCAAACTGCAACCTTGGTTTACCCGTCTGTAACCCTGGAAGGGGCGAATCGGTGTTAGGGTGATAGATGAGCAAAGTGTCCAGGAGGTACGCAATGACTCTCCGAGCCACCCACCTGCTCGATTGCACGTGGCAAGTCGACACCGAACGGTCCCCGCGGCCATCCATTCGCCGCTGAGGGACCATGAGCGACACTCGGCGCGTCAGACAGGGCCCATCGCCAACGCGGTTTTGACGCGGCACCGGGGCCAACCAGATCAACGCAGAGCTCGACGCCGCACTGGTGTGTCGCGACACGACATTTATTCGCTGATTAGTTGCAGCACTGCAAAAACAAAATCAAATAGCAAAAACGAAAGGGGCTGTGCGTGTACGCGACGGCCCCTTTCTTCATACATTTCGATGTGGCACGCGGGGTTAGCGACCCGCTACACTGGCTCGGCTGGCACTGTTCCTCGTCCGTAGCGTGAGCTTTTGAGAAAGCTCAGAAAAGTGTTCTCGTGTCGACGGAACCCCATATTTACCGGTGATCTCGCTCGCGCCAGCCGAGCTGATCGTACGTTCGTTCTTGAATCGTTTCCAAGGGAGCCGTCGACAACATGTCGGGCGACGTGACTTTGACCTGCCGCGATTGTGGCCAGGGTTTTACCTTTACCGCCGGCGAGCAGGACTTTTATGCCAGCCGCGGATTCAGCGAGCCAACGCGCTGTCCAGATTGCCGCGCTGCGCGGCGAGCCGAGCGCGACCGCGGTTCGTACTCCAGTGGCGGTGGCTACGAGAGCAGTGCACCTCGCCCGCCGCGCCAGATGTACGAGGCGGTGTGCACCGGCTGCGGCAACATTGCCAGCGTGCCCTTCCAGCCGAGCGCTGATAAGCCGGTCTATTGCTCGACGTGCTTCGAGCAGCGGCGCGGCGCCAACGCCGGCGGGCGCCGGTACGCCGGTCGGGGCCGCTACTAGAACTTCGCGAGAGCTTCGAGTCGCGCGGCGTGCGCGACTCGAAATCTCGAGCCCAGACGCACAGACGGAGTACCCTACCGACTTATGCATGTTGAAGCTCGCGAAGGCGAGCCATTCGATCAACTCTTGCGCCGCTTCAAGACTGGCATCGACAAGGCCGGCATTCTGCGCGAATACAAGCGCAAGCAGCGGTTCAAGAGCGCTGGCGAATTACGTCGCGAAAAGGCCAAGGCTGCGGCTCGGCGGCGCACCAAGCGCCCTCGCGGTCGCGTCGAAACGCGCCGCTGACCACCTTCGCAGAGTTTGCGCAGCCCGGCTGATGACGCGCTCTGTGGGCAACCAGCTGCCTGAGGCCGTCGGGCGGCTCATGGACGGTTCCGACCTCGCGCAGCGTGAAGGTCTGACGTTCCTTCTCCTCACCAACGACGACGAGAACTGGCCGCAGGTCGCGATGTTGAGCGTTGGGGAGCTGGTCGCCGTCGATGCGCGGACCATGCACGCCGGCCTGTGGCTGCACAGCGGCACATCCAGGAACCTGACGCGCACGGGGCAGGCGACGCTCGTGCTGGTCGCCGATGGCAACGGCTACTACATCCGCCTGACCGCGCGTCGCGGCGATGACCTGGACCTCGGCGCCGACGGACGACTTGCGTATTTCGTCTTGCAGGTCGAGGACGTCCAGGAGGACTCGACCGATTACGCCACGTTGACCTCGGGCGTAACGTTTGCCTTGAAGCACGCCAGGCAAGTTGTGCCACGCTGGCAGCACACGGTGGACGCGTTGCGGGTCGCCTCATGAGCCGAGCATCGAGCGGCTGGCTGAGCGGCTTTGGCGCGCACGATTGGGGCGCCCAGGACCGGGCGTACGCTTCGCTCCTGGATGCCCTGACACGCGATCGACTCGAAGCGGAGGTCATGGAGCGCGAGATCAGCGCGCCGGCCCAGCAGACCGTCACCGACCTCAAACAGCTCGAGCACGCGCAGCTCGACGAGGCGCGCGGCGAGCTCGACAAATTCCGAGATGCCCTCGCGGACGTCCATCAACGCGCCGCGGGCAACGATCGTGCCGAAGTGCCCTTTGACAGTCACGATCCGCGGCAGGACGCCGCCGCCGACGTCCTGATCCAGTACCTCGTGCGTCCTGGGTACGCCGAAGTACGCACCTCCGAGCCGAGCGCCGAACACTACGTCTACTTCATTCGGGTGGATTGGCCCAAGCTGCGGCAACTTGCCGACGAACAGGGGCATCCGCTACCCGACTAACCTGCAATTTGCACCTTGTCGGTCCCGCACCGGAGTGTTACCTTTCTGTTGCTCCGGGAGGGAGAAGTATGACCGTGGCGAATCATGGCCAGAAAACGGTACTGGTCATCGAAGACGATCCCTGGACGCGAACGATCACCACGGCTTTACTTGCAGGTGAGGGCTTCGCGGTGGTGGAGGCCAAGAACGGGGAGGAAGGCCTTCAGCAGGCGCGCGCGCACACGCCGCACGCCATCTTGCTCGACCTGGCGCTGCCGACGAAATCCGGGCTCGACGTCCTGCGCGAACTCAAGGCTGACGCGCCGACACGCGAGATTCCAGTCATCGTGGTCAGCGCCTACGGCTCGCTGATGAACGAGAGTGACGTCAGCCACACCGTCGGCGTGATTCAGAAACCATTCGACTACGACGATCTGGTGGGTCAGGTTGAGCGGGCCACCGCGCGTTCTCTCGAAGTTGCGCTGACCTGATCTATAGTTCTGGGGCGCATGAGCAGCATGCTCCCCAGCAACGTCCCGCAGTTCGAAACCACCCGGCCGCCGCGCAAGGATAGACCTGCCGTTGGCGGCATCGTCATCACCGTCATCCTGGCGCTCGCGCTGATCGCGATCATTGCCGTAGCGGTGACGCGCCTGTCATCCGGCAGCCTGTCGCGCCCGAGCGCGGCGACCGCGCCGACGCAGGGCACCTCGCCTGCCGAGGCGACCGCCGCGGCCGGTCCGCCCGCCGACGCAACCACCGCTCAGGCCATCCAGCAAGTGATTCAACAGGTGGACCAGGCGCAAATGCAGGCCATCGAGAGCAACGATCCGAATGTGATGGCCGACACCGCGACGCAGGAGTTCTACCAGGAGCAGGTGGCGACCAATGAGGACCTGGTCAGCAATGGGGTGACGGACATCAAGCTCGTCAACATCGAGTGGGGGCCGATTACCGTCAACGGTGATACCGCCAGCGCCACCAACTACGAGACGTGGACCACCACCTTCAGCGACGGCACGACCGAGCAGTCGCGCGACCGGAATGTCTACACGCTCGTGCGCGACAACGGCACGTGGAAGGTCCAGGCGGACGACCATCCGGATCAGTCACTAACGCCGACGGCGCCTTCGGGCCCGCCAGGCGCGCCCTGAGGCTAACTCGCCAGGAAGGCGCGACGGCAACCTGGCGCACAGAAGTAGTACGTCTGGCCGTCCCGTTCGGCGGTCCACTTCGCGGTGGCAATGTCCACCTGCATGCCACAGATGGGATCGATCGCCGTGGCGCGTGGCGCCGGCGGGGCGGCAGGTCGACTGGCGCGGCGGCGCTGGACGATTTCGGCCAGGATGCTGAGCGCAATCTCGGCCGGCGTTGCGGCGCCGATGTCCAGTCCGGCCGGCGCCTTCAACCGAGCGATCTGCTCTTCGGGATAGCGCTCGGCGCGTAGCTCGTTCACCAGCGCTTCTGTCCGCCGACGGCTGGCGACCATCGCCACGTACGGCACGTTGCGCTCCAACGCGTGACGGACCGCCGGGTGGTCCTCGTCGCTGCTCATCGCGGCGGCGACCACCCAGGCGTCCGACGTGGTGATCTCGTCCACGGAATCAAGTATTCGAAAGCCGAGCGGCGCCGCCAGCGTGGCGAGCGACTCGGCGACTGGCGTCTCGCCCAGAATGACCAGCTCCGGCGCCGGCAGCACGGGCTCCAGGTAGATCTCGAGTGTCCCGCCGCTGTGGCACGTCATCGGGTAGTTCACGACGCCGTCCTCGTCGCGCGGCGTCGGCGACAAGCGCACCAGCCGCGGCGCGGCGTCCGCCAGGGCCAGCGCGGCCTCACGCTCGATCGCCGTGTGGACGCAGCCGCCGCCCACCCAGCCA
>JAFAOS010000202.1 GCA_019247515.1 Chloroflexota bacterium | reverse complement strand
TTGCGAGCGTCATCCGGGCCGTCTCGCAGATGTCAAACGTTTTAGCGAATCGATTTAGTGACCTCCTGGACACTGCGCCATCGCTCACCCTCCCACGTCACCCGTCCAGCACGTATCCAAGCCCTGCACCACCCAGACCCCCGTCGTGCCCTGCCGCGCAACGCTCGAGAACAAGCGGGCGGCGCCGCAGAGTTGCCACATCAGCCATCCCCACACCATTGCTTCGTGGCGACGCTGGACAGCCTGTTCGCACCACGCACCGGTCCAGGCACAGGGTCGAAGCACAGGGTCGAAGCCGCGTTGAACAACGCTCGGCGAACCTCTATCCTCTACTTTGCCTGCCTCAATCGTGGGGCAGGTTTCAGGACACCTTTGCACCGCCCCAAGCTGGGAGGGAAGGAGAACCTGCTACGTATGGCTGGCGTCACGCTGGACCACATCAGCAAGAAGTACGGCGAAGTCACCGCCGTCAACGACCTCAACATTCAGATCCGCGACCAGGAATTCCTGGTGCTCGTCGGACCCTCAGGCTGCGGCAAGAGCACCGCCCTGCGCATGATCGCCGGACTCGAGGAGATTACCGGCGGCGACCTGTACATCGGCGACCGCCGCGTCAACGACGTGGCGCCCAAAGACCGTGACATCGCCATGGTCTTCCAGAGCTACGCGCTCTACCCGCACATGTCCGTCTATGACAACATGGCCTTCGGTCTGAAGCTCCGCAAGCGGCCCAAGGCTGAGATCGATCGGCGCGTCAAGGAGGCAGCCGAGCTCCTGGGCCTACAGAACCTGCTGCAGCGTAAGCCGAAGCAGCTGTCAGGCGGCCAGCGGCAGCGTGTCGCGCTCGGACGCGCCATCGTGCGCGAGCCGCAAGTGTTCCTCATGGACGAGCCGCTGTCCAACCTCGACGCCAAGCTGCGCGTCGAGACCCGCGCCGGCCTGATCAAGTTGCACCAGCGCCTGCTGACCACCACGGTGTACGTCACGCACGATCAGACTGAGGCCATGACGATGGGCCACCGCATTGCCGTCCTGCGCGACGGGGTGCTGCAGCAGCTCGAGACGCCGCAGACGCTCTACGACCGACCCGCGAACCTGTTCGTCGCGGGCTTCATCGGTAGCCCCGCGATGAACTTCTTCCCCGGCCAGCTCACCTCGGACGACGGCGGCCAGGACCTGTACGTACAGACCAGCGGTCTCAAGCTCCGCGTCCCCGAAGACATGCGCAGCAAGCTCGGGGCGCAAAGTGGTCGCGAGATCGTCTTCGGCGTACGGCCCGAGCACATTCATCACAAGTCCGAGGTGCCGAACGCCGAAACCTGGCGCACGGCCAGCGTGAATGTCTCAGTGGTGGAACCGCTGGGGTCGGAGGTGTTCGCATATCTGTCGGCGAATGGCCACGAGTTCATCGCCCGCATGGACGCGACGGCGCACCCGCATCCAGGCGAGACGATCGAGACGGTCTTCGACACGGACCACCTGCACGTCTTCGACAAGGAGACCGAACAAGCGCTCGTCTGAGTTTTTAGACGTACTGCTGCGCCCCAGCCGCGCATGCGCGGCTGGGCACGTAGGCGCATGTGCCTCCATGGGAGCCCGCTCATGAGCGGGCTCCACCCATTAAAATTTCAGTGTGGAGTGACCTTGCGCGTGCCGTTGGTCCCGTTGCTGGCGGTGCTGCTGGTCGCGTCGACCAGCTCGGACTCGTCGGCCTCTGGCTGCGGCAGCGTTGCCACCGCGGGACTGACGGGCTCTTCGGGCGGCGCGGCGTATACCCCCGTGCCGCAGAACGGGCACATCTTCCAGCGCAGCACCAGCGGACGCTCGCAGCGCAGACAGGTCCGCTTCAGCCGCGTCTGGCACCAAGGACAGAAGATGAACTCGGGCTCCACCCGCTGCTTACACACCGGGCACGAGTTGTGGACCTGGATGCCCTGCAGGAACGCCTCTTCCTCGAGCGAGTCTTCGTACAGCTGGGCCAGCGTCTTCGGCGGCCGCAGGATCACGTAGATCAGCAGTCCCGGAAAGCTGAAAACGGCCACCAGCAGCGTGGCGGCGACCTGCAGGAAGATGTCCGTGGTACGCGAACGAATGTCGCGGAAGGTCCACCACACGCTGGCGATCCACAGCGCAACCAGGTACGCGGCGATGATCGTGATGCCGATCCTGAGGATGCGCTCGAGCTGTGTGACGAAGTCCTGCAGATCCATTGAGGCTCCTGGGTCGCTTCTCGCGGTAGAGTCCGGGCCGGGTGTGCTGAAACTGGCAGGCAGCGCACGCCCCGTGCCAGACGATACTGTAGCTTCGAACGTCGGACGAGTTATGTCTCGATTCTGTGCCGCTGCCGCGCGCCGGTCGGGCCCCGCGCCGACCGCTCACGCCCCTAAAGGGTAACGCCTCCACTGTGACAGGTCTGCCGCACCACGTCCAGGAGCTCAGCGTGCGCATTGGCGACGCGCTGGCGCGCATCGACCCATCCGCGGAGCTGTTTCTGGTCGGCGGCGTCGTACGCGACCTGGTGCTCGGCGCGCCGGCTAGCCACGACCTCGACCTGGCCACCAGCGCGCGGCCGCGCCAGACCGAGCGGGCTCTCAAGGCCGTCGGTGGCAAGGTCTTCAACCTCGGCGAGAAGTTCGGCACGATCGGAGCCGTCTTCGATTCTGAAGGAACCAGGACCGTCGTCGAGATCACCACCTACCGCGCCGAGGCGTATGAACCTGGCTCGCGCAAGCCAGCGGTGGCTTTCGGGCGCAGCCTCGCCGACGATCTCGCCCGCCGCGACTTCACGATCAACGCCATCGCCCAGGATCCACGCAGCGGCGAGCTGATCGACCCGTTCGACGGCCAGCTGGACCTCCAGCGTGGCGTGGTCCGCGCGGTCGGCAGCGCTCCCGAGCGATTCCAAGAGGACCCGCTGCGGCTGCTCCGCGGCGTACGGTTTGCCAGTCGACTTGGCTTCCAGATCGAGTCCGTGACCGCTCGCGCCATTATCGAGTCCGCGTCGGCGCTGGCGACGATCAGCCGCGAGCGCGTCCGCGACGAGCTCGAACGGACGCTTTTGGGACCGGCGCCGGCTCGGGGCATCGCGCTGCTGTGCGAGCTCGGGCTCGCCGAGTTCAGCCTGCCCGACGTGCCCAGGCTGCGTGGCACCGAGCAGGAACCAGGTTACGGCCGACACAAAGACGTCTTCAGCCACACCTTGCAGGTACTCGATCGCACGCCGCCGCGACTGGCGTTGCGCTGGGCGGCGCTGCTGCACGACATCGCCAAGCCCGCGACCAAGCGCGTCGAGCGCGGCAAGGTCACTTTTCACGGACACGACCGCAAAGGCGAGCGCATGGCCCGACACATCCTGGCCGACCTTCACCAGCCCAGCGAGCTGATTGACCGGGTTGGCCGGCTGGTTGGCCTCCACCTGCGCGCGAATGCGTACGAGGGGCTTTGGACGGACAGCGCGGTGCGGCGATTCGTCCTGGAGGTGGGCGACGACCTGATCGAGGACTTGCTGGCCCTTTCGCGCGCGGACGTTACCACCGGGCGAGTGGAGCGGCGGGCAGCGATCGCCCGCAGCGTGGCCGAGCTGGAGGCGCGCATTCGCGAGCTGCGCACGCAGGAGGATTTCGCCCGCATCGCCTCACCGCTGGACGGACTCGACCTGATGCAGCTCTTCGAGCGCGGGCCCGGACCGTGGATCCAGCCCATCAAGGACCAGCTGAAGGAAATGGTGATCGAGGGCGAACTGGCCGCCGGGGACAAGGAAGCGGCGGCGCCGATCGCCAGGGCGCTCTATGCCGAGCTCGGGCTCGATGACAGACAACCGCGGAGCGGGGCGACGCCCCTGTAACGGAACGGCAAGCTGCGCGGTTGCCGGCAGACCGCCAAAATTACCAACAACGACCGATTGACTCGAACCGTTTTGCAATGTTAAGTTTAGCGGTGGACCTGAGGGAGCCTGCGCGAGGCTGGGCGTCGACAGACGCCGTACGGGATACTGTGGGTCTGCGCCCGCAGCGTGGCGAGGTAAAATCGTTCGCGATTGTGTAGCGTCAGCTCCCTTGTCTCCACCCAAATGCGACGGCCCATCTGAGCTTCTCAGGTGGGCCATCTCATTTGATCATGTACCGTTGGCTCAGCCGCGATGGCCCGCCACCTGCTTGTCGTCTGCCTCGCCGTGCTGAGCCTGGTGGTCGTCGGCCTGGCGTGCGGCGCGCCCGCCAACCCTGCAGTCGGACCCGCCGGCGCGCAGGCCACCGATGTGCGGCGCACTGAGGCCGCACGTGTCCAGAACATCATCTCCAACCCATCAACCGCCACACCGCTGCCCGCGCCAACCGCCACCCCTTCACCCACGTGCCCGAACGCCATCTGGTGGACCGAAGCGCGCACGCACGTGGGCGAGCTGCGCAGCATTCAAGGCACCGTCGTTGGCACCCGCGCCGCGCCGGCTGGCGGCCAGCTGCTGGAGGTTGGCCTGCCATATCCGGACCCGCTCGGACTGGCGATCGTGCTCGCCTCGGGTGACGCGTCAGCTCTGAACGGCAAGACGGTGTGTGCCACGGGCCAGATCCAGCTGCTCGAGGGTCGGCCAACCCTCCAGCTGCACGACGCAACGGGCGTCAAGCTGGTTGATTAGCCGAGTGGCGGCGACCACCGACAGCGCCGAAGTGGAGTACACCGAGGCGCGCATCGCGCACTGGGACTCCGTCGCCAGACAGCTCGGCCAGATTCGGGACTATTCGGGCGTCTACCACCAGCGCCTGATCGAGGTGTATCGCTCGGTGGTCGCGCCGAACCAGCGCGTGCTGGAGATCGGCTGCGGGCAGGGCGACCTGCTGGCGGCACTCGAGCCCAGCGTCGGCGTTGGCATCGACTTTTCAGGCGAGATGCTCCGCCGCGCGGCGCGACGCCACCCGGACCTGCGCTTCGTGCAGGCCGACGCGCACACGCTCGACCTGACCGGCGGACAAACCTTTGACGCCATTGTTCTCTCGGATGTGGTGAACGACCTCTGGGACGTCGAGGTCGCGCTGCGGCGGCTCGTGCCACGGACGCGACCCAGCACACGCCTGGTGCTCAACTTCTACAGCCGACTCTGGGAGGTCCCGCTCGATCTCACGCGCTCGCTGGGCTTGAGCAAGCCGCTGCTCGAGCAGAACTGGCTCACCGTCGAAGACATCGACAATCTGCTGCGGCTGTCCGGGTTCGAGGTCACCCGTCGCTGGGACGAGATCCTGCTGCCGCTGCGCGCGGGCGGCCTGGAGACCATCGCCAATCGCGTGCTGGCGCGCGTGTGGCCGCTCGACCACGCGGCCCTCACCCACTTCGTCGTCGCCCGTCCCGAACCCCAGGCCCAGGCGACCGAGCCGCGCGTGTCGGTCATCGTGCCGGCGCGCAACGAAAGCGGCAACATCGCCCCGATCTTCGAGCGCACACCCGAGATGGGGCGCGGCACGGAGCTGGTCTTCATCGAGGGCCACTCAACGGACGGCACCCTCGAAACCATCCAGCGCGAGATCGCCAGACACCCGCACCGCTGCTGCCGACTGCTGCGACAAACAGGTAAGGGTAAGGGCGACGCGGTGCGCCTCGGCTTCGAACAGGCAAGCGGCGACGTGCTGATGATCCTGGACGCCGACCTGACGGTCGCCCCCGAGGGTTTGCCGCGCTTCCTGGACGCGCTGCAATCGGGCAAGGGCGAGCTCATCAATGGCGTGCGGCTCGTTTACCCGATGCAGCGGCAGGCCATGCGGCTGCTCAATCTGTTCGGCAACAAGTTCTTCAGCCTGGCGTTTTCGTGGCTGCTCGGCCAGTCCATCAAAGACACGTTGTGCGGCACGAAGGTCCTGTGGGCAGCCGACTACCGACGCATCGCCAGCCAGCGCCACTACTTCGGCGACTTCGATCCATTCGGTGACTTCGACCTGCTGTTTGGGGCGGCGCGACTGAACCTCAAGATCGTCGACATGCCCATTCGCTACCGCGAGCGCACGTACGGCGCCACCAACATCCAGCGCTGGCGGCACGGGTGGCTGTTACTGCGGATGGTCGCGTTCGCCGCGCGGCGCATCAAGTTCGTCTGAGGCCAAGCTGGCAACGAATCGCGCCGCTCGCTCGTTGTGTTGGCAGTCTGAGTCTGGGTCTGAGAAAAGCTGTTACGCTGATCGGTCGACGCTGAGATGCTGCACGTTGCCGTCATTCTGCCGATGTACAACGAGGCAGGCAACGTGGCGGCGTTGCTGGAGCGACTCGGCGCCGTCCGCGAGGCAGCCGATCTGGAACTGGTCGCCATCGCCGTCGACGATGGCAGCCGCGACGCAACCCACGCCCGCCTGACCGAGCTGGCGCCGCGGTATCCATTTCTGAGCATCACGCGTCATGACCGCAACCGGGGTATGGCCGCGGCACTGCGCACCGGGATCGCCGAAGGCCTTGCCAGGCGCGAGCCCGCGGTCGACGTGCTGGCCTTCATGGACGCCGATCTGACTCACGCGCCGGAGGACGTGCCGCGCCTGGTCGCGCCGATCGCGACCGATCGCGCCGATTTCGTGCTCGGTTCGCGCTACGTACCTGGCGGACGCATGCGCGGAGTGCCCTGGGCGCGCCGCGCCATCAGCGTCGTCGGCAATGCCGCCGTGCGGCGCGTGCTGGGCGTACCCGTCGGCGATCTGACCAGCGGGTTCCGCGCGGGCCGCGCGGAGGTCTTCCGCGCCATCAGACTCCAGGAGCAGGGCTTCGGCATTCAGCTCGAAGGCACGGTGAGGGCGTACCGCGCGGGCTTCCGTGTCGCGGAGGTGCCCATCACCCTCGGCGTGCGCACGAACGGCTACTCGAAAATGGCGTACACGCGCTCGTTCTGGCTGGCGTACGGCCGACTCGTCGCCAATCTGTGGCTGAATCGACGTGTGATAGACTTGCCTGCCCGAACGATCTATGCCGAAGTTGAAAACACACAAGGCCGCCGCACGGCGGTTTGAATACACCGGCTCGGGGAAGCTCGTGCGTACGCGGCATGGCAAGAGCCATTTGCGCCGCAATCGATCGAAGCGAGCTGCCCGCGAATACGCTGAGATGATGCCCGTCTCCAAGCGAGACCTGAAGCGGGTTCGTCGGCTCATGCCGTACGCCAGCAACTAGCCGATGACGCGGATCAAACCGGGCGTCACCGCTCATCATCGACACAAAAAGACCCTGGCCATGGCCAAGGGCTACACCCAGGGTCGCCGCAAGCTGGTTCGCATTGCCAACGAGACGGTGATGAAGGCGCTGGCGTATGCCTATCGCGACCGTCGCGCCCGCAAGGGCGACATGCGTCGCCTGTGGATCCAGCGCATCAATGCCGCCGCGCGGCAGCACGGCATGAGCTACTCGGTGTTCATGGCCGCGCTCAAGGAGCGGGGCGTCACGCTCAACCGCAAGGTGCTGGCCGATCTGGCCGTCCGCGACCCGGCCGCGTTCGGCGCCCTCGTTCAGGCAGAGTAGCGAGCTAGAGGGCTGGTACGTCCAGCGAGACGATCCCCGCGCCGCCGCTCATCGTCCTCGAGCCCTCGCGGGGGTGGCGCGCGCTCGACTTGCGCGAGCTGTGGCGCTTTCGGGAGCTCGTCTATTTCCTGGCGCTGCGCGACGTCAAGGTCCGCTACAAGCAGACCGCGCTCGGAGTCGCCTGGGTGCTGCTGCAACCGCTGCTGGCGATGGGCATTTTCTCCATCGTCTTCGGCTCGCGCGGTCTGACTACCGGCGGTGTGCCGTATCCGCTGTTCGTCATCTCGGGCCTGGTGCCGTGGTTCTATTTTGCGAACGCGACGACCGGCGCCAGCGGCAGCGTTGTCGGCAACACGCAGCTGATCAGCAAGGTCTACTTCCCGCGCCTGGCGATCCCGCTCGCGGCCGTCCTGGCCAACCTGGTCGACCTGAGCATCGGCGTGCTGCTCTTGCTGGCGATGCTGCTAGTGTTCGGGATCGGCTTCAGCTGGCAATTGGCTGCGATTCCGCCGCTGGTCTGCCTGATGGTGCTGACCGCGCTGAGCGTGAGCGTGTGGCTGTCGGCGCTGGATGTGCAGTACCGCGACGTGAGGTACGCGGTGCCGTTTTTCATCCAGGTGTGGCTGTTCGCCACGCCCGTCATCTACTCGGCCGCCGACGTCCCCGCGCAGTGGCGAGCGCTGCTGGCCCTGAATCCAATGACCGGGGTGATCGCCGGCTTCCGCTGGGCGCTGCTCGGCAGCGGAGACGCGCCGATCGGGGGACTGGCGATCTCCACGCTCATCGTGGTGTGCCTGCTGGCGACGGGGCTGCTGTACTTCAGGCGCATGGAGCGCACGTTCGCCGACGTGATCTAGCTGTTCTTCGGGACGAACGGCTGGAGGGTGACCACGTTGTTCACCAGGTTGGCAACCAGCACCGTGCGCCCCGGATACGACCGCATCAGCTCGTCGGCGTGGTCGGTGCCCGAATCGAAGAACAGCACCTGGCATTGCTGCGCGTGCTCGTGGTCCAGGTCGGGACAATTCATCGCGGCCAGCGTCTTGAACACGATCTCGTTCGGGATCAGCACCAGGGTAGGGCCGTCGAAGCCGGTGAGCCGCGGACCAAACAGGGTGTTGGTGACGAACGGGACGGCGACGCCGCGGTTGTTGTCCATGGCGAAGTAGTCCGTGCGACGTTCGACCAGGTGCGGGTCGTAGAACAGCAGCGTGCTCAGGCTGAGCAGTCCAAGCACCACGAGCACTCCGCCGTACGCCGCGGAGCGCGGCAGGCGCAGGTCCTGAAGGCAGGCGATCAGACCCTGCACCCCGCGTGAGGCGAGCAGGAGTACCCACGGCAGCGCCTCGTAGTAGTAACGCGGGCCGAGCACGATGCCGTGCCCCGGTACCCCCAGATAGCCCGCGATGTACAGCAGCAACGCGCCGGCGGCCAGCCAGTCGTAGCCCCGCGCCTTGCCCAGCAAGAACGGTAGGCACAGCAAGCTGAAGGCGAACAGCGGCGGCCAACCGAAGAGGTCGAACTGCATCAGGGTCAGGTTCTCATCCGCGTTGGACAGCCCGGCGGCGAGCGTGTGATGCGTGTCCGCGGAGTTGGTGAAGCCGAAGCCGTAGACGTCCGAAGGGTTGACGGCGTTCCTCGGCAATAAGAACGGATCGCCCGTCAACTGCGCGTCGTACGCCAGGTAGGCAAGGACGAACGGGATTCCCGCGGCCACGAGCAGCCCCAGGCCCGGCCACCGGCGTTTTGCGAGCAGCCAGACGACCAGCGGCGCACCGAACAGGACCGTCGAGAGCTCGCGCGTCAGCACGCCCCAGCCCAGCAGCGCGCCAGATACGGCGTACCACCTGAGGCGTCCGCTGCGCTCGGCACAGGCAAACGCGGCGAGCGCGCACGCCAGGGCCGCGCCAGCGACCGGATGGCTCATGAACGAGCTGGACTGGAACACGATGAACGGCGAGAGCAGGCCGAGACCCAGGGCGATCCACCCCGTGGGCGGGCCGTGCAGCTTGCGCGCCGCGGAGGCGGTCGCCAGGATCAGGACCAGCCCGCACAGCGGACCCATGAGCCAGGCCAGGCCCGCCACGCCACCGAGCGCGTAGATCGCCGGGGCGCCTGGCGGATACTGCGCGAACCAGCGACCGTCCATGACCGTTTCGAAGTAGCTCTTCAGGTAGTTGACGCTCGGCGGCGGATCGAGCCACAGGTGCCCCGACCGAAAGACGCTGGTTTCGAAGTAGTACGCCGCGGCGTCGACGATGTGCGGGAGCTGGTGGTACAGCCGGATCATCACCCAGCTGGCGGCGACCAGCCAGGCGATGCTGAGGCCGGCGACGATGCCCCCCTGCGCCGCCTTGCCGGGCCCCGCGCTTGCCGAGGCGGCCGAGGGGCCACGCCTCGACGAGATGCGACTCAGCAGCCATCCCGCGGCCCAGGCGATCAGCAGCAGGCCGTAGCCGGCGATCGCGGCGCGGCCCAGCAACTGGAGGAGCTCTGCCGCGAACGGCGCCGGCTGCTCCGGGAACAGCCAGTGCGCGACCTGGTCACTGCCCTTTTCCCCAATCGACCAGGTGATCGAGCGGCGGTCGCGACTGATCTCGAAGACGCCGTGGTAGGGCGGCTGATCGGTGCGCAAGTCGATCTGCGACAGTGCTTCAGGCCGGTGCAGATCGGCCTCGAGACGAAAGGCGACCGGCAAAGCCGCCGCCTCGACCGCCTCGCGACCCGTCGCGACCACGCGACCGTCAGACAGGTCGGTGAGCTTCACGTTGTCCCAGCGGCTGTAGCTGGCTTCGTCACGCAGCCAGGCGGCCACCCGGTACAGCGGGCTGGCCTCCATCGCCCGAATCTCGTCGGCGTCACGATCCTTACGTGAAGTGACGTCGCTGCCGTCGACCTGGTACTCGCGCTCGGTGGGGTCGGGCTGAACGAGCTGAACGTGAGTCCAGGGTCCGGGTGCTTTCGAATTGAAGGTGTTCTGGCTGCCGTCGGCGTCGAGCACGATTTGCCCGTCGTGAACTTCGAGGACGAAGCGCACCGGAAACCAGCCAGGCGCGGACTCGCCGATCAGCAGCAGGACGATGGCGACGACCGCGCCAGGGACGATCGCGCCCCAGGAGGGTTGCCAGAAACGTCGGCGAGGGAAGGCAGCCCGAGCGGGGCTCTCCTCGAGAGGCGCGCTGAGCGGCGCGGTCTTTATCGAGCCCTCCGCGAGCTCAACTTAACGGGCTGCTGATCGAGTCCGCTTCTCTCCAGAGAAGAATTGCCGGCACCTCGAAACGTGGCGGCCACAAACGGGAGCTAGCCTAGGGGTGCTGGGCGCCGCCGTCGGCCGCCAGCTCCAGCAGCGCGGCGCCGTTGCCATTCGGCGAAGCCACCACCACTTCGATGGCTGGCTCGGCCGCCGACCACGCCCGGAAGTCGCTGATGAACTGCTGAACGGCCTCGTCCGTCTTCGGATGCGCGCACATCTGCGGGAAAAACTTGGGCGGAACCGTGACGATGTCGGCGCCTGCCTGCAGCGCTTCGTTGACGTCGATCATCTGGCGAATGCTGCCGACGATGATCTCCGCGTCTGTGCCCTGTTCCCTGAACGTCTGCCGCACCTGCCGAACCACCGTCGCCGCGTCAGAGCCCGTATCACGAATGCGGCCCCAGAACAGGCTCACGTAGTTCGCGCCGGCCAGGGCGGCCATGATTGCCTGGTTGTAGGACATGCAGCACGTGCAGTTGACCCTGGCGCCCATGCGCCGAATCGCGTGGATGACGCGCAGCTCGTCCCAGCCAACAGGCACTTTGATCGCCAGGTTCTTGTAGTCGCCAAAAGACGTGACGAACTGCTCTGCCTGCACGATCATGGCGTCGGGGTCGGTCGTGAACAGCTCGACGCTCAGGGGGATGTCGGCTTCGTAGCGCCGCAGTAAAGCGATGATGTCCCGAATATGCGTCCCAAAATCACGACGCTCTTCCTTGGACAGAATCGACGGGTTCGTCGTGATCCCGCTCGCAAAGCCGCGCTTGAGCGCTTCTTCGATGTCCTGCAGATTCGCGGTATCGACGAAGATCTTCACAGGCTGCTCCTCAGCTCAACTGCCGACAGCGTGGACAAACGCACGCGCTCGCGCCCTACCGCGGCCACCCTCTAAGGTAACGGACTGCCAGCCAATGTATGTCAGGGTTCGCGGCAGCGTCAACGCGCCGCCGAGATAGCTGGCATCGTCGGCTGCGATCCGAGCTCAGCGAATTTGACCGCGACAGACATTGTCCGCGGTCGGCTTGTCCACGAGCGTGGTCCTCGCGTCCTGCCCCAGCGTACCGGCGCTCGGGTTCCAGGTGCCCGCCGCGATCGCCTGCTGCTCCGCTGCTTCCAGCGAGTAGGCGCTGATGTGCTGCACCCCGCCGTTGCGGGTGTCGGGCAGGTCGAAGATGTACGCCGGCGGCAAATCCACCGCGGCGGTGAAGTATTGCTGGCCGGCCGCCAGACTGCTGCGCGGGATAACAGACGCCCTGAAGTCACCCGCCGACGCCGCGGGGAAACGAATGTCGTGACTGCCGGCGGTCTCGTCGAGCAGGCACCAGTTTCCGTCGGTCTGGAGGACGTAGAGACGCACGACGGAGCCCGCTTCTGGCGTGCCAGCCGCCTGTGCATACGTATAGTCCACATGCGCCAGGCTGCCTGCCGCCTCCAGCGTGACCTTCAGGTCAACTCGGGAATCATCCGGTGCAGCGCTGAGGGGCGCGAGGGTTGGCGGCGCGGCGGCCATCGGTGCGCACGCCGAACCCGCCGCCGAGGCGGGCACGTGCAGAGAAGCGCACGGCGGCAGAGCGTAGATCAGATAATCCGGCGCCTCGATGGGATTCTGGCCGGGGTCGATGGGGTAGCCGAGGCCGTGCAGTTGTGTGGTCCAGCCGTCACAGGCCAGGGGCGCCGGCGGCTCGGCGGGCCCGCGCGCGCATACCAGGAAAGTTGGCTCCGGGAGCGGGCCGGAATCGGCGGATACTGCGCGACCTCGGGTGTAGTACCAGACGACCGGAGACAGGTCCGGCGCGATGAAGCTGGCGCCGGCGAGCGCTGCGTTGCCGCGCAAGGCGGACGCGACGCCGATCTCTCGCGGTGGAAAGCGGACGGCCAGGCTGCCCTGATACGCCAGCCAGTATGCGCCCAGCGCGACCAGCCC
>JAFAOS010000193.1 GCA_019247515.1 Chloroflexota bacterium | reverse complement strand
GTGGAGTGAACCGCACCACCTCACGGAAGTCGTGCATGTGCTCGAATGCCTCTGCCGGGTAGATCGGCGTCTGAACTCCGCGCAGCCAATCGGCGCGGTCTTCAGTGCCGAGTACGAGGTAATCTTTGCCCACGATCTCAGGCCGGTGCTCTGTGAAGAACGCAGCTAGCCACGCCTCGAGTTGGTCCTGATGGGCGATTAGCAGGTCGCAATGCGGGCAGTACCGGCACGTCTTGTTCAACGCGACCAACTGCAGCGGTTCAACGTGGATGACCAGAGGCAACTTGCGCTGATGCGTCTTGGCCAGGCACTGCGGGCATTTCATGAATCGCACGTCGGTGTACGGATTCAGAAAGAAGCGGTAGCGGGGTGGCTGCTTGCCGAGGCGCACAGCTGACCTGCTGGCACGTGACCGAGTTCCCATCAGCCGTTCACCTCGACCTTTGTCCTCAGTAGCGCATTCCAATTCATGCGTGTACGGGAGGATCGGGCCACTCAACTGCCCACGCGCCCAGGTCATTGTTCATGACGTCGACGAGCTCGTCGAGTGTACCTTCATATGGCAGTGGATCCCAGCGGTTGCGGTCGTAAAGCGACAAGCCGTACTGGCCATCGCCGAGTGGAGTGAGACGGAAGCGTGGATCAGCACCGGCCTCGTCCACTCGGCCGAGGATCAGGTGACCACCCCAGGTCTTGACGGCCAGACCACGCGTGGCCTCACCACGGTCCACCAACGCTTGAACGGCTGGCACGACGGTGGGTAGCCATGATGTGTCCAGACGCCGCTTTCCAGCAGGCATTGGCGGCAGTGTGCCACAGCTGCTGCGCCGTCCGGAAGGGCCGATCTTGACATTTCAGTCAATCGAGACCTACCGGGAGAATCCGGTGGATGTGTACGGTCGGCGCCAGGAGGTACGCATGGCTGGATCCGCCGCCTCGATCGTGCTGACTGCCGCCGAACACCACCGGTTGACCAGCTGGGTGCGAGCGGGAACCACGCCCCAACGCCTCGTTCGTCGGGCACGAGTGATCCTCGGCAGCGCGACGGGGTTGGGCAGCCGCGCCCTGGCTCGTCGGGAACAGATGAGTCGGACGACGGTCCGCCGCTGGCTGGCGCGGTTTGGCGCCAAGCGCTGCGACGGACTGCAGGACCGCCGACGAAGCGGTCGACCACTGAGCATCAAACCCAAGGCGCGTGCATTGGTGGTGGCGCTGGCGTGCTCACGTCCGGGTGAGCGCGACGTACCACTCAGTCGCTATAGCCTCAGTGAACTGACGACGGAAGTCGCCAATCAACTCAAGGTCGAGCATACCGAACTGCTCGCGCCTTCGCGCAGTGCCATCTGGCGTGTGCTGATACGCGACGCCCTGCGTCCCTGGCGGTATCGGTCGTGGATCTTCCCACGTGACGCGCACTTCTTGGAGCTGGCCGGTCCGGTGCTCGACCTGTACGCGTGCCGATGGCAAGGTCAGCCACTGTGGGCGGATGAATACGTGCTCAGCGCCGATGAGAAGACGAGCATTCAGGTGCGGCGTCGGTGCCACCCAAGTCTGCCGAACGGACCGCATCAGGCCATACGTATCGAGCACGAGTACGAGCGCGCTGGCGTAACCCAATACCTGGCGGCCTGGGATGTCCATCGCGCCGTGGTTTTCGGACGTTGCGAGCCAAAGACCGGCAAAGCTGCCTTCGCCCGACTGGTCGACGATGTGATGAGCCAGGAGCCGTATCGCTCTGCACGGCGCGTCTTCTGGATCGTCGACAACGGCTCATCCCATCGTGGTGAGCGTGCCGCCGACGAGCTCAGTGCGCGGCATCCGCGGATCGTCATCGTCCACACTCCAGTGCACGCCAGCTGGCTGAATCAGATCGAAATCTACTTTTCGATTATCCAGCGCAAGGTGCTCACTCCCAACGATTGCACCAGCCTGCAAGAGTTGGAGCACCGCATTATCGAGTTCGGTAGGCGCTACTCCGCTCTGGACAAGCCGTTTGCCTGGTGCTTCACCCGCCAGGACCTGGAACAACGTCTCCGTGAACCTCTACTTCAATCAGCAGCGCTCACTCTCCCCACGGCAGCCTAATGCCGGGCCCGGTACTTCCGGGATGGAGTACTTAGCGGCAATCTCATCAGGCAATGTTGAGGTGCGCCGGTTGACGGCTGGCGTCGTGGGATAGGTCTTGCACGCAACGTACATTCACCCCGCTGAAATATCTTGGCGCACTTTCGTCGAGTTGCCATTTTGCGCGGGCTCCGCTGGCGTTCAGTGATCCTGTCCCAGCACGTCCCCGCCGCATGATCCAGCCTCGTGGCGTGTCACACCCACGACACCTCAAATTCCGCCTGCGGGCGCATGAGCAACCCGTCGGCCGCGACCGACCATGCCACGGCCAGCGCACCGACGAGCGCGACGGCACCACCGAGCCACATTATGGCGCGGACGCCAAATACCCATGGCCTGGTTCGGCTGGAGTGTGACGGGCTCCCATGGGATACCGCCACGCCGCCGGAGGAATGGCTCTGGTCTACACCTGTCCACGTCATCGCGACATCTTGACTCCGTTCTGATCTTGAACCTGCAGGTCCAGTTGGTGCGGACCACCCACGCCTTCGCGCGCGGGGCCGGCAGTCCGCCTGGTAACGTCCGGAACAGTGGCATCAGCTCTGTTCCTTTCCCGAGATGGGCCAGTCCCGCGACTGGCAATGTCAATTTCCTGCCAATCGGCGCAATCGACCGTGCAGGTTGGAAGACTTGAAAAGCCTGAGCGCTAGGCCACGCGCCGAGGCTGCGGAGAGTGGTTCATCGTCGCCAATCCGTCGTGAGCACGGACCGTTCGCCACAACTGAGACTTATGATCCAGACGAACGCCAGTGGAATGCACCGACGGCGCATTCACCTTGGTCTACGGTCACTTATCCGCTGAGGGCTGCTTCGACGGCGCTGTGTGACGCAAGCTGTTTGAGGAGCCCGGCTCGGGCAGTGACATCGTGTGGCACACCCCTGCCGTCCAGCGAGCGCGCATCCGCCGCGGCGTGGAGGTTCAGGTACTGGTGCACGAGCTGCACGGCCAGGGCGCCGTCGCCGACGGCTGAGGCGACACGCTTGGGCGTGCCATGCCGTACGTCCCCCGCGGCGAACACACCCGGTACGCTCGTCTCCAGGAGGAGAGGCGCGCGGGCCAGTGGCCAGACACCGCCGGCGGCCGCAGGTGGCGCCGGAGGGCGCGCGAGACGCCCGCGCGTATCCCGTCGATCGGTTGGCGGGGGCAGGTCGGGACCTGTCAGCAGGAAGTCCTGCGCGTCGCGCGCCAGGAGGCCCTCCGCCCAGTCGGTAGACGGCTTCTGGCCGATCAGGATAACCAGGCCCGCCGCCGGCACGCGTATCTGGGTGCTCGTGTTGACGTCGCGGAGGACCAGCGCCTCGAGTCGATCGCTCCCCTCGGCCGCGGCCACCTCGGTGTGGTACCGAACCGTCAGATTGGGCACGGCTTCGAGCTGTCGGATCAAATAATGCGACATGCTGCGCGCCAGCGACCCAGCTCGGACGAGCAAGGTGACGTGCCGTGTATGCCTGGCCATGTACACCGCGGCCTGGCCCGCTGCGTTGCCAGCTCCGACGATGAAGATGTCAGCCCCGCGGTACAACGACGCCTCCATAACGCGGGAGCCATAGCAGATGCCGCGGCCGAGGAACTCGGGCACGCGCGGCGCGTCGAGCAGTTGGTAGGCCACGCCCGTCGCCACAAGTACGGCCTGGGAGCGCAGCTCCGACCCGTCGAGCAGGCCAAGGCGAAACGGCGCGCGCGCGTTCGGGTCCGCGGCGGTGACCGCGTTGGCCAGCACGAACTCGGCGCCCAAGCGCCGCGCCTGCTCATAGGCGCGCTGGGTCAGCTCCAGGCCGCTGATGCCCTCTGGAAAACCGGGATAGTTCTCGATGCGGGCGCTCGACCCGGCCTGGCCCCCCGGCGCCTCGCGCTCCAGCACTACCGTTCGCAGTCCCTCAGAGGCGGCGTAGACGGCCGCGGTGAGCCCGGCCGGACCGCCGCCAACGATGGCCAGGTCATACTCTGGTTGGATCGGGGTGGTTGGTAGCCGGAGCGCGCGGGCGGCCTCCAGGAGCGAAGGGGCCTCCAGCCGACGCCCATCGGGTAGCAGGAGCACCGGAAGGCGCAGGCCCGCGAGCCTCA
>JAFAOS010000187.1 GCA_019247515.1 Chloroflexota bacterium | reverse complement strand
CTGTACGCAGAGACAGGCCTCCGCACAGATGCTCCGCCGGGCTGATCAGGGCCGCATTCGTGCGTGGCGTCACGAGCTCGAGCATGTGCCTGGCAGGCTCTCGAGTCGCGCTTCGACTCCGAGTGATCCGCATATGCAGCATCAGCCTCGCCTCGCGATGATCGATGAGTTGTCTCAGATCGGCGACTACCCGCTCCAGGTCGACGCAACCGCAACGTCGCCATCGACGTCCGCTAATGGCTTCACTGAACCGAACCACCTCTCGCGTGTCCAGGCCAGCAGAGGCTCCCAACCGAAAGACGCCGGCACGCAGCCGCTGGAATTCCATGCGGGCGGGCGCGGCACGGCGACGGAGCGGCTCTGAGATTACCTGTCTGTGCACCCGTCATCCTCTCCGACATCAGGCGAGCCCGATCGCCGCGCATCCGCTACCAGTCGAAAGAACAATCCGCGCCCGCCCGGCCGGCTGCCGAGGTCGTTGAGGTCTTCACCCTCGGGGAGGGCAATCGGCACCCAGCGGGCGCCGAGCGTCGACTCGAACCCTTGCGCTGCTTCTCGGCCGGCGCGGTCGGCATCGAAAACACCGAAGATCACGCGCGCCCTTGCCAGCCAACCAAGCCGATCCTCTGGGAAGTCTGTGCCGCACGTGCTGAACGCCGGCAGGTGCCAGCTGACCGCGGTCAACCAGTCAAAGACCCCCTCCACGAGGTAGACCTCGCGTCGGCCGGCGGCCCGCTCGAAGCCGAGAATCGGCCGCTCGCCTGCGAAACGCAAGATCAACCGGGTGGACCTGTACCACCAATTGAAACGGGAACGTCAGCGAGTTGAGGAACTGGGCGTACGCGGCCAGCAAACTCCTCTTGCTTCGCGTCGTACACCTTTCCGAGCGACTCCTGCGAGCCCGCGATCTCCATGACAGTGCAGCATTCGCCTTCGTTGCGCGAGCCGAAGCAAACAATCCCGTTTTCTATCGCCGACACATCCAGACGCGCCTGGACCGAGCTCCTGCTCACGACTCCAGGCCCTCGTCGTCATGGGAATCACGAGCACCAGTTCCCCAGCCGAGCCGCGGCGCAAGGTCCACCCAGCCCGGCGACCTGCCAGGAGACCACTCGACCGGGTCGGCTTCCGGCCGACACCAGCGCAAGCGGCGGGGAGAAACCGCGTGGGCGGCGACCGCGAACGCCCACTCATCAAGGGGCCGACCACCCGGTTGCACCAGCGTGAACGCGATGCCCGCCAGCACGACGACTGCTGCGAGCGCGCCTCGTACTGCCACCGGCGCGATGATCAACTGATCCCAGATCCCATATGCCGGTGATGCGAACGCCATGAATGTCGCAACCTGCCCTGCGGTGAGACCCAGGAACAGCGTGTCCTGGACATTCAGATGATTCGGGACCTCGTGTGTGCGCGACATGCCGCGTCCTCCTCAAGAACCGAACGCCGTGTGCACGGTGGCCATAATTTGTGGCGCGAAGAACACGGCCACCAGGCCGAGCACACTGGCGATCATGCCCGCCTTGCCGAGCTCCTGGCCGCGCGAGCTCCCGATGAGATGGCCGATTAGCAACTGAAGTCCGCTGGTGATGAAAACCAGGCCGGCCAGGCCAGGCCCGATCTTCTGAGCGCCGTCGGTGAACTCGCCAATCAGGTTGGCGACAGGAGTGACATCCATTAATCCAATCCTTTATCTGTACGCATGCTGACTCGCCTTCTGAGTGACTAGCCGGCAGCTCCCCCACCGAGCGCACTGAACACCATGCCCACCAGCGTGGCTGCAAGCACGATGGCAGCGACGCCGACCAGGCTTGCCTTCATCGCCGTCTTTCCCATTTCCATCTGGTGAGGACTTCGGGCAGATGTGCCATAGATGGTCGCGCCCCAGACGAACGCGAACCCACAGACTGCGACTGAGACGTTGCGAATGTCGGTCGTGAGATTGTTGAACAGGGTGTTGATGTTTGCGTCCATTGATGCCCGCCTCGGCACGAATTTCGACTGAATGACCTCGCTCGACGACAGCGAGTGAAAGGGGCCATCGACCAACGACAGCACCAGTCTTTCGGAACGGGCGTGCCACCAACGTGCTCCTGAGCGTGCCGCCAGCGTGCCAGTCAGCTGAGTTTCAGTTGGCTGGTGTGCGGGCTCGACTCGGTAACGCCTCACGCGTGCCGACATCGTGCCGAGAGCGTGCCGTGATCTCCAGGGCGGTTTCGCCGAGAACCGCGTCATTCGCGTGTCGGACCACTGGTACGCTACGGCGAGTATGTTCGACCCGTCGATCGAGGGACACTACAACCGGGACCTCGAGCGCCGCCGATTGTCGCATGACTCGCAGCTCGAGTGGGTCCGCACTCAGGAGCTTCTGGAACGGCATCTGCCGCCACCACCTGCATCGGTCCTGGACGTCGGCGGTGGACCGGGTGCCTATGCCGCCTGGTTGGCTGGACGCGGCTATACCGTCCGGGTCATCGATCCAGTTGCTCGTCATGTGGCCGAAGCTGAGGCGACCTCGCACGAGCAACCGGACCACCCATTCACAGTTGCCCTGGGCGATGCACGACACCTGGAGGAACCGGATGCAGCTTACGACGCGGTGCTCTTGATGGGTCCGCTTTATCACCTTGTCGAGCGTTCGGATCGACTTCTCGCTCTCCGTGAAGCGCGCCGGGTGGTTCGTCCGGACGGCTGCGTCGTCGCCGTGGGAATCTCTCGGTTCGCGTCGCTGCTCGACGGGCTCCGCTCCGGCTGGCTCGGTGACCCGGTCTTCAGCGCCATCGCCGAGCAGGATCTGAAGACTGGTCAACACCGTAACCCTGAACCCGAGCGCCGACCAGAATGGTTTACGACGGCGTATTTTCATCGCCCCGACGAGCTCGTCGAGGAAGCCGCCGCCGCGGGCTTACTAATCGACGGAGTGTTCGGTATCGAAGGGCCTGGCTGGTTGATCTGGCGCGAGCGCTGGGACGATCTGCACCAGCGCGCACAGCTGCTTTACGCGGCACGCGCCCTGGAAGCCGAGCCTGCGGTGTCGGGCACCAGCGCGCACCTGATGGTGATCGCGCACGCCCCTAGACCTTGATCGCCAACGGTGAGCGTTCAGTTCGCGATCGGGCGCCCTCTCATGTCGGCACCCGGCGAGCGCCCGCATAGTGCGCGCCCCAGTACCCCGTGAAGACCGGGGCGACGCTGACGACCTGGCCGGTCGTCGGAGCGTTGATCTGCAGGCCGTTGCCG
>JAFAOS010000169.1 GCA_019247515.1 Chloroflexota bacterium | reverse complement strand
GGCGCGATCGTGCATGACGACCGGGAGAGACTGGTGTGAGTCTTCGACGCTGCTCCCGTGTCCCGGAAAATGCTTCCCGACTGCCAGAACGTCCTGTCGCTGCAAACCTTCGATGTATGCGGCACCCAGTGCTGCCGCCACCTCCGGGTCGCTGCTCAAGGAGCGCTCGCCGATGACGGTGTTGGCGGGATTGTCCCAAACGTCGAGGTCGGGAGCCAGGTTCATGTTTATGCCGATGGCGGCCAACTCCTGTCCGTGGAGGTCGCCTCGGCGGCATGCCGCTGCAATTGCCACAGCAACTGGCCTGAGGTTGCCCAGATCCCACTGCGGACCCAATAGCGTCATCCCATCCCTGATCGGCTGCACGGCTCCACCCTCGTGGTTGACCGAAATCAAAAGAGGCAGAAGGCCATCCCTCGCTGCCGCACCTGCAACGCGGAAGTGAGTTGCTGCGCGGATATTGCATCGGAGACGTTGGTGGTAAGCACGACCCCGCCTGCGCGGAGTTCCGCCAGAATCGGCAAAGCGCCCGCCGGGTCGCCACCCTGGAATCCGAGCATGAACAGCTGCCCCACCTTAGCGTTGAGCGACATATGGGACAACAAGGCGTCGACATCCACGGACGGGGCAACCGAACTCGGCGTCGACGGCGGAGTCTGTTCTGTCACCTGTTGCGCAACTGAAGCAACGTCGGTCGGCAGGCCGGAGGCGTGCGCGCTATGGCCAGCCACTGTCGTGGTCAAAGCCACACCAATGAGCAACTGATTGGCAACTCTCCGCAGCATCGTGACCATCGTATTCGGCGCTATCCTCACAGTCCTGGATATGAAGGGCATTGATGGCCCCAACATTCAACGCTCGGCTTCCGCGAGAAGAACGTACCGTGAACCGAGGGCGATACCGTGAAGCAGCTGGCGCCAGCGCTGGTTGCCCTGGCTGTATTGTTGCTCGGTTGCCGTGCCCCTGGATCGGCGCCTGTTACGACAGCGCCAGCCACCGACGCGACGGTGCAATCGCTCGAGCGTCAGGTCGAGGAGCTGAAAGCAAGCGCTTCGACAATAGCCCCAACGCAAGCCGCCACCTCCACCCCCCACTCAGCTGCGCCTACGCCTACTTGCGCGGCCGCGTCGCCGACAGCTCCAAGCGTGATGCCGACAGCCGCCCCGACCGCACCACCTAGCGCGGCGCCGACCCCGACGTCGATCCCGCTTCAGCAAGCCGTGATAAATGTACAGCAGTACACAGTCTTCATCTGGACGAATGCTGCCGCAGGCTCGGGAATATCCCTTGGAGACGGAAAGGTCCTGACCAACTTCCACGTAATTAATGGAGCAAGTCAGGTTTCCCTCCGGTTTGCGGACGGACGCGAGGAGCCGGTAGCTGTCGCTCGCGTCGATGCGCGGCGCGACCTCGCTCTGCTTCAATCGGGCGTGCGTGACAGCCCGGCGGCTTCGTTCCGCGATGCGCGCAGCCTCCAGCCATCGGAGGGGTTGATCGTAGTCGGCTACCCGAGGCCGGACGTGCTTGGCGCATCGGAGTCGACCGTTACCCGGGGTAGTGTCTCGGCTCGCCGGCAGGTCAATGGTTGAGCTGCCCTGGGTCTGATGGAGGCTCCATTCATTTGAGAGGATGGAGCCCGAATGGCAAGTTCGAACAGCCCGTTCCAGCGTCGTTACCCGCGCGAGTTACGTGAGCGAGCGGTACGCATGGTGCACGGGGCGATCGCCGAGAGCGGCGAGCGCGTGGGCGCGGTTACCCGAGTGGCCCGCCAGCTCGGCATCGGGCCCGAATCACTGCGGAGTTGGGTCAAACAGGCGGACGTCGACAAGGGCAAGCGCCCGGGTATGACGAGTGAACAGCAGCGGCGCATCACGGAACTTGAACGCGAGAACCGCGAGCTGCGGCGAGCCAACGAGATCCTCAAGGCAGCCTCGGCTTTTTCGCGAGGGAGCTCGACCCTCGACTGCCGAAGTCGTGAGCTTTATGAGCGCGCACAAGGAGCGCTGGGGGGTCGAGCCGATCTGCAAGGTACTGCACGTTGCCCCTTCGACATACTATGCGGCGATTTCCCATCAGCCGTCAGTGCGTCAACGGCGTGATGATCAACTGAAGGTCGAGATCGCCCGGGTCCACCGCGAAAACTTCGGCGTCTACGGGATCGAGAAGGTCTGGCACCAGCTCCAGCGGGAAGGCATCCGAGTAGGCCGTGACCGCGTGGCCAGGCTGATGGATGAGTTGGACTTGGAGGGCGTGGTGCGCGGCAAGCGCAAGCCGATGACTACGCTGACAACCGAGGTGGTCACGCGGCCAGGCGACCTGGTCGAGCGCAACTTCACGGCCGCGGCGCCGAATGCCTTGTGGGTGGCTGACCTGACCTACGTTGGCACCACCAATGGCTTCTGTTATGTGGCATTCGTGGTCGACGTCTTCAGCCGCTTCATCGTGGGTTGGCGTGTGTCATCTTCACTGCAGGTCGACCTGGCTCTGGATGCGCTGGACATGGTGTCTGGTACGTCCAGACCGACCCGGCCATCAATCACGGCAATTCTGGTGGTCCTGTTGCCGATTCCCAGGGTCAAACCATCGGGGTAGCAACATGGGGCGTAACGGACGCATCAGGGCTAAACTTTGCGATTGCAAGTGATGAGGTCGCCGCGTTCCTTGACGAGACAACCCCCGCAACCCCTGTGCCAGCTTCGACGCTAGCGCCCGCGGCAAGCACAGGGCTCGCGGACGTTAGCTTGCAGGCAAGTTCGGTGCAACTCGGTCAACCAATCACGCTGAGGTATGACATCACGAATCCTGGATCATCGAACCTAACCGTGGTCTTGGGCGCTTCCATCCGCCCCGCAGGCACGCAACACTGGTTGGACGACCCGCCGAACGACAAGCAGGTGGATGTCCGGCCGGGGACCAGCACATACACGCGAATCTTCCAGGTTCCGCCTGGGGGCTTTTCTCCCCGCGCTATCAGTCCACCCTAAATTACGACGCATGGATGAACGGATTCAGCACGACTCGTTCCGCAAAAGTAACAGACGATCACGTTTCGCAGCAGTCGCCAGAGAAAGCAACTGTGTCGCTAACCTTGGTATCCGTCGACGTGCAAAACGGCAAAGCAGTGGCGAAGACGTTCCAGGGTGCATGGCAGTTGATTCAGGTCAAACGGCACGTGGCGGCTTGATGTCCCGAGCATAAAACAGGCGGCTTGAATTAAAGTAGGTCGCACGTTTCGTGCACGCGTGAGTCGCTCTCGAGGTCAATGTCCGTGTGCTCGCGCTTCGGAGCTGTCGGCGGTCATGGGATGCCCTCACGACCGTTGACAGACAGGCTGGCATCCATTGGCTGGATGCCGACTCATACAACGCCCTCACGTTTGCGTTACGCCGACCGAGATCTGCGCCAGTGGCTTTGCTTGCAACGATACGGCGAGACAACCAGAGGACGGGGCGTGCAGTAGCCAATCACTTTTCGCCAGACTCCGGCCAATTGTTGCGTCTGGGACGTTCCCCTTGAAGATATCGCCCTGTTCGCCGGCCACGTGTCGACGGAAACCACCCGTCTCTATCTGCACCTGGCACCAGTCGAGCTCGGTGCAAAGATTCGAGCGGCGACCGCGGGCCTGGACGCTCACGTTGACGAGTTAATCCAACAACAGCTGACGCGCGCCGACGGCCGATGAGCGCAAGCGGCGCGCAGCAGATGGTCTCAGCGCACCTTGTGTGGCGCATGCCGATCCATCCGGAGCGGTACGACCGATGCCCCTCTCGGAGTCGGAGCGGATGGCGCTAGCGGTGCTGGTCAACGGCGACGCGCGTTTGAACAGCCCGGCGAGAAGAAAACCTGAAGCGGCTCTCGTCCGCCTGACGGGGTGGCCAGTTCCCGAACTTGCCCTCACACAGCTTCGGGTTGTGGGATGTCTATCGCAAAGATGACCGTCGAGCCCTCGGCGACGCAGTCGGTCCACGAAGCCGCGGAGCAGCGGCGGGATAGCATAGGTCAACGACAGGAGGACAAGACCAATGTCTGATTCACGCGGTCCGTCCGACCAGCCGCCAAACCGCGCGCAAGCAGCACCCCGCCGGCGCGTGAGGCGTCGACGCCTGTTGAAAGTCGCGGCGGCCACTGGCGCTGC
>JAFAOS010000127.1 GCA_019247515.1 Chloroflexota bacterium | reverse complement strand
TGTTATTCGGCATGCTGCTGTTGTCGGCGGCTATCGGTTCTTCATCTTTCTGCTGCCGATCTGGGGCTTTTTCTTCGGGTTCGGCCTGGGCGCACAGGCTGTGCAGGCGCTCTTCGGCGACGCGTTCCTCTCGACGGTCACGAGCTGAGTGGTCGGCTTTGTGATCGCTGTGATCTTCGCGGTGTTGTCGTACCTGTTCTATTTCGTCGCGGTCGCCCTGGTGGCCGCCGCGTTGGGGTATGGGCTCGGCGTGACCGTGGTGGAGGCGATCGGCATCAATTTCGGCTTGATCGTGTGGCTCGTTGGCGTGGTGCTCGCCATCATCGTCGCAGCCCTCGTGCTCGCATTGAACATTCAGAAGCTGGTCATCGTCGTCGCGACTGCCTTGCTCGGAGCCGAAGTCATTGTCGGCACCTTCCTCTTCCTATTTGGGGGTCTGCCCGAGACGCAGCTTCTCCAGAATCCGGTGCATGTGGCGCTGCAAGTGTCACCATTCTGGACCATCGTGTTTGTCGTCCTGGCGGTGCTCGGCATCGTGGCTCAGCTGCAATCCAGTCGTCAGGCGCAGGTTGTTGCGTATAACCGCTGGTCCGACATGTCCGGGTCCGCAGGCTGACTGGCGCACGTCTCATCGGGAGCCAGCGTGAGGACAACCTTCACTGGCATTGGCGACGATCACCGGTCCGTGAGCACCGGCGTCATCAGCTGACGGTCGACCCGCAGTGCTGAGATCGATGGTCGCTCGCCCCTCCGCGGTCCTGGTGCTATTGCTCGTGATGGCATCAGCCGGCTGCCAGCCAGCGGCGCTCTCAGTAGCGTCACCAGCCGCAGTCACACCGACCGCCGCTCGGCCCAGCACGGCGCCAGCATCAGCAGCGAAGCCGGCGCTGCCAGCTTCCGGCCCCTTCCCAGCGGTTGTCGCCACAGGCACCGTGCCACGCTGTTCAGCCCCGACGGGAACAGTCGTTGCCGGCGCCAGCCAGGCAGCGGCACCGCTGGCATGGCGGGCTGACAATCCGTCGCTCAAAATTTACGACCCCGATCGCCAGGCCAGCCCCGTGCCGGGCTTGCCGCTGCGCCAGGCCGAGCCGCGCTACGCGCTGACAGCAGGCCCGCAGACGGCCGGCACGACCATCATCATTCACGGCCGACGGCTCCAGCTGCCTGCCGATGTCTGGGTCGACGGCTACCAGGTGGAGGTGCGGTGCGCACCAACCGGGCCGTGTCCCGATCCGCCGATCGATACGCTGCGCCGCGGCCAGTCGTGGCTGCGTTTCGCCGTTCAGGACGGCACAGTGGTGGACGAGCATCTGGAGCCAGGACAGGAGGCGGCCTTCGACTTCCTGCAGCCGGTGCTGGTTCGCCCGCCGTGACTCCGCGCGTCGCGAGCGACGGGTGAAACATCGCTCAGCGAGGCCTCGGGCAGGCGGCCGAGCCGTCGCAGTTGTTGATGCTCATGGGCCTGCTCCTGCTCAGCGAGGTGTTTCGTAGGAAACGAGGTGCGCTTTGCGGAACGCATGAGAGCTTACGCTACCCATCCGACGATGTGCTCCAGCGCGCGCCCAGCCGCCGCGCCTCGTCCGCCCGATCGAGGAGGAGCTTCGCCAGACGCACGCGCTGCACGAGCACCGTGTCGGCTGGAACAAGTGTGCCTTGCGAAGTCCGCACGGGTTCCGCGCCCTGCACTAGCATGTGAAGGATGCCGGCCAGAACGGTCCAACGGAGAGCAATCGCGGCCGTGTAGCCGAGCCGCACCAGCTCGACCGCGCCGCGCCATCCGGCTTCGCGCAGTCCGCTGAGGTACCCGTGAAAGACGGCGGCATCGAGCTCCTCGGCGCGCGCAGCGTCGAACTCGCACCGCCGGAGCGTGCCGAACGTCAGCGTCGCAATCTCAGCTCCGATGGGGCCAGGGCCGATCTTTTCCCAGTCCACGGCAACGGTCTCCAGCATGCCGTCCGGGCCGCGCACCGCAAAGAGATTCGCAAGCGCCGCATCGTGGTGACACAGCGTTTCTGGTAGTCGAGCAAGCAACTCCATGAATGTGGGCTGATCATCGAGCAGTTGCGCGATTCTTGCGACGGTTTGCGAGCCGAACTGATGCCGGACCGGCGACTCGTCAAGCGTCCGCTCCAGGTCAGCGCGGTACGACGGGATCCGCTGGATCTCCGCGTGCTCCTCGGCCCACGCATAGCGCAGCCACTGGTTCAGCCATGGTGCCGCCCGCGGTGGACTCGACACAAGATAGTGGCCATTGAACACACCCAGGTCGTGAGCGGCAGCAGCAAACTGCTGGCGCGGCCAACTCCTGTCGTAGACATCGTGAAGGTCCTCGAGCCATAGCCAGATTCGCCCATCAACGGCATCATCGATGCTGTAGACGCGCGGCGTGCGGAACCGACCGGGCAACTCGGCGAGCATTCCAGAACGGTAGGCCAGGACTTCCCGGTATCCGCTGTCCGGCACGCTCAGGGCCTCGCGGTCTCGCGCTGGCGTGATGACTTTGACGACGGCCGACCAGCGCGCGCTTTCGCCCGTTTCGAGCTCCGCTGCCCCGGCGAGGCGCGCCAGCGCCCGACCGGATAACACGGACAGATACGGGAGTCGTTCAAGCTCCCAGGTCCGCAGGCGGGCGCGGCCCGAGCCCAGGACCAGCCGCATTACACGCTGCACTTGCTCGTGGCTGACGCACAGTCCAGGAACCACATCCACACTGAATTGTCACGTTTTCAGCGAGGTCGAGCCATCGCCCTCTTGCATCAATACGCTGACGACCCCGGTAAACAGCGAGACCTCGGCGAGATTGACCCGTAAACCGCTCGCTGACAGCCAAAGCAGCTGCTGGCCTTGATCACGGTCGATCACGGCGACTCGAACGCCCCGCAGGGCGAGCTCAGCCCCAGCATGTAGCAGGAAGCGTGCGTCCGACTCCGCCTTTCGGGTGGATGAGCGTGACTGTCGTCGCCATCAGGTGAACGATAACCGGTGATACGCGGCTGTGCTGTCATCAGATAACGATGTCTGTCGGCGCATCGCTATCTGGCTCGGCGAGCTCCGCGCGAAGACGAGCGATCTCACCGACGGGCAGCGCGACCCGAACCCGCGTGTGCTTGTCAGCGATCGTGCGCGAGTCTCGCAGGCCCTCGAAGGTCAGATAGATGTAGCGACTGCCGGCTGGTCGATCCACGGTTGGCGCGTGCGAGCTGACGATGCCAATGTCCTGCACACGCCAAGTGTCGTACGTGTCGGAAGAGCGCGTCACTGGATACGCGGGGGTTTGGTTAGCCTCACTCGTACTTTGGCCGCTGAAACCGCCAGTCTGAACCAGCACGCCAACGAGCTGCCAACCCTTGGCCGTGAGTTCCCCGGCACGTGGATTGCCAGGTTGCCCGAGACGCTCCTCAAGGACCTCCCAGGCGTCTAGTTTCTCGCACTCGCCGTCCGCGCACTGCTGACTAGGCATGATCGCCAACGCAGCAGTACGCGTGCCGGCAAATGATCTACGATGGGCGCTGTTTGGCTAACAAGTCGGGCGCGAAACCACGGCGGGCCGATGGTCTGCGTGTGTGCGTCGATTGCG
>JAFAOS010000095.1 GCA_019247515.1 Chloroflexota bacterium | reverse complement strand
GTTTGCGCGAACGCGCGTCGCCCGGCTGCCGGGCGGCCTGCCTCCGGCAGACCAGCTCCACCGGGCGTTCGTCGACCTTCTGCGCGCCGGCGACCACTGGGGCGAGGCCGAACGCGCCGCGGTGCGCTACGTGACCGGCACTCCCTCCCCCTCTGGGAGAGGGCGGGGGGTGCGGGTTGCATACGAGCCGCCGAATAGCCAACCCTCACCCGCCGCTGCTGCGCCGGCCTCTCCCAAAGGGAGAGGCGTTTTGGGGAGGGGCAATCGCGACCTATCCCGTTTTCTCCGCGACTACGCCGACACCTCATTCGGGCAGGTGCACCTTCGCCGTGCCGGTCCGTGTGGCGGGATTCCACTGCTGATGCTGCACGCCAGTCCAGGCTCCGCGCGGGGCATTCTGCCGCTTGCGTCCCGGCTCGCCGAGCATCGCGACGTCGTGGCCATGGATACGCCCGGCTTCGGCGACTCTGACCCGCTGGCCAGTACGGACCCGTCGATCGGCGACTTTGCCAACGCCGTGTTGGAGGTCATCGGTGCACTCGGCGTTCCGTGTGTCGACGTTTACGGGACTCACACCGGCGCGTCAATCGCGCTGGAGACCGCGGTGCGTGGTCCGACGCGAATCCGCAAGCTGGTCTTCGACGGCCTGCCGATGTTCTCACCCGACGAGCGTGTCGATCACCTGGCCAACTACATCCCCCCGTTCGAGGTCCGCTGGGACGGCTCCCACGTCGTCTGGGCATGGAACTTCATTCGCAACATGACCATGTTCTATCCCTGGTACCACATGGATGCGCAGCACTCCACCGGACGCGCGCCCGACACCGCGCTCCTGCACGAGCGGGTGGTCGATCTTTTGAAAGCCGGAGCCCACTATGCGAAGGGGTATCGGGCCGTGTACCGGTACGACCCGCGCCCGGCGCTGGCGAGGCTTTCAGCCGCGGCGATGCTGTGCGTCTCGCGTGAGGATGTGCTGGCACAGCACGCCGAAGCCGTGCGCCGGGCGCGGCCGGACGTTCGCGTCACCTGGCTGCCGGCCGCGAATCGCATCGACGCCACCGCCGCCGCGATCCACGAGTTTCTGGGATGAGCGATCCGCTCAGCGCTCCGGGCAGGACCAGCACAGCGATACGCCGCTCGCTGATCGATACACGTTTTGGACAGATCCACCTCCGCATCTCCGGACGGTCGAGCGCGTCCGTGCCACTGGTGTTGCTGCACATGACGCCGCTATCCAGCGCCATGTACGACCCGCTCCTCCCGATGTTTGGTCGCGACCGACTGGTCATCGCCCCCGACCGGCCCGGCTTCGGCTTCTCCGACCTGCCCGATCACCCGCTCAGCATGTCGGAGTATGCCGCGTCGACCCTGGACGTCCTGGACGCGCTCGGCATCGAAACCCTGGATGTCCTGGGCACTCACACGGGATCAGTGGAGGCCGTGGAGCTGGCGTCCGCGCATCCCGAACGCGTACGCTCGATAGTCCTGGTCGGCATTCCCGCGTACACGCGGCGTGAGCTCGAGGAACGCAGTTACCGTCTGGCCGGTGTGCCCTCACCGGCCGAAGATGGCTCACATCTCGATTGGCACTGGAAGCGTCGCTTTCTGTATCGGCAGGCGCCGTACGATCTGCCGCTTTTTCAGTGGCGTCTGCTCCAGGAGCTTCTGCCCGGGCCGAATGTGTGGTGGCCATACAGGGCCGTATTCGACTACCCGATGGCGGAGCGACTCGCGCACTTGCAGCAACCGGTGCTGGTTCTGGCGCCCCATGACGACCTCTGGGAACAGACCAGGCGGGTGTCAGTCACTGGTGGGCTTCCGCCGCGAGGACGTTTCGTAGATCTTCCACATCTTGGACTGGATGTCGCGTACTACGCCACTGACGAGGTTTTCACCATTGTCCACGAATTTCTGGAACGGTCATCGCCATGATGTCGTCGATGTGGTCGACGCGGTCCAGGCGAAACACCGCGTCTGCAACTCGGCGCGCAGCGTCAGCCCCCAACCACAGGCACGCGTTCAGGTCGAACTTGCGGCGGACCTCGTCTTCGCTGAGGACGCGGTTGTGCATGACGCGCTCCTCCAGCACGCGGCCATCGCGCAGTTGAAGACGAACCACCGCCGGAAACGCCCGCGGAAAGACCGCGTCACACTCCGCATCCACGAATGTCTCGACTTTCGCCGCGAGCGACAGGCGCTCTGAATTGTCCGCCATCGCGTCGGTAAAGTCGTCGAAGTAGACGCCCAGTCCACCGCCACCCAGCAGCGCGGCGGCCACAGTGAAGGGACCGCTGAACTGCGCCTGGTAGCCGGTACGCGGGCGGACCTTGTCCTCGCGCGGCTCGCCGATGGTGCGCAGCGCTGACGCCGCGCTGCCCAGATCGATGCGCTCGACCTGGTCGACGTCGACTGTGCCGTTCAGACGCCGCCGGATCGCGAGCGCGGCGTCGATGCCGGCGTGCGTGTAGTGATTCGCCGGATACGGCTTGAAGAGGATGCCGGGGATTTCCCAGCGGGCGCCGAGTCCATCGGTCACGGCCGTGGGGTCGAATTGACCGCTGAGAAACGCCTCGAAAAAACCGAAACGCCCCTCGAGCGCGGTGGGCGGTCCGCTCATGCCTTGCTGGGCCAGACTGGCCGCCGTCAGACCGGCGTGCGCCGCCCAGCCGCAGTGCACGCGTTTGACCGTGCCGCCGGCGCGATTGCCTTCGATCACGCCGGAGCCAAAGCTCGCGGCAATGCCCAACGCGTTGAGGATGCCCTCCGCGTCCAATCCCAGGAGTTTTGCGGAGGCAACCGCCGCGCCAAGCGTGCCGCAGATCGACGTGGCGTGCCAGCCCCGCTCGAAGTACACGTTCCCGGCTTCGGGCAAGTAGCCAGCCATGCCGAGCCGGACGTTTACCTCGATCCCGATCGCCACGGCGAGCAGGGCGTCGCGGCCGCCGCGCCCGGCGCACTCGGCCGTGGCCAGGACCGCCGGCACGATGCTGGCGCTCGGATGCAGGACCGACGGCAGATGCGTGTCGTCGAAATCGAGGCTGTGCGCCAGGGTTCCGTTGACGAGCGCCGCGTTAGGCGCCGGATAGCGCTGCCTGCCATCGATCACCTGCGCCTGCGGCGCACCGCCCCACAGGTCCACCATCCGCTGCACTCCGTCCGCAAGGCCGAAGTGCCGCGAGGCCAGACAAATGCCCAGCGTATCGAGGATGCGCAGCTGTACACTCCGCACGACTTCGGCAGGCAGCTTCTCGAAACTGAGATCTGCCGCGAACTCGGCCAGCGTCTGCGCGAGCGTCGGACTCACGGCGCTACGGCGATGGGACGGACCGGTGAGCCGGTGGCGCCGACAAATTTCAGCGGCAGACACACAAACAGAAATTCGTACACCCTGTCGGCGGCGAGTCGCTCCATGTCCAGGTTTTCGACGATGTGGATGCCATGCTCCACCAGGAGAATGCGGTGCACTGGCAACAGCGCGTGGCCAGCGCCAGGCGGCAGGTGCTCGTAGGCCATGCTGTCGTGGCCGGTGACGCGCGGCCGCGTTTGCGCGAGCCATTCCGCGGCGGACGCGTCCGGACCCGGCACGCCACTCGAGTGCCCCAGGTACGCGTGTGGCTCACCCCAGTGTCGCGCCCAACCCGACCGGATCAGAACGGCGCCATCGCGCGGAAGCGGCGTGCCCTGCTTCTCGGCAACGTGGGCCAGCTCAGACGCGCTGATCGGCTCGCCGGCTCCGACCGGTTGCCCGCGGCACCCGGCAACATCCAGCAACACGCCGCGGCAGAAGATCGGCTCGACCGTCTCAACGCCGAGCATCGAGAATCGTCCTCCGGTCTGGACCTCCGCGGCGCTCAGGCCACCATGCAGTTTGCCGGCGTGGGAGACGTGCGCCAGCGCATCCAGGTGCGTGCCCGTATGGCCACCGACCACGATCATCTCGTTCGCGGCCGAGCCCCCGTCGGCTCGCACCACGTCGCCGTGTCGACGCAGCAGCGCCATGCGATAGCCAGGATGATTGGGCGACACCGGCATGCTCGGGTCCAACGGATGCGCCAGGTCGTACACGCCGCCGCCGACGACAGAATCCAGGTCCATCACACGATGCCTCGCGTGCGCAACTCGGCAATCCGCTTACTGGAGATACCGAGCTCCGTCAAAATGGCGTCGGTATCCTGGCCGATGCGCCGGCCCGACCAGCGCACCTCGCCTGGAGTACCCATCATCCGGAACAACACGTTCTGCATCTTGATCGGCCCAAGGTCCTCATCCGGGACGGTGATGATGCTCTCGAGCGCCGCGTACTGCGGATCTTTCACGATGTCGGCCGCATCGTAAATTGGCGCGACGGCCGCCTCCGCTTCTTCGAATGCGCGCACCACTTCGTCCTGTGTGCGCTGGCCGATCCACTCGGCGACGTAGGCGTCCAGCTCGTCCCCGTGTTCGGCGCGTCGCACACCAGCAGCGAACCAGGGCTCGTCGATGACCTCCGGATGACCCACCAGGCGCATGACGCGCTCGGCGATAGACTGGCTGCTGGTAGAGATCGCGACCCACCTTTCGTCGCGCGTGCGGTAAGTGTTTCTCGGCGCGTTGTTGGCCGATCGGTTGCCGGTCCGCTGTTGCACGACCCCGAGCTGATCGAACACCGTTACTTGCGCGCCGAGAATGGTGAGGATCGGCTCGATGATCGCTACGTCGATGACCTGCCCGGTTCCGCCACGCGCATCCCGTGCGTACAGCGCAAACATGATGGCAATGGTGCCGGCCAGTCCGGCGATGCCATCCGCGAGTCCGAACGGAGGCAGGGTGGGAGGTCCGTCCGGCTGGCCGGTAATGGCGGCGAAGCCCGACAGGCTTTCGGCGATCGTTCCGAAGCCGGGTCGCGCAGCGTACGGCCCGAGCTGACCAAAAGCCGTCATCCGCAGCACCACCAGCCGCGGATTGATCGTCCGCAACGTCTCCGGTCCGATGTTCCACTTTTCGAGCGTGCCCGGACGAAAGTTTTCGATCAGCACGTCCGCGCGCCGCGCCAGGTCACACAGGATGGTCTGCGCTTCGGACTTGCCAAGATCAAGCGTGAGCATGCGCTTGTTGCGATTGATCATCTTGGCCCACAGGCCGGCGCCGTGCTTCGAATGTCCATGCCCGCGGACGGGATCACCGCGCGGGTGCTCGATCTTGATGACGTCGGCGCCGAAGTCACCCAGGAAGGTGGCCGCGAGGGGTCCGGCGAACAGCGTCGCCAGGTCCAGGACGCGTATCCCGTTGACCGGCGGTGTGCCGTCCGTCACGTCGAAACGGCGGCGCCGGTGCGGCTATGCAGCACATCCGGACGCTTCAGATATCGACCATCCGGCGTTCCGACGACTTCGCCATTCGCGTACACGACGCGCCCCGCGCGGATGGTGTGCGTCGGCCATCCCTTGAGACGGTAGCCGTCGAACGTGGTGTGATCTTGCGCGGACAGCAGTCGGTCCCGACTGACGACCGCTTCCAGCTCCGGGTCGACGACGGTCAGATCCGCGTCGCGCCCGACGGCGATGGTGCCTTTGCGGGGGTACACGCCGACCGTCTGGGCCGGCTGCGCCGCGACCATCTCGGCGACACGCTGCAACGGCAGGCCGCGCTTGAAGTGACCTTCGCTGACGAGGATCGGATACAGCAAGGCCGTGCCGCCGAAACCTGGCTGTGCCTCCCACGTTCCGCCGTGTTTGATTTCCTCCATGCAGCACGCGTGATCCGAGGCGACCTGCTGAATGTCGCCGCGCGCGATGCCGCGCCACAACGCTTCGTTGTCCGAAGCGGCACGAATGGGTGGATTGACTTTGCCCCACTCGATGCCACCGCGTGCGGTCGCGTAGGTCAAACACAGGTGGTGGAGTGTCGTTTCGAGCCGGATGTCGAGGTCCGGGTAATCGAGGCGCGCCTTCCGACCGCCGTCGAGCGCTTCGGCGCTGGACAGGTGCAGGAGGTTGACCGGACAGCGCGTCTGGTCTGCCAGGAGCACCGCCTCGGCGATCGCCAGCCGCTCCTGAAACGCCGGACGCGCGCGACTGTAGGCCTCCAGACCTTCCAGCCCCTGGGCCTTCACCTCGTCGATCATGGTGCGGATGATCTCCGGCTGCTCGCAGTGGATGCTCAAACTGATGCGTCCGCCCGGGCTGCCGTAGCGCTGGCTTGCGGCGCTGACGGCCTGCATGAAGCGGTACAGGTGGCCGAGGTCGTACACGTCGCTCATGGTGTACGCCGCCGCGTCGGTGGACGAGGCCGCCAGATTGAGGCCCTTGTAGAACATGTAGTACTTGAACGAGCCCACCCCCATCTCGCGCACCAGCCAGTCCACCTCCTCGACCTGCTGACTGGTCATGATCGCGATGTGGTACCCGAAGTCGGTGTAGGCGTGGCCGTCCGTTGCCTGGAGGACCTCGGGGAAAATCTCGCGGTACGGTCCGCTGCGATTCAGGTAATGCGAACCGGTGCGGAAATAGCTGACGACGCTGGTGACACCACCGACCAGCGCGGAGCGGGTCTCGCTCTCGGCATCCTCCGCAACGGGCCGGTAGATGCCGATATGGAAGTGCGCGTCGACGCCACCGGGGAACACGAGCTTGTCCGTCGCGTCGACGAGCGTTTCGGCGTCGGACGAGTCGATTTCGTCGGCGATCTGGGCGATCCTGCCTTCGCGCGCGGCGACGTCGGCGCGCACGGTACCGATGAACGGAACGACGAGGGTGCCGTTGCGAACGACGAGATCAAAGCGGGCCATCTCAGAACAGCCGCCCATTGTACGCTGGCGTGACCGACGTGTACGGAGTGCTGATCGCGCTGCACATTCTGCTGACGGTCAGCTGGCTGGGCGTCGACGCGGGTGTCTTCATCGGCTCACACATGATTCGCAATCGCGCGTATGCGCCCGACGCGCGCTTCCTGCTCAGCCGGCTGATGGGCTATCTCGATCTCGGCCCCCGCTTGAGCGTGCCACTCCTGTTCGCGGTCGGGCTGAGCCTGGCGTACCTCGGAAACTGGGCGTCGATGCCGGCTGGCGTCGTCGTGGGCTTCTGGATTGTTGCCGTCGCCTGGTGTCTGGCCATCCTGTACGCGTTCATGCTCCAGCATCGCCTCGAGGCCGCGGGTCTGAGAAAGGTCAGCCCCGCCGAGCACGCCTGGCTGCGCGCCTATCGGCGCATCGACCTGTGGGCGCGCTGGGTGTGGGTGGCCGCCATTGTCGGCGCGCTACTCGGGGGCGTTTTCGGCGTGGCGGTGTTCAAAACCACGTGGCTGACGTGGAAGGTCGCGCTCTTCGGCGTGGTGATCCTGGTAGGCAATGGACTGCGGTTGATACCAGGCACCTCGAGCATGGCGATCATGGCCGAAATCCATCGGCTGGGTAGCACGACCGAACGCGAAAACGCGCTCTACCGGCGGCTGAGCCTCACCCACCCGATCGTGCTGACGATGTACGCCTGCGTGATCGCGTCCGTCTTCCTGGGCGTGCTCAAACCCGGGTAGACAGGTTTTTCCCCAGGGGGGACCCCAGGTCAGGCTTCGAGACTTGGAAACGGACAGGCGGATCGGCGCCCACAGGGAGGCCACCGGGGGCAACAATTTCATCGCCGCTGGCGGATGTGGACCCATGGAACCCTTTGGTGAGAGTGACGCCGACCTCACTCGGGGGTCGTAGGGGTCTCCCCTGCCCATCGACACTGCCGATGCCATCCGCCGCCGAGTGGCGAAGCGCCACGCCCGTCAGGCCCGCGTGGCGACGAGGTGGCTGAGCTCTGTTGGCAGGATCGGGTGGTAGCGCTCGGGGTTCCACTCGAAGTCCTGCTCTTCCTCGGTATACACGGTGCTCAGCGGACCGCCCACCGTGCGGAAGAGCATCAGACACCCCGTCTTGCTGCCGTACGGGCCGTGCCACGCCTCGGGCGGGCGCCAGAAGTACGCCCCTGGCCGCATGACGCCCTGGGGGCCGATGAGCTCACCTGAGATGAGGTACATCTCCTCCACCACCGGGTGCTTCTCTGGACGCCGTCCGTTGCGCAGCGGCAGGGTGCCGAGAATCCAGGTCTCGTCGCGTGTCACCGGGTCGCGGCGCAGCCACTTGCGGCCGGCGCCGAGCGGGAATTGCGGATGAAAGTTGCCGGTCCACGGTTGCTCGAACAGGTTCAGACCGCGCACCACGCGCCGCTCGTCCAGCGCGCCTGACGGTGCCTCCCCGGCCACCGGCGCTGCACCCGCGGACAGGAAGCGGACGATCAGCGCCCCGTTGTCGGAATGCGCGCCCGTCTGCGTGTACCCACCTGGAAGGAAGCCGTAACAGTGCTCGGTGTAAGTGGTGCCCGAAATGGCCAGGTCGCCCGAGAGGACGTAGAACTCGTCGTCCGCCAGGTAGTGGATGGGCCCTGGCCGCCGCCAGCCAGCGGGAACCCTCACCAGGCTGCTCGATGCGCCCGTTTCGGTGTCTCTGCTCAGCTGTTTTACGTCGAGCCCGTCGTGTGCTGCCTCAAAGGCAAGGTCCTGCTGCTGGACGAACTCGATGTGAGGCCGTGGCATATGATGCAGCGTACCTAACCAGAGAGAGGCCAGGACAGGAGAGCATGAGACCTTCGAGCGCGCGGCTGGTGACCCGCCGCACCTGCCTGCGAGTGCTGGGCCTGGGGAGTGCCGCCACGTTGCTCGCCGCGTGCTCTCCCGCTGCCGCACCCGCGCCCACGACGGCGCCACCGGCGCCCACGCAGCCAGCCGCGGCTGCCGCCAAACCCACCACCGCGCCCGCCCCGGCTGCCGCGCCGACCACTCCCCCCGCCGCGGCTGCCGCGACGACCACGGCGCCCGCACAAACGGGCACGTCGCCCGCCTTCCGCGTGGACGAACTGAGCGATACCGCGTCGCTCAATCCACTGATCTTCAACTCCACGCCCACGCGCCGCCGCGCCGTCCTGGTGTTTTCAAGTCTGTATCAATACGACGCGTCGAACAACCTCGTGCCGGACCTCGCGTCGTCTATGCCGCAGATGCCGGACCCGCAAACCTATATCGTCCCGCTGCGGTCGAACGTGCGCTTCCACTCCGGCAAACAGATGACCGCCGACGACGTCAAGTTCACCTATGACACGCTGCTCATGCCTGATTACGGCGCGATCTGGCGGTCAGCCGTTTCAGCCGTGCTGGACTCGATTACGGTCCAGGATGCCAACACCGTCGTCTTCAAGCTCAACAAACCCTTTGGCCCATTCCTGACCAAACTGGCGTTGATTCCGATCGTTAATTCGGAGCAATCGAAGGATCAGTTGAACCAACAGCCGGACGGCACCGGGCCCTTCAAGTTTGTCGCCTATCAGCAAGGCTCGGTCATGCAGATGGCGCGCAACGACGCATACTACTTCAGTGAGCTGAAGCCGGTCATTGGCGAGCTGAGCATCTACGTCGTGCCCGAAAACGCCACGCGCTATGCGAACCTGGCCAACGGCATCACTCAGCTGGCGCCGGAGCCGGCCTTCGGCGACCTGGACCTTCTCAAAGGCAAGGGTGTCGTCATCAACTCGGTGCGCGCCCCCGCGAGCACGTACGGATATATCAACATGAAGCGCGCGGATGGGCCGATGACCGATAAGAATCTGCGCCGCGCACTGGCATTTGCGATGGACCGCTCGGCCATCGTGCAAAACATCTGGGCCGGACAGGGCATCCCCGGCCAGGTATTCATTCGACCCGAGCTGTGGGCGTTCGATCCGAATTACAAGCCCTTCTCCGACACTCCTGATGTGACCAGGGCCAAAGCCGAGCTGGCGCAATCCCCACACGCGGGTGATCGGTTTGTCATCACCACGGCGAACGACGACGTCCTGAGCGGGACGGCCGCGCTCATTCAGTCGGCGGGCAAAGCGGCGGGGCTGAACGTCGACATCGGCCAGCTCGACCGCGCCGCGTTTGGCGCCGAGCTCGGCAAGGACGACTGGGACATACTGCTCACCGATTCCTACACCGGCTCGAACAGCGGCCTGGAGCCCGACTCGATCAACTCACTATTCGTCACCAACGCGTCGGCGAACTTCGGTAAATACTCCAACCCCGAAATGGACCAGGAAGTCGCCGCCGCGGTCTTCGCCACCTCGCACGAGGACGCTCTGCCGCACTACAAACGTGTCATGGAAATCGACGCCGAGGACATTCCCATCCTGACCGTCGCGTACCACAATTATGTCGAAGCGCTGAGCAGCAAGGTCCAGAATTACAAGACCTCGCCCCTGGCGCAATACGACCTCCGCACGGCGTCACTCGGGTGAACTCACCGACTCCTGTCGGCGAAGACCGGGCGTACCTGGACTTCGTGCTCGGCATGAAGCAGTACTTTGCGACGACGGTCTACGCAAAGCTGCACGACCAGTATGCGGGTGGGGGTCAGATAGATCAGCTGCCAGCGTATCCGTTGTTCGAGTGGCTCGAACGCAACACCCAGAAGAT
>JAFAOS010000538.1 GCA_019247515.1 Chloroflexota bacterium | reverse complement strand
CTCAACCTCTACTACACGTACATGAGCGCTGAGGTGCCGGCGTTTCAGCCTGATCTGCAGCTGTTGTTCGAGCGCCTGGTGAGCCTGGACCTCGATCCACGGCTAATTATCACGCGTTCGGAAGACCCTGTATATCGCGCGCGAAATCATGACTTACCGGGAGTCGCGCGAAGACCGGAGCGCGATCGCTGCAACCCTTAGCGGCTGCAGGCGCACATGTGTCGGAGATCGCTGTGATTTCGCGGCCCGCACCTGCGGCTCGTTCTCGAACGCATATTATGGCGATCTACGTGCGCACCGGGACGGTTCCACTGCGTCGTGGGTCTCTAGAAGTGGCGGAACAGGCCGGGCACCGGGGCACCTCGACTCGTTGACGGGTGATGCACCACGCCCTATGCTGTGGGCCTGCGGGCAGGGCTCTGTGCAGTGGCGGCGGGTGCCGCACTAGGCTTGCATTTCGCACGTGGGGGTTGCGCATGAACGTCCTCCAGGACTATATGGTCGCCGAGTTCGTCGCGAATTATCGCGAGGGACGTCTGTCACGACGTGACCTGATCCGGCGCGTCATGTACATCACCGGCGGTATCGCGTCAGCGGCCGCCGTCCTGTCGAACGTCGGACTCAACACGGTCGACGCCGCGCCGCTCATGGCGCAGGCGCAGCCGGGCTCGAGTCCCTTGAGCGTGCCGGCCGACGACCCGTCGATCGCCGATACCGACGACGTGACGTTCCTCGGGAAGGACGGCGCCACGATCATGGCCTATCAGGCGTGGCCGGCCAACTCCAGTGGTCCACTGCCGCTGGTGCTCGTGGTCCAGCAGAACCAGGGCGTGGACGAGCACATCCGTGACGTCACGCGGCGCTGGGCCAAGAACGGCTACACAGCAGTCGCGGTGGACCTGCTCAGCCGTCAGGGCGGCACGGCCGCCATCACCGACCCCAACGACTTCGCTAAGTACCTGACGGGTCCGGGCGTCGACCCGAATCAGTTCGTCGCCGACCTGGCGGCCGCGGTCGCTTACTACAAGACACGGCCGGACCTGGTCGACTCAGACCGAATCGGGATGAACGGGTTCTGCTTCGGAGGCGGCCTCACCTGGCTCAGCGCAGAGCAAATCCCCGAGCTGAAGGCGGCGGTGCCGTTCTACGGCGCGCCGCCGCCGCTAAGCGATGTGGGGAAGATCAGGGCAGCGGTGCTAGGCGTGTATTCGTCAGACCCGGAGGACTTTGCCAACAACAACCGCGACGCGCTCGACGCGGAGCTCACCCAGGCGGGGGTCGTCCACCAGTTCAAGGTGTACCCGGGGACGCAGCACGCCTTCCATGACGACACCCAGGACGTGTACAACCAGCAGCAGGCGCTAGCAGCCTGGGCCGACACTATGGCCTGGTTCAAGCAGTACCTCGCCCTCGCCCCTTCCAACGCCACGCCGAGGCCCATACCCATACCCAGGCCGCCGCCGCCGCCGCCGTCGTAGCCGCCGCCCGTGACGTGATTGATCCGAGCGACCTCGCACTGCTGTGGCGTGATCCCGGCAAGCAGCGTCGTAACGGGCCAGTTTGAGTTTGCGTCGTGGCACGTTTCTGCGCCGCGTACACCGCCAAGCGACCAGCGCCAATCTCGCGAAAGCGAAGTCGCCAAAGCAGTGCTAGACGGCAGCAAGCGTACGGTTACCGGCCGAGGAGGACCCCCGAAGGGGGCCTCTCCTCGGCGTGCACAGATACTCGGGCCGGGCCCGGGCGGCGAGGGGATCATGGTTGAACATAACGACGGGGACCACCGGCGGGTCGCCAGCGGCGCGATGCCGGAGCCGGCGCGCGCGGACGACGGCGGGCCGGCGTTGATCGCCTACCGCGTCAGCGACGGCCCGCCGCTGCAGCTGGTCCCGGCCCCGGCTGCCCGGCCCTGGATGGATGCCACCGATCAGCGGTTCGCCTACCGCTGCCTGCCGCTGCTGATTGCCAACCAGTCCGGCTGGTTCCTCCTGAACAGCCACACCTTCCGCGCCACCTGGGACGGTGGCGACGGCCTCGGGGCGCTGCGGCTCGAGTACTTCACCGGGCTGCCGCCCTACCCGGCCGCGAGCCACTTCGGGCAGGGGATCCTCACCTGGCACGTCCCGTACCTGTTCCGGACGCCGCCGGGCTACAACCTCCTGGCCCGCGGCCCGGCCAACTGGCCGAAGGTTGGCGCGGTCGCGCTGGAGGGGATTGTGGAGACGGACTGGACGGTGGCGACGTTCACGATGAACTGGAAACTGACGGAGCCGGACCGCCCCGTCATGTTCGAAGTGGGCGAGCCGGTGTGCATGCTGGTCCCGCGGCGGCGGGGCGAGCTGGAGACGTTCCGGCCAGAGGTCCGCAAGATCGAGGCCGACCCGGAGCTGGGCGCCGCCTACCGGCGGTGGAAAGAGGGCCGCGCCCGCTTCCTGGCCGACCTCGACGCGCTGGACCCCGAGGCCGTCGAGCAGGGCTGGCAGAAGCACTACTTCCGCGGGGCCACCCCGGACGGGACTGCCGCGCCCGCCCATCAGACGAGGCTGCAGCTGCGGGAATTCGACGACCCGGCGGGATTGTGGCGACCATAGGCTGCGAAGGGGGGAAC
>JAFAOS010000535.1 GCA_019247515.1 Chloroflexota bacterium | reverse complement strand
GTGGATCTGCGGAAAGATCACCTCGCGTTCGGGACCAAACTGGGCGCGCCAGGTGGCGATGTGCCGCTGCAGCGTGCGCAGCTGGCTCGCCTGGTAGCGGCCAGGATGCCGATCGCACAACAGACCGAACAGCGTCTGACCTTGTAGCGCTGGATCCTGCGCGAGCTGCTCGACGACCCACGACCAATCCTCGGCGAACGGGTCAGGTCGCGAGCGGTACGTCCGCGGCTGCTTGAGTTGGCTCGGTAGCCGTGCTTGCCGCTCGTACGTGCGCGCCGTGCGCACACTCATGCCAGCTTTGGCCGCGGCTTGTTCTTGGGTGCGCCCCCTGGCACGTTCGCGCAGCATCAGCAGGACCTCCGCGTCGGTCTTCATCGCGCTCCCTTCGAAGCACGATGGTGCTCGGGTGCCTCAATGACCTGCTCTCAGGCGGCAAGTCTGATTGACATGACCCGGCGACTTGACTCACGAAAAATGTCACCCGGCCACGGGTGTTTGCCTCACCAGTAATGTCACCCTGGGCGCGCCACGGATGAGCGAGCCGAGGGGGAAGAGTGAGGTCAACGATGAGCTTTCGCGCCAAACGTGAGTTGCTGGTCCAGGTCGCGCCACGCTATTGCGTCGCAAGGCATGGACAACGCTCGGCCATCCTCGACGAGTTCGTCGCGGTCACCGGCTATGAGCGCAAATATGCGATCCGATTGCTGCTTGGCCCGATCCAACCACCGGAACCCATCCGCCGACCACGTGCCGCCCACTACGGAGTCGAGGTCCAGGAAGCACTGGCGAGCGCCTGGACGGCGGCCAACGGCATCTGCGGCAAGCGGCTGGTACCGTTTCTGCCCGAGCTGGTCCCCACGCTCGAGCGGCACGGCCATCTGGAATTGACCGATGGCGTGCGCGAGCAACTGCTGATGCTCAGCCCGGCCACGGCCGATCGCCTGCTGGCGCCGCTGCGGCAGCCGCACGGAGTGAGCACGACGAAGCCGGGCCGGCTGCTCAAGAAGCAGATTCCGGTGCGCACCTTCACCGAGTGGACCGATGGCAAGCCAGGCTTTCTTGAGGCCGACCTGGTCGCCCACTGTGGCGGCAGTGCCGATGGTGCGTTCCTGTACACGCTCACATTGACCGATGTGGCCACGACTTGGACAGAGTGTCTGCCCTTGCTGCACCGCACCCAGCACGGGGTCGTGCATGCGCTGCAGCGCGCGCGGAGCTTGTTCCCCTTTCCGCTGCTGGGCATCGACACCGATAACGGCAGCGAATTCATCAATGAAGAACTGCTGGCGTACTGCGCCAACGAAGAGCTCACCTTCACCCGCGGGCGCGTCGCCAACAAGAACGACCAGTGCTGGGTCGAACAGAAAAATGGCGCGGTCGTCAGGCAACTCGTCGGCTATGACCGCTTCGAAGGTGAGCGCGCCTACCGCCAGCTCGGCGAGCTCTATCGCGCCGTACGCCTGTACGTCAACTTCTTCCAGCCATCGATGAAGCTGCGCACCAAGACGCGCACCGGCAGTCGTGTGCGACGCATGTATGGACCAGCACAGACGCCATTCCAGCGCGTGCTGGCCAGCGGTGTCCTAGACGCAACCAGTGAGCGACGTCTGAAGGCGGTGTATCGCGCCCTGGATCCAGTTCGGCTGCTGCACCAGGTGGAAACGCTCCAGGAGGCGCTCTGGCGGCACGCCTTGTTTCGGACGCGCGGCCACTCGCCGATCGGCGATCTGGTGGCGCGCTTCAATCTCAACGCCTGTGGTGGAACCGGTGATGAGGCGACGGCCGAGACCATCGTGCGGTTGCGACCGGACGGGACGCCGAAACGCAAGTACCGCCACACGGAAAAGTCGAAGGGTCCGCGGCTGTATCGGTCGCGCAAGGATCCGTTCGAGGCGGTGTGGGACGAAGTCTGCCAGTGGTTATCCGCCCAGCCCGAACGCAACGGGCGTTCGATCTTCGATGCGTTGCAGCAGCGCTACCCGGGCCAGTTCGCCAACGGGCAATTGCGCACGCTGCAGCGCCACATTGCTGTGTGGCGCGCCAAAACGGTGTTGTCGTTCGATGACGGCTGGACAGATGCCGCCGAACAGGTTGAGCGGGAGTCGCTGCCCCGACCATTGCGCGTCGCCGTCGACCAGGCGGATGCCGCGGAGTGCTCGGGATGAACCAGCCAGAGATGCCCCGAAGGGCCATGCGTGACGGATCGCGTGACGCATCCTCGACTGCACCACACAGCGCATCGGGGTGCCTGGTGTGCGACAGACGGCTGACGGACTCTCGGGCTAGGTTCTGCTCGCCGGCCCACAGACAACTCGCCTATCGACTTCGCCGATACGAGCCGTCCGGATCGAGTGAGTCCGATCGCCGCCACCAACTACAGCGGCAGCGACGACTGACAGCTCACACGGTGTACGAGTGTCCATCATGTGGTGACCGCTTCGTCGGCGACCGCCGCTGTGAATCCTGCGGGCTGTTCTGCCGGTCGCTAGGTCTGGGAGGCCACTGTCCGGAATGCGACCAGCCGATCCTGCTGTCCGATCTCCTCGAATAACACGTCAGCAACGGGTGTGGAATCCACAACGCCGCGCGAAAGGGTGTGGACATGCCGCTCTGCTCGCGCAGAGCTTGGATAACCGCTGCGCGGTTACCCACATGCCCACGACCCGGCAGCTACGACGAGCGTCGCTCGCTGTTTCTCAAGATATATCCAGAACCCAAAACCGACCCGCATTCGAAGATCATCCGGGGGTTTACTTCAGCTGGTCCAAGGTGTACTTTTTCGTGAGGCAACACCCTGCTGCCGGGTGCCATTTACCGGTGAGGCAATATGCCCGGCAGTCCTGATCGTCGCTCAACACTTGGTTCTATCCAGCTGCTTCTGCCGCTTCGCCAGCTTGCGTTCGAGGCGTGCGATTTTTGGGCTGACCTCAGACGCGTTGCTTGTCGTCATGGGCCGGCAATGCCGCACAACTCGTGCCCATCGTACGGACGGCAACCCCAATTTCAATGCGCGCGGAGAGAGTTGGCGGGTCAGCCAAATCTCGCAACCCAAATGGAGGAGAATGTCAAGTACGGGGCCGAGTTCTAAGCGCTGGTCGCGTCTGGCACTCACCCAGTAGGAGAAACTGCGCTCCAACTCCAGGAGGTAGGCGGCATCTGATAACGGAGTGCTGGCGCTGCGCTGCAGCACGCACTCTCCCGTGCGGGTTGTCGGCGCTGATGCCGCCCGTCTCACTGCGACAGCGCGATAGCGGGTGTGGTGAGGTGGCTGCGACTGACGGCACGCTAACGCAGGCGCCGCA
>JAFAOS010000067.1 GCA_019247515.1 Chloroflexota bacterium | reverse complement strand
GAGGTAATGGGCATCACGCATGCCCGCCTCGAACACGGTCTGGTGCAGGAAGAATGGACCGTGTTCGACGAACTGGCCGTGCTGAAGCAAACCTGCGTGCCGGACTGACCACAAGCCTTCAGGCGCGAACGGTAGAGGTTGTTCTTGCCGTTGCTTGAGAAGCCGCCTGCTTTAGCTGGCGGAGTCATCACCCCAGTTAAACGGCTTGCGGACGTATGAAGCTTATGACGTGGGTATGGTGGCGAGGAACGTTGGCGGCTTTCTGATCTTGGTCGCCTGCTCGAAGGAGTACGCCAGCTTGATCAGCGTGGGCTCGCTCAGCGCGAGGCCCATGAAGTTGATGCCAACCGGGAGTCCGAAGCTGAAACCCGCGGGCACCGTCACCAACGGGTAGCCGGCGCGCGCCGCCGGTCCCGTGCTGGCCAGCGTGAAGTGATCCCCGTCCACGAGATCGGTCACCCAGGCTGGACTGTTCGTTGGGGCGACGATCGAATCCAGGTTGTTCTCAGCGAGCAGCGTCTGGAGCGCATGTCGGGAGGCACCCTGGCTGTCGGGCAAGGCCGTCGCATATTTGGGATCGAAAAAGCCGTCGGTGGCTTCTGCCTGGATGAAAAGCTCCTGTCCGAACCACTTCAGCTCCTGCGCCGCGTGCGCGTTGTTGAAATCGATCAGGTCCTGCAAGGTGCGTGGGCCGCCAGATGGTCGGGTGGCGAGATACGCGGCCACATCCACCTTGAAGTCGAACAGGAGCACCGTCCGTTCCGAGGCGCTGGTGGTCGACGTTTCCAGGGCGCCGATGTTGAGGTTGTCCACGATCACCGCGCCGGCATTAGCCAGCGCCTGGATCGCCGTGACCATGACGGCGTCTGTCTTGTCGCTGATGCCGAATCCCTGGTCGCGCGCGATGCCGATCCGCGCACCTCGCAGCGCGTTCGCATCCAGAAACGTGGTGTAGTCCAGGCGCGGTTTGCCAGCATTGATCGACGTCGCCGGATCGCGCGGGTCGACCACCCCCGCGATCGCCGAGAGGACCGCGGCGGCATCCGCCACCGTGCGACCGTGCGTGCCCACCGTGTCCTGCGTATGGGAGATCGGCACGACGCCCGCGCGGCTGGTCAGCCCAACCGTTGGTTTGATGCCGACCACCGCGCAGTGGCTCGCCGGACACACCACAGAGCCATCGGTCTCTGTCCCGAGCGCGGCAGCGGTGAAGTTGGCCGAGGTCGAGGCCGCCGAGCCGGAGCTCGACCCGCACGGGTTGCGGTCGAGAACATATGGATTGCCGCACTGGCCGCCGCGACCACTCCAGCCACTAGAAGAATGCGTCGAGCGGAAGTTCGCCCACTCGCTCAGATTGGTCTTGCCCAGCAGCACCGCACCCGCGTCGCGAAGCAGCCCAGCCACCGTGGCATCCTTGGTTGGTCGGGTGCTCAGCAGTGCCAGCGAGCCTGCGCCGGTGTGCGTCTTGTCCGCGGTGTCGATGTTGTCCTTCAGCAAGATCGGAATGCCGTGGAGCGGCCCGCGCACGTGGCCGGCGCGGCGCTCGTCATCCAGCGCGTCGGCGATGGACCCCGCGTCTGGATTGGTCTCGATCACCGAGTGGAGTGAATGGTCCAATCGGTCGATGCGACGCAGATAATCGCGGGTGATTTCCCGAGATGTCGTGAAACGATCCGTCATCGCGGCTTGAAGCTCGGCGATGCTGACGTCGGGCTCGACATCGCCAGCATCGACCCGGGCTGCCTGAGCGCGTACTGTCGGCGCCAGCGCCAGCTGGCTGAGCGTCGGCGTCGCCGCGGCGGCAAACGCGGTCAGTCTCAAGGCCGTTCGCCGACTCAACCGGCCAGAACGCGACGTATCCGTGTCTCCGCTGCGCGGCGACGTGCCCTGGTCGCCAATCATGTAACCACCCGCCCTTTCTTCCAGTCCCCGGCGGTGATTGTTGTGCGCCTTGCAGGCGGCGAAAAGGCCGTCGGCCGGCGCCATGCCCCGATCCGAATACTTTCTTGATCGCGGGCCCAGATCGGCTGGAAGTTCGGCCGATGAGCCGCTTTGCAGCCAAGTCGCAGTCGGGCCGAACGTTCTTGTGCCCGGCGGATCATCCGCGAGAAGAGTTTGGCCATGTGGGGCCAGATTGTCGCCTGGCTCAAGGCTTGCGCGGAGAGTGGACAGCCGCCACCTACTTCCCCGCCCCTGTCGCGCGTGGAGCCTGATCTGCGACTAGCGGCCTTCGAGCATCTTCTTCAACAGCCTGAGATTGCGGTTGGTCGCTTTGCGGACTTGCGCAGACATGATCGGCGCCGCGAGATTGGCCAAGCCTGACGGCTGGCCGCGGTTGCGGAGGGTCACATGCGTCGCTCCGCTCGGTGTG